>JACPCD010000006.1 GCA_016179955.1 Candidatus Woesearchaeota archaeon | reverse complement strand
TCGCCCTCGACCTGGGGGGAACATTGAAAATCACGCCACCGCCACTTTTTTACAAATGTAAAACAATGATAACTATCTATGGTATCGGTTCACCGTACGCCGCCCGAGTACGCGCAGCGCTCATCTGGAAAGATCTGCCGTTTGAACACGTCAATGTCGACCTTGGAAAAAAATCAGCAGAATTTTTGCGTTTGACCCCAATTGAAACCGTTCCGGTAGTCCAGTATGGAGATATTGTTCTGTGTGATAGTTTGCACGCTCTCGATTATTTAGATCGGCATTACACGGCGACGTACCAAATGTTAGGGGGCAATGAACGGGAACGAATCAAAATTCTTACCGTTATGGAAGCATGTAATAAAATTGCATCTTATTTTGGGCCCTTCTATATGGAAAATCCGAGCATAGCCGAACGGATGCAAAAGTCAGGAAAATCGTTCCGGGTATTCCAATACTCTCCTGAGCAGAAGAAAGACCTGCAGGCAGAAATATCCTATCGTTTAAATAGGATCAGAGAGTTCTATGGCCCGCAGCAGTTCTGTATTCGCCGATTCTCCGCAGCAGATGCGGCAGTGTTAGCGTTGTTGCGAAGCACCGTTTCATTTGGGATGGATATTGGGGCCTGGAAAGAGTGGCAGGACACACTATTAGAGCAGGAGAAAATTGCCCGGATGTTTCCGCCGGAGAATGAGAAAGGTGTTCGGAGCATCTGATTTGAGTTTACCATGGTTCATACTGCTTTACCGGGTGATAAATATAAATGTGCTAAATGCGGCTCTTCTCATGTTGACATTTATGAGTACAAAGGGAAGAAGGTGCAGGCGTGTCTGGATTGCGGGTATGAGAAAGAAATTAAATAGGCTGAACTAACCACCGCGCCGCATTTAACTCTATTATCCCGAAACTGGTTCGCATCACGAAACTAATTCGCTCCACACTTCTTTAGGGGTCTTATAATGGAGGCTCATATGGAGCCTCACTTCATTATAATGTTTAATATAATCCCCTAAAGAAGAGAATGTGCCAATGGTATACTCTTCTTTGTAAGTCCGAAAGAATCTCTCTACTTTTCCATTCGTTTGGGGTCTGTTGACCCGAGCCAAACAATGTTTAATGCCTAAAATATCAAGCGTAGATCTGAATAGTGTTTTTTCCTGCTCAGCATTAGGGTGATTAGCATAATATTGTGAACCATGATCAGTCATCACTGCTTTTGGCTTGCCATACTCAGCAATACCTGAGTACAAGAGAGCAACACTATTTTCTGCGGTTGCTCTCTTAAACACGCCGAAGCAAGTAATAAGACGTGTTCTATCATCTATGTATACTGCTACATTTTGATTCGTGAATGGGTCGAATGACCAATCAGTATGCCAGAGGTCGTTAGGATTTGGAAGTTCATAACGTACCCATTTACGTGGCTTCTGTTTCTTGATATTTGGCTTTACCATGTCATTTCGCACCAGCACTTTTTCGATTTGCCGGTGCGAAATGGCAAATCCTTTTTGTTTGAGGATTTGCTCAATATGGCAAGCGCCGTAGCCAAAGCGCTTACGCAGATCAAGAATGATAATGACCGCGCTCTCGTTTAGAATAGTCTCAGAACGACCCGTCTTATGATCTTTAAGAGCATCCCAGCCATCTTGAGCATAAATCTTCGCTAATTTCTGCACCGTTCTACAACTTATATTCTGAGCTAAAGCAATTTTTGAAGTGGAAACACCGCCCAAATATTGCTTAACTATCCACACTCTTTTCTTAAAAGTTAGTTCATACATATAGCCTCACCAAAGTGAGGCATTATAAGCGAACTAAAAACGTGATAGTACACTACCTAGTTTATAGTTATAGGGAATATATAGGGAATTGAATGAAAAAGAAAAAAAAACGCCACGGCCCAGACTTTCTCACGGACGTTCAAGGCGTACTGCCTTAACCGCCCCTATTTGAACTGGGAATCCCAGAGGGACAGGATCTCTGCGCGGAACTGATGTTCATCGTGGTTCGCATCAGCGCACCTAGCAATCCTGCGCAGTACCAGATTGTGCCACCGTGGCGTACCAGAGACAGAATGATAATAGTTTATAAAATTTTGGAAAAATTTAGTGGAAAAGACCATTGAAGAAAAACTGGCCCAAACCCTAAACGTGCCGCAACACCCCAGTCTTCCAGGAAGATTTCGTAATATTAGATTATTTTTAATCTATTGAAAATTAAAAAAAAGAGGTATAAATTAACATCCGAAAAATAAACAGAAAACCAAAACCACACTAAAAAATTTATTCTTTCTGCTGCGCCTTCTCGGCCATCGCCTTACTGCGGTAAATGCTGGCAAAGTACGGAACGGCAACCACATAATCCTCGCCAAAGCCGGCAATGTCGCCTTCAATAGCTTCACAGGTCTTCCGTAACTTAGAAATGGCCCGCTTCAGTTCCACGATGTCCTTGTCTTTCAGCGGCTTGATGTTGATCAGGGCAATGGTAGAACCTTCCCGAATCACGTCCAAGACTTCCTTGATATCCTCAAATTCTTCCATCACGAACGGACGGACGACCACCTTGGACTTCTCTTCCTTCGAACCGGAAGTCACTTCCACGTAATTTTGCGGTTCAACTCCCTCTTCCCCCACCGGCTGAGTAAATTTTTCTCGCAAGCGTAAAAAAAAATCTTTCATGTTTTAATCCCTCTGTGCCCTACATACGCAAACTCATATATAAATGTTTTTATGATGCAACAATCACATTCAGCTACTCAAACGAAAGATGTTGGAATAGGCCTTCCCTACTTTTCCCCGGCGCTTGC
The DNA here is from genome assembly GCA_016179955.1 of Candidatus Woesearchaeota archaeon. GTDB lineage: Archaea > Nanobdellota > Nanobdellia > Woesearchaeales > GW2011-AR9 > JACPCD01. The sequence continues at coordinate 44,456 of JACPCD010000006.1, read as the reverse complement.
CATATTCAATCGTGGCCCGGGGCAGGCTAAAATCGCCCAAAACGTTTAATTTCGTTCGCAGCGCATACGTAATGATCCTATGTTCATGACCGTCCAACTCCGGGAGAGACCAGCTGATCTTGGTTCCCCGGTGGGTTTCCTTGATCTCCAGCGGCTTTAAGGTGCCTAACTCCAGGTTCTTGGTCACGTTGGCAATGCTGGGCACGATATCAGTGACGACAATATTTTTCAACTGCCTCCGGCTGCGGTTGCGGACTTCCAAAGTAACCTTAAGTTCTGATAATGTACCATCTTCTCCTGCCTTTACAGCCACCGCATGCTTGCGCACCTGTACCGGCGGCTGTACTGCCCAGTAAAAGAGGCCAAACAGCGCCAGCAGCACTATGATGTACAGCAGGATGCGATAATTGGTCACGTACTCGATAGTCGTTGATTCATTCGGACGCAGGGCTAGGCTCCAATGCAGGTAAAAACGGCCCTGTTCACTCCCTACGTCAACTCCGCTGGTAAACAAAGCGGCAGGCAAGGAAACGGGCACTTTCACGTCCTGCGTATTCAAGACATTCCCTTCATTCGTAATGCGAACCTGGGTAAATTTTTTCAAGAAAATAGTTTCCTCAATTGGCTCTACCCGAAATCCGGGAAGGAGCGGCAATATCTCTATCTTCTTCTCCACCACCTTGATGGTTTCACCATTCCGTTCAAAGACAAAGAAAAGCGTATACTCTCGAGGCTGCTGATAAGGATTAGGGGTAATGGAAAATTCTACCGTCTTCTGCTCCCGGGGCGGAAGATCTACCACTGCGTCCTGGGCAAATTCAGGGATGTCACTCTCGATGCGCACGGTCATTCCCGCAAGATTCAAAGGATTGCGATTTTCCAGGAAGAGCTTGATGGACAACGGATTGCGGGGGCTGATTTTCTCATTCACGTCCACGGTAACGCCAATGGACGGAAGATATTCGACGGGCTGCTCCGGGTATAAGACAACCGTCAAGTCCCGCTGGTAGCGTTCGACCGGAGCAGTATCACCCGGCGTACTGGCATCGACATACAATTTAATGGCATACGTTGACGGCTGGAAGGGGCCGAGAGGTTTTACGCGCACCGTGGTCGTCTTCGACTGCTCGGGATTGAGAGAAAATTTTCTATCCGCCACGTCAACGCCCCAGACGGCATCCAACCCATAGAGTGTATACACCCGGGTAACGTTTTCCGTATTGCTCACGGTAACTTCAAAAGATGCTTCTTCAGCCGTAGTTATTTGGTAGTCGAGTGGAGTAACGTCAATGGTGGACTGGGCGAGTACAAAAGAGGAAGATAAGACCAGCAGAACTAATGCAATGAAAAATCTCCACCTCACTTTTGACCAGCCTCCGGTGGCAGAAGATAGGGTTACTACTATTTAAAGTATTCGTTTTTAAGCGGGAGAAAAGAAACATTTATATATTATGTTCTTTTAGTCTGCTTCAGGAAAAATGAGGCTGAATGAGATGATAAAAAATAGAGATTTTTTAGCATCTTCCAAAAATCCAGGGGGTTTTTGGTAGATGGTGGAAGAAAGCGGCTTTCGCAGCGCTATAGGGTTCTTGGGCAAGCTGGGAGTATATGATGTCATCCTGCCGTTTCTATTAGTATTCACCATTGTCTTTGCCATATTGGAAAAGACTAAAATCCTGGGCATGGAGAAAGTAGGGGAGCGGGAAATAACCAAGAAGAACCTCAATGCCATGGTCGCCTTTGTGGTTGCTTTTCTAGTCATTGCATCGACCCAACTAGTCGCGGTGATAAACCAGGTGATGGCCAACATCGTGCTGTTACTTATCCTGGCCATTTCATTTCTGCTGTTAGTGGGCGTATTTTTCGGCAGCAAGGAATTCACGCTGAAGGATTATCCCGGCTGGATCACGTTTTTCATGGTGGTAATGTTCCTGGGCATCGTGGTCATTTTTCTGAACGCATTAGATTGGCTAAAGTATGTCTTTGCCTTGTTTGTCTTCTGGAATGAAGAATGGGCCATCACTATCATTTTTGTCATCATCATCCTGGGTTTCATGTGGTTTGTGATCAGAGACCCCAACAGCGGCAAGAAAGAGGCAAAAAAAGATTAAACGGAGGTTATTACTATGGCATATCCTGCATTTTCCAATGTGGCGGCGTCCCTGCAGAATTTTGGAGTGGTTGATTTCCTGCTCCCTTTTATTTTAGTGTTTACCATCGTGTTTGCGGTGATGCAACGAACCAAGATTCTGGGCGAGAACAAAAATTTCAATGTCATTATCGCCCTGGTATTAGGGTTATTATTTGTCATCCCCCATATCACGGGCAGCTATCCTCTGGGTTACGATCCGGTAGCAGTTATGAATCAATCGCTCCCGAGCATTTCGTTAGTGGCCATCGCATCCATCATGCTGTTGCTGCTGATGGGAATCTTTAGCACTGATTTTTCCAAGACGGCTGCGCCCATCATTGCCGTAGTTGCCATTGGCTTTGTGCTGTACATCTTTGGTGCAGCGTTAAACTTGTGGACTGGCCCCTATGCTGCCTTTTCCTGGTGGACGCCGGATTTAACGGAATTAATCATCGTCATCCTGGTCTTTGGAGTCATTGTCTGGTTTATCACCCGGGAACCGGGCTCGAAAACACCTGGTCAGGGAATCATGGAAGGCCTGGCCAAGCTCTTTGAGAAGAAATAGAGTGTTTGAGAAAAAATAAGAGATTAAAAAAAGATAAGGATACAACTACATGGCAACGGTGCTGGATATCGGATTACTAAAGACGTTTGACGTTATCTTTCCATTTATTCTGGTGTGGGCGCTTACCTTTGCCATCCTGCAGAAGACCAAGGTATCGGGGGGTTCGCCGGGAATTAACGGGATCATCAGTGCGGCAGTAGCGTTTATGATTCTGCTCTCCCGCAACGTGGTAGAGATGATTAATTTCATGATCCCCTGGTTTGCGGTTGCTATCATCTTCTTTGTGCTGCTGCTGCTGATTTTCATGATGTTCGGGCTGAAAGAATCGGACTTAGCCTCGGCTGCAAAAGATAAAGGTGTTTACTGGACTTTGATTGGAGTTGGCTTGATTATTGCCATTGCTGCCTTTGGCAATGTCTTTGGGCAATCTTTTTTGGAAGCGGGCGGTGCAGTGCAGCAGTCATCGGTTAACGCGACGGGCGGTACGACGACGTCTGCCAATTTCGAAAAGAACATTACGGGGACGTTATTTCATCCGAAGGTCATTGGGATGATAGTGTTATTCATCATTGCGATCTTTGCGGTAGCTTTATTGACGCAGGGATGAGATTTTTTCTTGTAAATAATTTGGCACTAAAGAAAATTTATGGCGTTACGGCAAAAGTACTGGATTAGCTGGGTCTATAGTTTGCCAATTCTCAACATCAACAAGATAAACCTTATTTTCCAGTGGACTATAAATAGCATTTCTTTCGATGGTGTCCAAAGGGTCGAATCCGGCTATTTTACATTTCCTTAATTCTTCATGGCGAAGACGAAAAGCCTCGTCTAACCGCTTACCTCTTAACTTATTCATTGGAATTCCCGCTATGTACTGCATAAGAATTCCTGGCGTAAGAAGCTTTCTCCCCTGAAGATAATTTAAGATTCCGTCTCTAGGAACTGGAACAAGAAATACCCCTTCCGGCTTCGGAACAGATACACCTGCTTCATAGACTGCTTTTAACATTGAATACTCATTTTCAAGACCTATTAGCAAACTATCTCTTACAGCTTCGTTTGACTTTCTTCTTTCCTCTTCATCAGTGTCCATATCAACAAAAAATTCCCACGATCTAGAAAGTTTAGCTACTAATCCGGAAGATACCCTGCGGACGTGCCATGTACCATTTAGTTGAGGACAATGTTGATATTCAGGTGTATAAACAGGAAGTTGTTCTGGGTTCATTTTAATATCCTAAAACCATCGCTACTTTATAAATGTTTTGTCACTTTTTAGTTACTAAAATACTTTTATTGGGCAGAGAACTTTCTTTGGAGGACCATTTTAAGTATGTTTTCTGGACACCAACCCGACATATTATTTAATCTAAATAAACTCGTGCCATAAAATTATCAATAGAATCACTTCTTCAGCGTCAGCCCTTTCAATTCCTTCACGTTCTGCACGAATTCCGGAATCACATCCTTGAAGACTTTTCCTACTGCCTTAAGCTCCGTGCCCACGTCCCGCATGCGGGTGTCATATTCCTCCAGCTGGCCCAGAACGCCCTGATGCAGAACCCGAAAATCCTCTTTGAGCTTAGTTACATCATTCTGCAACTGCTGCTGCTGGCTTTCCATCTTCTCCTTCCAGGAAACGATTTTCTTCACTTCCGCAATCAGCTCATCCCATTTCTGGTCAATCATATTCTCCGTGAATTCTTCGAGACGCTCATAGATGTTGCCTTCATCAGCAGCGCCAGAGGAAGAGTATCCGGAAGCGGACCCAGCATATTGAGCAGCATCCTGAAATGACGGGGACGGAGAATCTGCCTGGGCAATGGCCAGGCTGACTTGCGGCGGAGTATAGCCCTGGCTTTTCAATTCTTCCATGATAAGATTATCAGTAAGCCCCTGGCTGCGCAACGCCAGTACTTCGGAAACGAGATTTTGTGCCGGTAATACCATCATCAATCACCTTTTTTGGTAGTATGAAAGAGGTTCTTTTTAATTCTTTCCCATGGGCTTGCTTTCCAGTGCTCGATCTAAGTCCTGCTGGGTTACAAACTGCATTGGATTCCAAAACTCCACGTACTTCTTGAGCACCTGCACCTCTTCAACGCCAGCGGTCTGCTTGAGTTCCTTAATGACCAAGTCCATCGTCTGCAGCATCTTTTCGTGCTGATGCTTCACCTCGAGAAGATCCTCAGACAAGACCCTGACGTCCTGGCGTAAATCCTGGTTGCGCTTCACGAAATCATTCTTGAGCACATCCACTTCCCGCAACAGCACGTTAACTTTGCTTTCCAGGCTTTTCACCCAGACGTAGAGCTTTGCAGGTTCAAAACCCTGGGGAAGAGCGGGAGCAGCTGCCATAACCGTATAAATGGCCGGCAGTTAAATAAAGTTATGTGAGTATTTTGGAGTGGTATTTCATAAAAGTTTAAAAAGATTAAAGAGGGCGTTATTAATCAATTCGTTGAAACACTTCAACGAGACCAGCAATATATGCTGAGAATTATTGCTGAGACGTATCAGAAATAAATATGCCTCCTACTCTTATTTCAAATCTTCCCAAAGAGCATCAAAATAGTGGGTTCTAATTTCTAATAATTTTCTCACCGCTCGCTCTACGCCATTATCAAGGCCACTACTTACTTTTTGAAAGGCAGCATCCATGATTTTAAAATCATCATATTCATCGCGCAGATGGGCATCAAAATATCCCAAGGGGCAACTCGCCAAGCCAGATATTTTAGGAATTCCATCACGATAGGATTTAAAAATAGAAAGATTAAGATACTCATTTCCCAGCGCCATCGCCGCCAAACTCTGTGCAATTGGTTTTTGCGAGCATAGAGCTAACCGGTCATCGATAAATTGTTGAGTATGTGTTTTAGGCCTTTCTTGTTGCAGCTGCTCCAGATTAAGTTCTAAAAATGAGGCCATTGCTGCAAACTCAGCTTCATGAGAGTAAAGATCATTCCCACCTCTCACTTCTGTATAAAACATATCTGCCAACTGTCTTTTTTCGGCAACGTATGTAAAGGGAACTCTGGCAAAAAGTATGGCCAGTGTATCTGCAAATGAAAGTGACAAGTAGTATTGCTCCCTCGCCCACGATTTTACCTGACTTTTGCGTAAATCAGCAAAAGAGACCAGCAAGGGGTGTTGAAGAATAGGATTCTCATCAACCAGATATTGTAAAGCATTAAGTGTTTCGGTCATAGTAGCCTTTACCAAACAACCGATATTGATTAATCTTTGTGGTCACTATATACCACCACAATCTTTATATAGCGTACAGCTCTCTGAAAGTGCATGAGCCGCTCACTATTACGAAGTATAGGGTTAACAGAAACAGAGATTAAAGTTTATTACAGCATTTTATCACTGGGAGTTACCTCTGCCGGGAAACTGGTAGAAAATTCTGGTGTTCATCGTAAGAATGCGTATGAGGCACTTCAAAAACTCGCTGACAAAGGGCTGGTTACCTATGTCATTGAAAACAAGATTAAATATTTCCAGCCAAAAGATCCCGAAAATATCCTGCGCTACCTCGACGAAAAGAAAGCAAAAATCGATGAGGAAAAATCACAACTGAAAAAAGAAATTCCTGCTCTCAAGCAAAAATTCCTCTCCTTATCTCCAGAAATTGAAGCCCAGATATACCGGGGGAATGAAGGAATTAAGACCATTCTTAAAGATTGCTTAAATTATCAGGAAGTATTGTTTATAGGGGCAACAGGTGACGTTGAAAACAGATTACCGTATTTCTGGCCTCATTACAACAAGAAAAGAGAAAAACTCAAATGCAAGTGGAGGCTCTTGCTCGTCCACGAATCTAGAAATAAGCCTATCACCAAATCAAAATATTATGAGTACAGAGTGCTCCCAAAAATCATTAGTGGACTGAACGTCATTTATATTTATGGCGACTATGTTGCAAACGTGCTCTGGCTGGAAAAACCGGTTGCTTTTGTAGTGAAACATGAGACCTTGGCTAAAAATTATCGAAAGTATTTTGAGTATTTATGGAAGACTATATCTTAAAAGGTTAAGTTACGCAACCTTTATATACTATTAATTCACATATGGGAACTATAGGTTCACACATGCCCCCACTCGCCACCAAAGAGAGAGAAGTACTGCTCCTCCTCTTCAAAGATTTTAGTAAAGATTATAATGCCAATTCTGTCTCCAAAAAGCTGCAAATGTCCCGTCGAGGCGCATTAAAAATAGTTAAGAAATTAGAAAAACAAGGATTACTCCTGGGACGCCAATATGGGAAAGCCGTATTTTATAAAATAAATCTTAATGAAATATACGCGCGTAAAATGATTGAAATACTGCTAATGGAAGAGTCAAAAGAGAAAGCAGCTCGCTGGCTATTTGAATTTAAAGAACTATTTCCCCAACTGCAAATTATCATTCTTTTCGGTTCAACAGTCAGAGATTATGATAAAGCCCATGATATCGATCTGCTACTGGTGTTCACTAAAACCAAATTCAAAACTATCCTCGAATGGATAACTATGAAAAACCGCATACTTCTTAAGCCGATCCATCCGATCAATCAAACATCCCAAGATCTTATTACAAATTTGAAAAAGCCGGATCCAGTTGTACTTAATGCTCTGCGGTTTGGCTATGTACTTTATGGATATGAGAAACTCATTAAGGCAGTATATCAAGCGCAGCAGGCTTATGGCAATTTCGCAGTTCCCGAGCCGAAGTCAAGGTTATAATGACACACTCCAACAATAAAGTTGAATGGTGCTTGAAGAAAGCAGAGAAAGAATTAGCGGAAAGTGATTTACACCGAGGATTAATTAAAGTTCGGCCATCGGAAACATTGGCACAAGACCACGTGAAAAAAGCAGAGCATAATCTTAACGCGGCACTTTTTTTTAAGGAGAACAATTATTCAGACTGGTCCGGAAGTGCCTTTTTCTATTGCATCTATCATTGCTTTTTAGCAATATTAATAAAGTTCGGTTACGAGAGTAGAAATCAAGAATGCACTTTAGCCCTAATGGAAATGCTCACCGAGCAAGGCTTAATTACAATTGATCTTAAATACATAAACCTTCTCAATATAACCAAGGCAAAAGAAATAGATCAAAGTCTAATTATAGTAAGAGAAGAATTTCAATATGGCACTGAAACTGCATATAAGAAAATGGAAGAATTTGAATATTTCGTTAAAATATGCCGTGAAGTGATAGACATAACCACAGAAATTATTGTATCCAGCGAAAAAGAGATCTAATGAACTGTCGATAGATATTAATATATTGGAGTAAACCTGACCTTAAACATGCCCTCCGACAACCCCTGCTTTGAGTACGAGACGTACCACGAAGGAGAAAATAAAATCCTGCGCATCTCTGCAGAAAAATGTTCTTTCCCACCTTCTATTGAATACAGCGAACTCTGCCTGAGCAAAGTCATTGATATATTGCAGCAGGTGTCTGGCGTCACCACCATCATCATCACCCAGCTCCGGGAATATGAATATGACTTCTCCCAAACCACGCTGCTGACAGAACTGGCATCGCTGCACCGCAAGCTCAACCAGGATGAACGTAAACAGTATTCACAACTCATTACGGATCCGGCGCATGAGCGATACATCCGAGGTTCGTATGCCAAGTTTCAGCGCATTATTGCTACCAGGCTTAAAGAAGACCCCCTGGCAGCCTACGTCGAGCTGAAACGGCTGGAGCGGGACCAGAGCATACAGTTGGACCGATTGCTGGATCAGCGGCATGCGGTCAGCCAGCAGGCATACCTGGGCATGATCAAGGATGCGCTGCAGAAAGTGGAGCAGTTAAAGATCATTGCCCTGCTGCAGCCTCATCTTAAGGAATACTCCTTCGGCCAGCGGCAGATTTACGGCACCATTTTCCATCCCAACACCCGGCCGGACTTCATGTATACCAAACTTATTTCTGAATTCCCTTCCGGAAACCTGCTGGAGAGCTATTCTTTTGGCAGGGAAGGGGAGAATGGAGAGAAGAATGAAGTGAATATCTTTGGATTTGACGATGATATCAAGATGATATATCATCTCACCCCGCCGGAATTCCGGTTTTCGGAAGAAGAGTATGGATTGCTCGATGACGCCAAACGCATCCTGTCCGAGCATAAGCCGACGAGAGAAGAGTTCGTTGATCCGCAGCGGATGCGGGAAGTCTTTTTGAACATCGGAAAAGATCTGTTGAATGACCTGATGCAGCATCGGGGGTTAGAGATAGATGATGAAAAGGTGGAAGGGCTGGCCCAAGCCTTGCTGCGCTATACCGTTGGTTTTGGCCTGATTGAGATCTTGCTGTCCGACCCCAAGGTGCAGGACGTCAACATCAACTCCCCTAACGGCGAACTGCCTATCTTCATCGTGCACGAGGATTACGGCGATTGCTACACTAACATTTATCCCACGCGATTAGAGGTAGAGAGCTGGGCCACTAAATTACGATTAATTTCCGGCCGGCCTTTAGACGAAGCCAATCCCATCCTGGACACGGAATTAAAGGTAGCGGGATTCACCTCGAGGGTGGCAGCCATCTCGGCGCCATTGAACCCGACGGGGCTGGCGTTCTCGTTCCGTCGGCATCGCGATTTTCCCTGGACCTTTCCATTGTACATGCAGCCCAAGGTAAAGTACATGAATGCCTTAGCCGCAGGACTGCTGCGGTTCCTGATCGCTAATAACGCCACCATTTTGGTGGCGGGAACGCGCTCCAGCGGGAAAACCTCCTTGCTGGGCTCATTTTTAGTTGAAATCATGCGCCGGACCAGAATATTGACGATTGAAGATACCTTTGAATTGCCCCAGGAATCCCTGCGTATGCTGGGTTATAATATTGAATCATTGAAAGTTGCATCTGCGTTAAGTGCGCCAGGCTCGGAAGTGGATCCATCGATTGGCATCCGCTCCACGCTGCGGTTGGGAGATTCTGCTATCTTTGTCGGTGAAGTCCGGTCAAAAGAAGCGATCGCTTTATTTGAGGCGATGAGAGTAGGTGCAGCCGCCAACGTGGTCGCGGGAACGATTCATGCCGATAGTCCATATGGCGTCTACGACCGCGTCGTGAACGATATTGGAGTTCCTAAGACCTCGTTCAAGGCCATTGACATTATCGTGACCACCAATCCGGTCATTTCCGGCCTCAAGAGATTCAAGAGAGTGCTGAGGATCACCGAAGTCCGCAAGGAATGGGATGACGACCCGCTGAAAGAAGGCGCTTTTGTTGATTTGATGGTCTACAATCCCATTACTGATCAATTGGAAGTTACCGACGAGCTGCGCAATGGCAATTCCGATATCCTGAAACGGATGGCGTCCAGAATAAAAGAATTTGCCGGCGATTGGGATGCGATTTGGAACAACATTCAGCTGCGGGCAGACTGTGCGCAGGCGATTGTGGACGCTGCGGTGGAGCGGAAAGATTCTTCGTTGTTGGAAGCCGGATTTGTGATCAAAGCAAATGATCAATACAACCTCATTGCCGATAAAGTAAAAGATAAGGAAGGAAAAATTAATAGTTCAAAAATTCTGTTTGAGTATAAAGAGTGGGTGAAGAAGGAAGGGAGGAAGAAAGCATAAATACATTTAATGAAGAAGAGGAATTAATCCTGCGCCCGCAAATTATTATTTTTATTGAAGATAAACACTCATTGCCTCGGCAAAGTCAGCCGCCTGTCGGGAATCACGAAACCCTAAAGTTACACACCGGGAAGAATCATCACAGACTATTACCTTACGTTCATCAGTAGTTATTCTCCGGATAGAACCCCAGTACATCTCCCCCGAATGAGATACTTCTTGGTCACAAACATCATAGTCCATACGTACGGGCCCCCCTGAAGTCACTCTACGATACCGTACACACTCATTGAAATTAAAAGAAAGATAAGAATTATCAATAATTATACTTCTTCCATCACGGGCAATTGCCCTCATGTTAGACATGGCAATTTCTTTGCGGTGGGCAGGATACTGGTTGTAATCTCTCCGGGCATAAACTGCACATGACGTTAAAGAAACAAATGCAAGGGCAGTGGCAAGCCCCTGAGTACTCCTGACCAGATTTTCAATAGTCTTTCCCATTGACAGCCCAGTTATTAGTTTCTATTTAAATGTTATGTTTCTTTACTAAATAATAGCAAAAAGTTTATATACAAAGATTAATTTTGCCATTCCATGGGATTAGAGAACATTGTGCAGCGTCTCAACAGAACCATAATCATGCCGGTAGTGGTTGCCGGAACGCTGCTAACCTCTGCGGCCGCCTCTGCCGAGCCAGAACCATCGTATTCCCCGTCAGCAGAAATCCAGAAGAGGAGCTATGCTGCACTTCACCATCGGAGATTAGTTCCTGATTTTAACCTGGATGCCTTGGCCCAGAATGTTCCTACTAATGAAGACGATCGCCCCAGGACATATTACATCAATCCTAATTCCCCGTCAACAACTCCCGAAGAGCCTGCACCACCTTATCTCCAATCTCCACCTCCAACAGGGCCAGCATCTTCTTATTCCCAGCAACCATCGCCAGCAAACGGCCCGCTTCCACCGGCGGAGCCACGGCGGAATACGCAAAATGATTCTTTGGGGTATGTTCTTATTGTGACGGGAGCATTAGTAACTTTAATTAGTGTACCGCTGGTTACTGATGGTGAGGTTGCAGTTTGTAGCGGGCATTCCAGCAGTTATTCCTGCAGGACGGATAATTCATTAATGGAATTAGGGGTTGTCGGAGTAGTCGTTGGTCTGGGAACAGCCGGACTTGGAATTTATATGCTCGTTGATTGAGTACCTTCTCCCAAAGAATATTAATGTTGTATTCTTCCTTCGTACCATAATTCGGGAAGGAGTTGCTCAAGCGAAAAATTAGGGATTCTTATTGCCCATTACGTGGAAGCACATTTCGCCCATTCACAAAATCCGCATTTCTCGGCTGTCGGAGGCATTTCACCAGCTAAAACATTCAATGCCTCTTTAATTATCCGCTCGGCATTCTTGATCTCAACGTCCATCTTCACCAGATGCGCATGGAAATTCACCTTGCCATCCGCATCAACGCCCAGCGGATGATAAAAGAGCAGGTAAGAATAATCTTCCGTGGCATAGCCATTCTTCCGCAAGAGAAAATTGTAAATGTCAAGCTGGTCTTTATAGTGAAGGTGCGTGTCCTCTTTGGTAGGATAGCCCCGGGTTTTGAAATCAAGCACTATCAATTTTTTTCCTTTCTGCAACAGCATGTCCAGGGCGCCCCGAAACACATTTCCATCTGCATCAGTCCATTGAATACCTTTGCGGTTATTCTGCCAGACCTTGAGCAGTTCTTCATCATCGAACAAGCTGACCCCCTTTAATTCTTTCAATTCCGGCGGCAATTTCTTTTCCCTGCGAAAATAATCAAAATGCTCTTTGAGGACTTTATCCATTCCTGAAGGCAGTGAGGGAAAAATAGTCTCGGGCCGTTTTATCTTTTTATTGAAATGCAGCCAGAAGCAGCAGGGGCAGTCTTTCAATAAACTGAGCGATGAGGGGCTGAATTTATAGGGCATTATCCTAACCTCTTTTGCACTTTCCTTTTTGATGTTTCTGCAATTTTCTCTTCTTCAGATTTTACTTTTCGTTGCAGTTTCTGAATATCTTCTTCTGGGGGCAATTCTTCCGGCTTTATGCCGCTTTTAGCAAGAAGTTTTCTGACATCTACATTATTTCTAACATGCTCTTGAGTGATGGGAGTTTCTCCAGTGAGATCTTCTTTCTTGACATTAAAGTTCGTAATCTCTGCGGCTAGGTTCTTTGCAGTAATTGTAATAGTGGGCAGAAAATCAGCCAGTGGTCTTTTTTGTGAGATTTTCAGCTTATTTTTCATTTCCAACGTAGTAAGTCCACCAAACAAAGCCTCATCACCTTTGCTTCTGATTCTAGCAAAACCAGCTTCGTCTACACCTCGTTCATAAATTAGTTTGGAGAGTTCAGTTTCAGAAGCCACTAATTTCTGCCGTGCGGTCAATCTTTCAATGAGAGCTATTCTTTGCTCTATTATCTCCTGTTTTCTGGTTTGAACTGCAAAATAGCTTTGGGCAAAAGCAATTTGTTCTTTTCTTGGATCGCCATTTTGGGCGATGAGATAGCAGGCGTAACGAGTAAGCATGAAATCATCTATTTGACGTTCGGCGCCAGAACCGAGTGAAACCATTTTCCTGACGCCGGCAAAATGGTCATCAACACTTTGCTTAGAATTTTGACATGTAACCTTTGCTTTATCAATAACGTGGGCAAAATTCTCCCACTTGTCATAATCCAAAAGTTTTTGCAAGTCCCGGGCATACCAAAATTCAACGTTATCTACTGTATGGGCATACTCTTCAAATGATTTTTGTAAAGTAACAATGAGTTCAGTTTTCATCTAACGTAGAATTAAATTTCAATACTTATAAAGATTCCTATAACTTTACCCCTCAAAATTTCCGCACATTTCACCGCAACCCTTAAAAACTACCAGGCCTTTCAAAACATTGAGGTGGTGCGTATGGCATACGAAATACTATTTTTGATTGGAAGAGTTATAGTGGGATTATATTTCATCATGAACGGCTTCAATCATTTTGCCAAGATGAAGATGATGGTGGGCTACGCAAAATCAAAGAATGTTCCCCTTGCGAAGCTCGCGGTTCCCGCAACCGGATTGCTGCTGCTCTTAGGCGGACTTAGTTTCCTGCTCGGCTATTATCCGCAAATCGGCGTGCTGCTTATTGCGGTCTTTTTGATACCCGTGAGTTTCATCATGCATAATTTCTGGGCCGTTCCTCCGGAGCAGAAAATGGTAGAGATGGTTAACTTCATGAAGAACATGGCCTTGTTAGGATCAGCCTTGATGTTCCTGGCCATCAGCACGCCGTGGGCTTTCAGCCTGTAACTAAAAGCCTCATCTTTTAATTTTTTTCTTTAAATGGGGTGTTAATTCTTTAACCATCGTTTCTTTAATTCTTTAAATTTTCTTTTTTCAATGGCCTGACGCATCTCCTGCATGAGAGTATAGAAGAAATATAAATTATGGTACGTTACCAAAGTATAAAACGACAATTCCTGCGCTTTCCATAAATGCCGTACATAAGCTCGTGAAAAATGCTGGCAGACATAACAGGAACAATGCCTATCGAGGGGCTTTTTATCCAGCTTGAATTTAGTGTTGGTTATCCGCATCCGAAATTTATTCTTCGTATTGCCACCGCTTTCCGGACGGATAAACGCATAGCCGATCCGCCCTAGGCGCGTAGGGAGCACACAGTCAAAGGTGTCCCCGCCCATTTCCACATAATAAAAAAAATCATCAATCGAGCCAATGCCTAGGAAATGCTTGGACTTCTCCTCCGGCAGGATATCCATCATTGCTCTCGCGATTTTCTGCGTTTCTTCCTTGGGATCGCCGAACAGGCTGCCCATGCCAAAGCCATCAAATGGCAGGGAAGCGATGAATTTAGCGCTTTCCTTCCGCAACTCAGGATACTTACCGCCTTGGATTACGCCATAGAGCAGCTGCTTGTTTTTTTTCTTATTAAACTCTAGCAGACACCGCGCAGCCCAGCGATGCGTTCGTTCCATGGCATCTTTGGCAATGGCATACTCAGAGTCATGCGCCAGGCAGTGATCAAAGGTGAAGATAATGTCCGCCCCTAATTTCTGTTGAATGGTAATGGCCATTTCGGGGGTGAGAGCATGGGATGACGCATCGATATGGGAACGGAACGTAACTCCTTTTTCTGACACCTTGCAGTCTTTCAGGCTGAACACTTGAAATCCTCCCGAGTCCATCCACAAGGGTTTGGGATATCCTATAAAAGAATGTAATCCGCCTAATTTATGGATGGTTTCGACACCGGGCTGGAGGTAGAGATGATAGGCATTACACATCACGGAATCAAACCCTATCTGATCCAGCAGTGCGGGAAACATCGCTTTCACGCTGCCTTGCGTGGCTAATGGGACAAAGCAGGGGGTGCGTATTTCTCCGTGAGGGGTTTTTATGATACCAGTGCGTGCTTTTCCATCTTTGGAGGTAATGGTGAACATAGTTGCTGGCAGTGGTCAGTAATTTAAATAGTTTAGCCTAACAAATGGGGGAAATAAACGTAAAACCAGCTAATACGCCCTAAACTTTATCTCCAAAGATGGAGCCAGCAAAAGTCTTAATCAGTGCAGGGACAATCCGGCGATTAAATTCTCGAAATATTTATATCCACAACGCCATCTGAACCGCTATGGCTAAAATATCCACCGGCGCGCCCTTTCTGGACCAGTTCTTAGAGGGCGGCTATGATAACGACATCGTAACCACTATATATGGTCCTTCCGGCTCGGGCAAGACCAATCTCTGCCTGATAGCAGCGGTCCATCTGGCCCAGCAGGGAAAGAAAATCATCTTTATGGACACTGAAGGCGGTATCGCCGTGGAACGTATTAAGCAAATCTGCAATTATGAGGACGTGCTGCCTAAAATTATTTTCTTTAATCCGCTGACGTTTGAAGAGCAAAAGGCAATCTTTGAGACCCTACGAGAGATGGTCAATGAGCATATTGGCATGATTATCGTTGATTCTGTCTCTATGCTCTATAGGCTAGAATTAGGAAAAAACGAGGAAGTGTATGAAGTCAATTCTTCATTAGGCCGGCAGATTGCGTATGTGGTGGAGATTGCCCGCCGGAAAAAGATTCCGGTATTGCTGACGACGCAGGTCTACACTGACTTTGATCATCGCGACCAGGTCAAGATGGTCGGCGGAGATTTATTGAAGTACGGCTCAAAATGTCTTATGGAGTTACAGAAGTTCAACAATTGCCGCGGGTTGATATTGCGGAAGCACCGCTCCCTGCCGGAAGGGAAGGAAGTCCGGTTCAGGATTGTGAAGGAAGGGGTGGAGGAAGTGGCATGAGATTAAAGCACAGCATCTCAATTGCTATTCTTTAAAAGAATCGCCTTGTAAAGTTTGTTTTGCATTGAAATGTATCATCTCCAGTTCTTCTACATAACTTTCAAATTCCTTTTTAACTTTTGATGCCGGTTGATTTCTACAAACTTTGGCTATCGCTTCAATTTTCAGTATTAGTTTTTTAAGTTCTCTTACATCTGATCCGATATGTTCTTCTACATCTTTGGCATGGTTGATTTCCATAGTACCTACACCTCTTTGAGAAGCAAAGCCTGCCTCTTTATAATATTTTGTATAATGGAGACTATCGACCAAGTTCAGTAAAGGAAGGGGTGGAAAAAGTAGAGTAAAACCAAGTCCCGTTTAGGAAAAAAACGGCAATTCTCCCCAAACGTTTATAAATAACCGCCAAAACTAAAAGAGCATAGCCAACACCTGCCCGCTCTAGGGTTAGGTAGCGCTGCGTGAGGCAAAAGAAACCGCAGACAAGAAAAGTATTATTTCTTGTTGCTGCTATCCTTGCCTGAAAAAGCATATATCCACGTACCGGAGGAATACTAAAAATGACCGAACAAGAAAACTTATTGATCGAATCAAATGAATACCTGAAAAGCGGTATCCATATCGGCACCAAGTTCAAGACCAGATATATGGCCAACTTTATTTACAAGACTCGGCCAGACAGACTGAGCGTCCTCAACCTCAAGAAAGTCGACGAGCGGATTGGATTAGCCGCAAATCTGCTGGCCAATTATAACCCGGAAGATATCCTGATCGTCTGCCGACGGGAGACCGGCTGGAAGGGATTGAAATTATTGAGCAAGCTGACGGGCATCCATACCATCATCGGCCGCTATCCGCCGGGAATTCTCACCAACTCCAATCTGGAGACGTTCATTGAGCCCAAGATAATCTTTGTCGGTGATCCTTGGCCGGACAAGAATGTGGTTGAAGATGCGGCAAAAATCGGCTTACCCGTCATTGCGCTCTGCGATACCAATAACCAGTCTAATAATTTAGATTTAGTCGTTCCCTGCAACAATAAAGGAAAGAAGTCCATGGGATTGGTATTTTATCTCATCGCCCGCGAGTATATGAAGAAACGCGGATTGCTGAAAAGCGATGAAGAGATGCCAGCAAAACTGGAAGAGTTTATGGAAGAGTGAGCATTTTTCATCTTTTTCTTTTTGAACTCTTCTTTAATAATACTTATAAATGATTATTTTGAGGATTCATGGCAATGGCAGGAGCATTGTTTGGAACCGATGGAATCCGGGGAAAGGCCAATCTTTATCCTATGACTGCGAAGATGGCGCTTAAGATTGGCCGGGCCGCAGGAATAACGTTCCAGAACGGCCATCAGCATAAATGTAAGGTTGTTATTGGAAAAGATACCCGCTTAAGCGGCTATATGCTTGAATTTGCCCTTGCAGCAGGAATATTGTCAACTGGCGTTGAAGTTTATTTTCTTGGACCTATGCCCACACCCGCTATTGCACATTTAACAAAATCATTTGCCGCTGATGGCGGAGTGGTAATATCAGCCTCGCACAACCCTTATTATGACAATGGCATAAAATTCTTTGATAAGGAGGGATTTAAACTTGCGGATGAGGTTGAGGAAAAAATTGAAACCTTAGCCCTGAACGGAATCGATACCGATCATATTGCTGAAATTGGACAAGCCCATAGAGTCAACGACGCACGAGGAAGATATATTGAATTCGCCAAGAATTCTATCCGCAACCGCAGCCTGGAAGGGATAACTGTCGTTCTCGATTGTGCCAACGGCGCTACCTATCATATCACCAAGTACATTCTGACCGAGTTGGGAGCGAAAGTGGTGCTGAAGAATGCAAACCCCGATGGAAAAAATATCAATGAGTATTGCGGGGCAATGCATCCGGAATTACTCAAAGAAGACGTTCTACGAGAAAAAGCAGACGCAGCAATAGCGTTGGACGGCGATGGAGACCGCCTCATCATGCTGGATGAATTAGGCAACGTTATCAATGGCGACAAGATACTTGCCATTGCCGCCATACACCTTAAGAAGAGTGGTTCTTTGCATAAGAACACCATCGTCGCTACGCCTTACAGCAATTTAGGGTTGATTCAAGCCATGGAAGAACAAGGGATCAATGTGGTTTTGGTCCAGACGGGAGATAGGTACGTCATTGAAGAGATGCGCCGAGGTGATTATAATTTGGGTGGGGAGCAGAGTGGCCACATTATTTTTGCTGATCATTCCACGACCGGTGATGGGACTATTTCGGCCTTACAAATCCTACAGATTATGAAAGAAAGCGGCCATAAACTATCAGAATTAAGCTCAATCTTTACTGATTATCCCCAAGTGCTGTTAAATGTAAGGGTATCAGAAAAGAAACCATTGGACGATATGCCAACCGTAGTAAAGATTATTAAAGGGGTAGAACAAAGACTCGGAAAATGGGGCAGGGTATTCGTGCGGTATTCCGGAACAGAACCACTCCTCCGCATCATGGTGGAGGGGAAGAATAAACTGGAGATTGAGCAGTACGCACAAGAAATTGCCGCCGAAGTGAAAAAAATGAGTGGTTATGATGGATGTTATTAAAGCAAAAGCAGAAGGGTTACGTTTCTCTCTGTCCCGGGAAGGGAAAGAAATAGCCCGAGCGTACCTTTTTTTGATGTACAACGATCTTCACCAAGAACCATTTGGGCTACTGGAAGATGTGTTTGTCGAGGAAACGTATCGGAAGCAAGGATTGGGAACAGAGTTAGTACATCAAGTGATAATGGCGGCCAAGGAAAAGAAATGTTACAAATTAATTTGCACCAGCCGGCATTCTCGGCCGTTGGTTCATGCCTGGTATGGGAAGTTAGGATTTAAAGATTACGGGAAAGAATTTAGGATGGATCTATGAAAGCCGTCATTTTAGCCGCGGGGAAAGGGATAAGGATGCTTCCTTTGACGAAAGACAAGCCCAAGATACTTATTGAAATCAACGGCAAGCCTTTTTTATATTACCTGCTGGAGAATCTCAAAAAAGCGGGCATAACGGAACTAGGGATAGTAGTAGGTTACAAAAAAGAAAAGATAGCAGAGTATATCCGGACCCATAAACTTAAAATAACTTTGATCACCCAGCCGGAAGCAAAAGGCACTGGAGATGCTCTTCGGCAGGCAAAATCTTTTTGCGACCGGGATGACTTTATAGTCATGAACGGGGACAATTTATATTCGGTGGAAGACCTGAAGGCAGTGCAACAAAAAGATAGATTTTGTTATGTTATAGGAAAAGAAGTGGAAGATTGGCAGAAGTATGGGGTGTTAGTAATCTCCAAAGACCATCACTTAGTCAAAATAGTTGAAAAGCCCATAGATTTCGTGGGGAAGATGATTAATGTTGGTCTGTATAAATGCACTTATGATATTTGGCCCGCGGTAGAAAATCTTGGGCTTTCTCTCCGGGGCGAGTATGAGCTTACCGATGCCATCTGTCTTTTAGCTCAAGAGCATAAAGTCAAAGTTCTCCGCTTACACGATTATTGGCTGGATTTGGGGTGCTTAGAGGATATTCTAAAGATTGAGGAATTCTTAAAAACAAGGGGAGAAAATAAAGACGGAATCATCCATTATGGAAAGTAAAATTCTTCTTCGAAGCGAATGTAAAAAATATAATAGGGGACATTTAGCATTGTTAATACGTGATAGCAAGGATCTTTATAATTTTTTAGCCGCCACCACCACATACGGCGCTAACACTGTTCCCGGAAATCCCACGCCTTTTGCTTTCAGGAAAGAAAATCCAGCCCGCCGTAATTGCTTTTTAACCTGCGGTAAAGTCCTATTTACCCGATAATAGGTAACCCTATTTCTTTTTTTATGGGAATAATAAACATAAAGGTTGTACCTATTTTTAAAGTCAATTAATAATAAGCCACCGTGCTTCAAAACGCGCTGTAATTCAGCTAAGGTCTTCATGATGGCACTATCTGGCACATGATGCAGAGCATCAATACATAACAGAACATTAACGGAATTTTCAGGAAATGGCAAATGATCAATATCACCCTGAACAACAGTAATATTTCTTACTCCGGCTGCTGCTGCTTTTTTTCGGACAATGGTGCACATTAACGGACTAAAGTCCACCGCCTGAATAGAAGCTGCAGGATATTCTCGGGCTAATTCTAGACTATAAAGGCCATTGCCGCAACCGGCATCCACGAAGGTTCCCGTATAAGGGTATTTCTTTAACAATTGAAAAACCAACTTGAATTCACTTTTTTTTAAATAATTAATAATCCTAGAGGTAAAAGACATCCCTTTGGTATCAGCGAATCCTTCCCGCCAGGAATCACCTTCAGAATAATACTGCTGGATATATGATTTAATTTCCGCTTCCTCTGCCATACTGAGACGATGATCCAGGAGTTATTTAAATATTTCCCCGCAAGACTGGCTCTGTCCTAACTGTAGGTTAACAGCATGGAATCAATCCTTTTCACGGTTTCCATCAAGCTACTTTTTCAATTAGATAATCTATCCACATTTGATCACCTCTGGAAACTGGGAGAACTTCCTTCAAGATCAGATCAAAATAAGCGCAGGCGGTTATGATGAATAAACATAATCACGGAACTTTTATCACCCCAAAACTAATTTTGAGATTAAACCAACCATATCTTTTCCCAAAACTTAATAAACCATATTCATTTATCTCTTCAAAAAGAGGCTCAGATGAAATTCAAAGTCAAAGACATGGACATCGCCACCGGCGGCACGCTGGTTGCTATTCTCAATGAAAACGATGCCAAAAAGCTGGACCTTCATTCCGGCGACCGCATTCTGGTCAAGGATCATAATAAAGAAATCACCTGCATCTTAGACCTCTCGGAAAGCCGGAAAGCAGTGCCGGAGGGCTCTATCGGCTTATTCGAGGAAGTCCTGGACCGATTGCAGGTACGAAACGGCAGCATCGTCAACATCAAATTTACCGGAAAGCCGGAATCAGTAACCCACATCCGTGACAAGCTGTTCGGAAAGCGTCTCCACTACCAAGAGCTGTATCATATCGTTGACGACATCACCAATGACCGCCTCACGGACATTGAAAAAACATACTTTGTGGCCGCAAGTTTTACCCACGGCCTAAGCATTGAAGAGACTGTAGATTTAACCCGGGCGATGGTGGAGACTGGAAAAAAGATAAAATTTGCCAGCACTACTTTAGACAAGCACTGCATTGGAGGAATTCCCGGGAATAGAACAACGATGATTGTCATTCCCATCGTGGCTGCTGCTGGTCTAACCATTCCCAAAACCAGTTCCCGGGCCATTACGTCCCCTGCTGGAACCGCCGATACCATGGAATGCCTCGCCAACGTTGAGCTTCCGGAAGAAAAAATAAAGAGTATCGTCCGGAAGACACATGCCTGCATCGTCCACGGAGGCAGCATGAACTTGGCGCCCGCAGATGACAAGATAATTGAAGTGGAACAGCCCCTGTCCATTGATGCCGAGGGGCAACTGCTAGCGTCAGTATTGGCTAAAAAATTATCAGTGAGTGCCAGCCATATCTTGATTGACATCCCCATGGGAAAAAGCACCAAAGCCAATACCTGGAAAAAAGCAAAGCATCTCCGCACCAAGTTTGAAGGCATAGGGAAAAAGCTGGGGATGAACATCCGCGTCATCATTACTGATGGATCCCAGCCTATTGGCAATGGCATTGGGCCGTTATTGGAAGCGGAAGATGTGCTGGCCATATTGCAGAATAAACCAGAAGCGCCGGCAGACCTGCGTAAGAAATCATTGATGTTAGCAGGTCTCTTACTCGAAATGGGTGGGGGGTACCGCAATGGGCTGAAAGCAGCCACTGAGATATTAGAAAGCGGTCAGGCCTGGCGGCAGATGAAGAAAATAATTCAGGCTCAAGGTCCGAGAACCATGCCCCAAAGAGGAAGATGCACCTGGGCGGTCCGCTCCGGGAAGATAGGCAGGGTTCATGAGATAAACAATGAAAGTATTGCCAAGATTGCCCGCATTGCCGGTGCGCCTTTTGATAAAGGAGCGGGTCTTCGTTTAGCCAAGAAGGTGCATGACCCGGTGCAGCGGGGAGATTTATTGTATACGATTTACGCCGAGAGTGGATTCAAGTTGAATTTAGCCAAAAACTTTGTCTATCATGATAAAGGGTATAAGATACAATAGTTTTAGTGGAGAGATTTAATATTTTTCTTTTAGATATTTTTGAGTCATATATCGTGGCAGGTCTCCATTAGAGATTAAAGCATCAATTCTTTCCTGTAAGGTTCCAAAATAATTACTGGAGCGTCTTCGAAATAAAAATCGAACGAATTCATCCGCAATTGAAGAGAGTCTTCTTTCTGTATGAGGAAAATCAAATAATCCGCCCCCTTCCACCATTTTTCTTACTTCATTTAGATCTTGATCCGTTTCTAATTCCAATACATTTGGTGCAACATGGCAGAGAGCAGCCGCCACCGCCCGATGATTGCCATCTATCAAGAAATAATCAGCTCCTGGCTGTCTTAGTTCGGAATAAAGTCTTTGAGCATCACTTTGGTCCTCTGAAAATAATTCCAAAGCCCTCCCCGTAACTAAATCTTTTCTTATGACAATAGGGGGTGGCAAGTCGGAGCCGTGTCCTTTATCAAATATTCTGAAATAAATTTTTAAGATAGATTCATTTCCTACATCATACTCTGAGGCGATAATCTGTTCGGGCTCTAATATTCTTCTTTCCATAGCCAGAGAAGAAAATCCCACTTTATAAACTTTTTGTTATTTATGAGTAATTACAATGTCAATGCAGCCCCGTACTTCCAAACCCGCCCCGGCTTTCTTTCTCCAAACTTTCCACTTCCTCAAAGACCACGGGCTGAAACTGCAAAATCATCATTTGCGCAATGCGCATGCCACGTTCTACCACTATGTTCTGATCAGTAAAATTAAACGCCGCAAAATGGTACTCATCATTCGCGCCACAAAAATCCCTATCACCAATGCCGATGCTGTTGGCCTGCATGATACCTAATTTGTGAGTCGAACTCCGTGGCGCTATCAGCACCCAGCAATGGTCCGGAACTTCTACAATGACATTCAGGGGGATATATTGGATTTCCCGGGGTTTGATAGTTACTGTTTTTCGTACATAAAGATCAACCGCTACCGCCCCTTTTGTCTTATACTGGGGAAGAGGCAGGGATTGGTCAATTCTTTTTATCTTTATAGGTATCATCGTGCAATTTTCTGCAAAACGTCAAGAATCCCGTATGCCCCAGCATCTGAAATTCCGGCCGTAATATTTCTCCTTCAACTTTCCATTTCCGCTCCAGCAACTCGATGGTCTCCACGATTTTAATACTGCTCTTGCGGACCGCATCCGTAAATATTTGAACTTGGGTAAGGTTCGGAAGATACACCACCAGATGGCCACCAAGAACCAGCACTTTCTCCGCTGCAGGAATAGCTCTCCAGGGCTCTGGCAGATCCAACGTAATTATATCAACTTCTTTCGCAGCAATGCCATCATAAATATTCTCTTGATGCAGCTCAATATTTTTTATCCCCGACTGTGTTATATTTCGTGCCAACAATTTATAATGCTCTGGATTGCGTTCATAGACGATAACTTTTTTGGCGAGATTAGCGAGCGCTAAGCATAACGAACCGGAACCGCCGCCGGCATCAACCACCACCGAAGAACCATTAATCCCGGTCTTGGCAATGATTAACCCGATATCTTTCTGCAACACCGCCTGCGGCCCCCGCTGCAGCTGCTCCCAGATGTCGGGAAAAGTTGGCGTAAACTGTAAAAACTTTTTGCCGGTATTGGAAACGACCAGGTTCTTCTTTGATTTCAGGTCTTTGCAGGAAATTACGCCGGAGAAGGTATGGAAATCTTCTGTAATGTCTCTTACCAAATATTTCTTGCCGCTCTGCTGTTCGATAAGGAGTTTCATGGTTTATATTAATTATCTTACCCCTACACTTTTGTGAATTTTATATCTTTTGAATAAATGTAGGGGTAAAACCAGAGCAACTTATTTAAACCTTCTCTTCCATGACGTAAAAATGACCTTCCCCAACGAGAAAAAGACCTTTCTGGCCAAAAAAGATAAGTCCAAGAAAGGCACCATCGACGAACAGATACGTCCGGTGGTAGACTTTATCAATGCCCATAAAAACTATTACACGACGTCCTCGTGCGCCGGCAGAGTTTATCTCTGGAAGGGAACCGGAAAGAAGAACCAGACGGAATGGATTAAAGTAAGCCATGACCTAATCCAAGAAAATTTTCTCAACATCAAGGAACCGGGACTTATCTGGCTGCGCCTGGAACCATTCATTCTCCATATCGCCTGCCGGGATTTGGAAAGTGCTACGTCCTTAGTCGATTTGGCACATACCATCTACAAAAAGAGCTGCCTGCTCAGCGCCAGCAATAAGATTCTGGTGGAAATACGGGGGAGCGAATTCCTGGAGATGCCGTTGTACAATAACTCCCAATTCCTCTTTGCCGGGTCAAAAGAATTTCTGGTGAGTCTCATCAATCAGAAAATGAAACGAATGGAAGAAGGAAGACAACGCTTTCAGACCCTGCTCAAAGATCTTTAAATGCATCCTTATCCTGCTGCAGATGGCTGCGGATGACTTCTCGATCCATGTCGTTTAATGGCGCAGCGCACATCAGCTTGGCCAAAATATCCACATTATAAAAGCGGAGCGCATTGGAGAAAATAAAAGCCTCATCATACAAATTAGAGGTGGTGCTGGGCAGAAACACATCGGCAATATTATCCGAGCCCAGGCGTACGGGAATTCCGCATTCCAGCATGTCAAGTACCCGGGCGATGCTATTATGCGTCGGAGATACCAACGGCCGAGACTGGCGCATGGAGATGGCTGCACTAGGACAGCACACTACGCCGATATTGTACGCACGTATGCTCTCCAGCAAGTGCTCAAACTGCGACTCATCATACGCTGAAGGGGAGATTACATGCACACCCCAGACAGTAGGCCCAGTAATCCCTTCCACTTTTGGACTCCCCAGCCAGCGCACGGCTTTGAGAATGGTTTCCGTTCCCTTCTCTCGCGGATCGTTAGCTTGATCCAGATGGTAATGAATGGGCTTCTGCAGTTCATGGGCTAAGCGCAAGGTTCGTTTCACGTGCTCATCATACCCTATATGGCTCGGATGATATGCTTGATCATCACGCTCCGGCAGCGTACCTAAAAAATCTGCCTGCCGGGCAGCTTCCACAAATAATTCCCAGCGCCGTGACTTGGTATCTTTAAATCCAAAGATGGGATACGCCCCAACTTGAAAATCTATTCGATCGTGCATTTCTGCTTTTAACTGCAGCGCAACCTCAAACGCGCTTAATCCGACCCTATCATCCGAAACATCGATAAAAGAATAAGCAGTCTTGGTGCCGACGGAAACCATTTCTTCTAAGCGTTGGCGTATCCTGAGACGCAGGTCATCCGGATCATAAGCCGGCCCGCGATGAAGATCACCCGTCAGATTTTGTTTTACCCGCAGTGGATAGGCCGAGGCTTGCAGTGGATCCATGCTCACGTGGCTAAGGTAGCGGGGATCGAGTGTTCCCGAACGGTCCAGGTGCAGATGGGCATTCACTAAGCCCCCATACTTTTCCACTGCGTGTTCCAGCCGTTGGTAGAATTCTGATACGGGCATGGAAAGTAACGAAAGAAAGAGACTTATAAATTTTTATAGTATCTGGTGGTACTGTTAGAGAAGATAGATTTGATGATCCTATAATATTGAGACCAAAATGAAATGCAGGATTAATCCGATAATTTTGCCTTAGCGCACTTACGTATCTCTGCCGTAAGGTGGGAATAACTGCAAAATGAATGTGGGAAATTTTGGAGTGCAGAACGAGGAGTAATATCGGTCTTACTAAGGTACGTCAACACGGGCGCTGGCCCAGTAATTTTCTGCAGCAACTGCTCCTGCTGCTCCAGCGAATATCCACTTTCGCCGCTCGCATCAAAGACATACACTATCACTTTCGCCAAGTCCGTCCGCACCAACTCGGCCTGCTGCTCGATGAGATTCATCTTGTCAGGACGGTTCAAGGTTCCCGGCACGTCAATGATTTGAATTTTTATGCCCTCCAGAGTACAATAGCCAACATTGATGCTCTTGGTCGTAAAAGAGTACGCTGCGACTTTCGCTTTGGTCCCGGTTAATGTATTGAGCAGCGTGGTTTTCCCGACATTGGGAAAGCCGTAAATGCAGACCGTAAACATCTCTTTAATGTCCGGATACATGCGCATGATCTGCCGGCACTGTTCCAAGTACGAGAGATTCTGGCTGATCTGCTTGATGACCGAGGATAACCGGCCATAGAATTGCTTAGACATATCCCGCAATTCCGGCCATCCCGCTGCCCGCTGCAGTTTCTTGCCGTACTCTTGGTGCAACGAACGCACTTTCCCAATAGCCCAATGCACCGCCCCAAAAGATTTCTTAAATTGGGGATAGTCCAGCGTAAGATGGAAGAGCTTGGGGTAAAACGACGGCAGTTCCACTTCTTTGGGAAAAGTTTCCAGAATATGGCCTAATCGGGTGATAAGTATATCTTTAATGCTGTCCAGCTTGCTCCGCTCCTTGCTGAGCAGCGCTTTCTTTCTATCTCCGGAAAGTCGACGTCCAGCAACTTGTTCTCGGGCCTGGCGGAAGGCTAAATCTAGCAAAAAATCTGCCGAAGGAACGGGGGGGATTTTTTCAAAATTCATAGCCTTGCAAAAAGAAGGTTGATTTATTAATGTTTGGGGTGCTCATGGCCAATCTGCTTGCGCTGGTATAGGTCATCAATGTGGCGCTTTCTCTCTTCCCCCAGCTTTATTTTTTTCTCCCGCACTTTGCCAATGAGATGCGAGACATGCTCCCCGCCCAAGAAGTGCGGCAGGATGACATAATCAGCGCCATGCTCATACAGCTTCAGCGCTCCATCAATCTCCGACGCAGTTACGATGATATTCGCTTTCTTGTTAACTTGCCGTACTTTCCGAATCAACAACAGGTTATCCGGCATATCTGGAACAGTAGAGATCAGCAGTTCCAAATTACGGAGATTCATCCGCGCAATAATCTCTTCATCCGAGACATCGCCATAGATGCAATGATATCCCTGATTAACGAGCAGCGAAATAATCTCAGGATTATAATCAACCACTAACACTTTTTTCTTGAGATGCTGTAAATTCCGTAAGATACTATAGCCAATCCGGTTATACCCGCAAAGAACAATGGTGGGTTTAACATCCATGGGCAAATACTCCAGTCCTTCCGTGGTAAAAACCTCAAATATCCGCAAGGGCCGGCGCAGGATCCGGTAGAACCACTGGCCATAATTAACAAAGTAAGGAGTTAGAGACATCGACACTAACGTAACCATCACAATTAAAGAAAACGTTTCCTGGGAGATGTGCCCGAAGAGCAATCCTTGCGTGGCAATGATCAAGGAGAATTCACTTACTTGGGCGAGAGAAACGGCAGTAAGAAAGGCTGGCTTTTGCGTGTACTTGAACAAGGAGCAGAGCGTCATGGTGATAAACGGCTTGATGAGAATGATAATCAGAATCAAGACGACCAAAGGCACCCACTGACGTTGTAAAGCACTTAGGGAGAGGCCCATGCCCAGCGAGACAA
Source organism: Candidatus Woesearchaeota archaeon (assembly GCA_016179955.1). Lineage (GTDB taxonomy): Archaea > Nanobdellota > Nanobdellia > Woesearchaeales > GW2011-AR9 > JACPCD01. Next base: position 17,122 of record JACPCD010000006.1, on the reverse strand, counting down.
AGAAGATGAGGGAAAAGAAATCCCGAAGACTTTTCACTTTCCCGATGATTTCGAGATTATAATCCAAGTTTCCCAACGCAACGCCCGCAACAAAGGCACCAATGGCGATAGAAAAACCCAAATAAAAATATCCTAAGGCAAAGAGGAAACAGACTGCCAGCGACATGATTAACAGCAGTTCCTGATGTTTTGCTGAGAAACGGAAGACGCTGGGAAAGACATACTTGCTCAGCAGAAAAGCAATGATGAACAGCGAGAGGAACTTTAACAATTGGATTCCCAACAGGGCCAGGCTGAAGTCGTTAATGGAACTTAACACCGAGAGGGCAAAGATAGCTACCACATCTTCCATCAACAATATACCGACGGCGATGCGCCCATGGAGCGTATTCAGCTGGCGTCTGTCCGATAAGAGTTTAAGCACCACCATGGTAGAGGAAAAAGAAAGCACCAGCCCGATGTACGATGCTTCCAGACTGAGAAAGCCCAAGAGCAAAGCGACTAGATAGCCAAGCACAAAGAGGATGATAATTTGGATCAAGCCACCAACGCTGGAGACAAAGGCGACGTGCTTCAGCGCTTTCAGGTCCATCTCCAATCCCACAATAAATAACAAGAAAGCAATGCCTACGATAGACATGGATTCAATGATGCTGGTGTTGGTGACGAGATGCAGCACGGGCGTAAGGAGTACTCCCACTAAGACATAGGCTAAGATTTGCGGCTGCTTGATTAACCGGAGCAGGAAAGCAGCCAACGCCGCAATAATAAAGATCAGGCCTATCTGAATGAAGATATCACCGTCAACACCTATCATAGTAAGAGTAAAATGAGTAGGATTATATAAATGTTTTTTATGAGCGGGCCCAATAGCGGTATCATGTTTTTGGCTCGCATCATCATTGATGGTACACGCTTTAGAGAAACTCCTCCTCATTGAAGAATAAGAAGCAAGCTCGGAGCAATGTTGAGAGAATTCTTAGGGAAGAAGGGAGTTATAGCGAAGGACATAAAACACACTATCTTTGAACTAGAGCATTTGATAATACCATTCCATCGAGGAAAAGAATAAATAGGCCCGTGAAGAGATTTAAGGCATGGCGTTCATAGAGGTGGCAATAGCTCTTTTTGGCGGCATCCTCATCGGCATCGTCACCGGCATAGCGCCAGGAATCCATATCAATCTTGTGTCCGTGTTGGTGGTCGCATCGGCGCCCTTTTTGCTCCAATTCACGTCCGCGCTGTCGCTGGTAGTGTTTATCATCAGTCTGGCAATTACCCATACCTTTCTGGACACTCTTCCCACTATTTACTTGGGCGCGCCGGATGAAGCGCAAGCGTTGAACGTTCTGCCGGGTCATCGCCTGCTGATGCAAGGCCTAGGACATAGTGCCGTGCTCTACACCATCCTGGGTTCTTTAGGCAGTTTGCTGTTAGGCATTATTTTATTTCCCATCTTCATCTGGTCCATGATACGAGTACAGCCGCTCATCAGCAGCTGGATAGGGTACTTGCTTATCTTCATCATGGCCTATATGATTCTCCGGGAGAAAAAGAAAAAGTTAGCCAGCCTGGTGGCCTTTTTATTGGCAGGAAGTTTAGGATTGCTGGTGTTCAGTATTCCACATCTGCATCAGCCTTTGTTTCCATTGCTTTCGGGATTGTTTGGGGTATCGTTACTGTTGCTCAGCTTCATGCAAAAGTCCATCATTCCTCCCCAGAAAGTGCACCAGCCCTTGACCATTTCCAGGAAGAATACAATTAAGTCTGTCTCCGCTGCGTCCGGCATGGGATTCATCGCTGCCTTTCTTCCCGGATTTGGTTCGTCACAAGCAGCCATCATTGGAACGCAAGTTGTTGGCGAGATTGGCGATGAAGGGTTTCTTAGTTTAGTAGGGGGAATTAATACGGCAAACATGGTTATATCCATCGCCACCGCCTATGCGCTGGATAAAGCCCGCAACGGAGCCATCGTTGCCGTAAATCAACTGATGGACGGAATTACGTTTTCCCAGATGCTGGTTTTTTTAGCCGTTTCATTAGTGGCTGGAGGGATAGCAACAATTGCCGTGATTTATTTATCCAAGATCTTCGCCCGATTGATTGTGAAAGTGAATTACCAACAATTGATTTTAGTGATTATTTTTTTTATTATCTCACTCACTTTTTATTTTGACGGGTTTATGGGCTTAGTTATTTTAGGGACGGCAACGTCTATTGGAGTAGTCGCGTCGGCCTGGGGCGTGGGCAAAAATCACCTGATGGGCTGCCTGATACTGCCGGTGATTCTGTATTTTGTGCTGTGAACCTACCGAATGATTTAAATAAAGAATTTCTCTTCTTGAAGGGTATGGACAAAAAGGGGCAGATTACAATATTTATTATAGTGGGCATCCTGATAGTGGCAACTATTGGCATAACCTTGGTTCTCAAGAATACTGCCCTTACCACCCAACTAACGGCGCAACAGAAAACGTCTGCTGAAAACCCCCTCCAGAACTTCGTGGAGGGATGTCTCCGTAAAAGCACTATTGATGGGCTGTATGAAACGCTGGGAAAAGGAGGCTATCATTCATTCCCGATTACGACCAAGGTGTTTGACTTCACCATAGACCAGCAAGAGTTTCAGCTTCCATATTATTTTCAGGAAGGAACATCAACCCTGCCCCCCATAGAAGAAGTAGCAACGGCAGTGGGAGAAGCTGCCACGCCGTTCTTCGTAGAATGTATTGACCACTTTTCGCAGTTTCCTCAGACGATTACCATAAAAGATACACCCCGCATCCAAGTCCAGTTCACGGAGAGAGCGACTAAAGTATTCGCAGACTATCCACTGGAGATCATGACGGATGCGAAGAGAACCAGCATGGACACATTTGCAGCCACCATCCCCTTTGATTTCAGAAAGAAACATGCCGCCGTGAGCGACTTCTTAGCTCAGCAGGAACAAGCTCCAGACTATTTTGCGATGGGGAAATTGTCATCGGTTGCGGCAGAAAATAACTTTGATGCGTTCTTCAATACGTTTAATGAATCAAAGGTAGTGGTAGATTTAGTGTTCCGTGAGCCGCTGAAAAGTGATCCCTTGATTTACAGTTTTACGCTGGGTTATGATTGGGGAAATTTACGAAGCGAAGAAGAATTGCAGATAGCAGCAGCGCCGCTGCAGCTTATCTTTCCTCCAGCATGGAACATCGCCCAGCCGGGGATCCATACGTTCAAAATAGAAGCAGTTGGTGCCGGGGTAACGTTTGAAACGGAGCCCAACGATTTGCCCATCAATCCAGCGACAGGTGTGATTACCGTAAACACCCGTGATTTTCCCAATGATGAATATTTATATTATGTGCAGGTGCGGGACAATGAAAACCGTACCGTGAAAGCACCCATCATCATTAATGTCAATGCCAATCCTGGAAATTATCCGGTGCTGAATCAAATTACAGTTGGAAATGTTTCTGCGGGTAAAGAGTTAGTGTATAAAGTGCAACCACGCAATAAAGAGACTGGACCTTTCTTGTTCACCACCGACAGCACCCGGTTCACCATTAACAAAGCGACGGGGGAGATAAAGTTCACGCCGACACGAAACGATATCGGACCGCAGACCATGCGCATTGACGTGGAAAATAAGTTTGGACGGACGTGGGTGCGATGGGAGTTTGAGGTACGATGAAAACAGACTTTAATGGAGTGATAGTAATTGGATTATTTGTTATAATTGTATCTCTTTTAGCTGTTATAGCTGTCGCCGAAGACTACTCCGCCCTTAATGATGAGCAGTTTGTAAATGCGCTGCAGCAGGATCCCGCCACCGTATTCGCAACCGATCCGGCGAGAGCATGGGAAGCATTAGAAAACAATCCCTTTTTGTTAACCAATCCAAGTATTTTAGAAGAAGCGTTTGCGCTACCCAACCGGGAACAAGCCATGGCTTTCCTTGATGGACATACGGATCTGTTGAGTGATCCAAATGTTATCATTGAATTTGAGGCAGCAGTACAGGACGATATTGCCTTGCTCAATCAGAATCAACAGGCAGCGAAAACTTGGCTGGAACGGAAATATCATATCCAGATGGAAAATGGAGCTACTTTTTCGAGATATAATGTGATATCATTAACCACGCAGGGAGAAAGTGCGACTACCTTTCTCATTAATGACTTTCCCGGTGCAATCATCCACCAAGATGGTTCTATAACATACCAACAGAATACTTTCAAAGGCGCAGATTTACTTGCAGTCAATCGTGATAATGGCTACGTGCAGATACTGGGTGGCGAAGCACGAATCACTAGCACTGCTCACCTAGAGGCGGCTAATAGCGTAGTTTACGTGGGCGAACGTGGCCGTTTAACTTCATACCGTGGATCTTTTATCCTCTCCCATGAAAATGGAGTAGTGAGAGCCTCCAGCCGGGAAGGACAAGAACGGTTTATCTATAACTCTAATATGCAGGTGAGAGGAACAATTATCCATCCACCAAATACTCTTCCCGGAGAATTTATCATAGAGGGAAGTGCAGTACTTAATAGGGTAAAGCCTACGGGAGAAAGGAATGGGCAGTTGGAGTTTTCTCAACCACAAAACACGTTGCGCATTGAAAGTACCTCGCAAGTATATTTCAGCCAGCAAGGAGAACGAGGAGAAGCCACCTTCTGCCGTACTGGATTTACCTGCATCATCGATGCTTCGGCCACGTTGGACGTGCAACAGCGGACACGATTTGCAATCATCGGGATGACTAATAATGATCGAATAACTCTTACGACCCCTGCATATTACGAGCACGTTGAAGTGATTAATGCCCATAGTGGACAAGCAACTATTAATTCCGTAAGTCCCACCAATATACCATTAGGGAGCATAACCGTTGGTCCCCGGGACGATATCCGGGCGCATGGAAATTCTCTTGAGCACATAAATTTTGGCAGAATTGATGTGGTGTACCCGGAAAACCCTTCCTGCACCGGTGAATCCTGCCGGCAAACTCTTCATCACTGGTCCTCTGCAACGCAGCAGAACGTCGCGGGCTATTTTCTAGCCGCGCGCCGGGAAGATCTCGGCCGGGATGCGCCTAATGCCATGGTGCGCTGTACGCTCGGCGTTGATTGCGAAGAGAGGATCGCCCGGAATTTCGGAAAAGTTATCGGACCTCCTGGCAGAATACCTGCAACCACTATTATCATCGGCGGCGACACGTCTGCCGTCGCCCGTTCGTTAGAACCTTGGTGTCAGAGCAATGGTTGTTATATAATCAACAGCCGGGATGCGCTTCCCACCACCACCAGCACAAACCTGGTAGTTACTGGTCACCATTTTGGTGATCATGATTACGTCTGGCGTGAATCTGTGAATAGACAGGGTCAGGCGCATATGCCGGTAGATTTCCTGTATGTTGGCGCTGTCGCCGACGGCTCTGGTTCTCCGTTTGACCATCTCCCCATTGGAGAAAATGTTGAATCAATAACTTTCAGTTCCTGCAATAGCGCCAAAGAAAATGAATTTACCCTCCTTGATGCAGCACGGCAGACCTACCCGGAATTGAAGCAGCTGCAGGGATGGAGCGGAACGGCTCCTCCGGGCGATGCCATCCAGCAGCCACGAATAAGTATCGAGAATGTCCAAAACCACCAGGCTGGAACCATTAGTGGACGAACCTGGTATTTCCGGGACGGGGAGCGCTGGCTCTGGACCAGAAATGGTAAAACCTGCACTATCGTGACGGGTGGAAGTGGAAATATAGAATGTCCGGGCAGCACCACGCTAGCTCAGCGCTGATTCTTTTAGGCTGAAATAAAAAAAATCGTATTTGTTTAGCATCATAAAGTTGAAATTCTTTTTAGTGAGTTCTGTGAGAGTGACAGGGGGACTTGCCCCCTACGGGGATGTCATTCTAACGATAACTATATCAATAATTTCAAAGATGCTAAACAAATACAAAAAATCCTATTCCATAATTATTACCCTGGTTCTCGGCCGGAGTTCCTCTCCTCTACGCCAGGGGAAACATCCCGCCCGCGCAAATTCATATACTTCATCCATCTCTGCATCCGTAAGTGCAACGCAGCCGATAGTCCAATCACCAATTCCAGGCTGGTTCCGGCCATGGATTTCTATCCATCCGCCTAATTCGGTGTTCTGGGGGGGCATCATACAACTGCGATTGGCAGCAACAATTGCATCATGCTGCGCTCGGCTAATTAACCTTGATTCCAAGCCGCGCCGGGCATCCTGAGTATCAGGATAGCTTATAAGCAGTGCTTTATAAAAACGGGTATTCGGAACTTTAAGGGTCACATAAAATTCTCCCACCGGCGTTCGTCCGTCGCCTTCGTATTGTTTGTCTCCGGTAGAGTCAAACCCGAGGTAGTTGTGCCCCAGTGCGACACGATACTCTTTTAGCAGCGTGTCATTAAGGTATACTCCCAGCGTATGCGATTCTTTCCGGACTATAATTTTACGTTCTAAAGTATCAGAGCCATGCTGGCGCACATAGGAATCAACCAACTGCGGTAATGGAACATTCGCATTATATCGTGAAGAAGGTGGAACTGCCTGCACTGTAGGGGCATTAACTACACCATCAATTGAATCATTAGCTGGAGCATCAGCAGCCTGCGCCAGAATAACTTCAGCATCACGCGGGCCTTTTCTACTAACGTCATTTCTACCCCGCCCATTATTATCAATCGCAATCGGAGCTAATCCAACGAGAAGAGCACTTAACGCAATAGCAGAGCGGTGAAGTCCCATGGTTCGAGGGAGTAATAAAGCCAACTATATAAACTTTTCTAAAATATTCACTATACAGTAGTGGGATAATCAAAAAAAGCCAGAAAAAAGATCCGTGTTCGCCCAGAGGTACCACAACGCCAGGCCGAGGATAACAGCAAGAAAGAAAAATAAGACCAACAACAGGAAAAAGCGCTTTACCCGATGCATCCGCTGCCGGAACACTTTGCGCCGTCGCAAGATTTTGTCATAGTGCCCTTTCACCCGGAACACGCGGACCGGATACTTGGATCCGCGTAATTTCTTATAGCCCAAATGCACATACGGAACTTCATTTTTATTCATGGCTAAAAAGAGAGCTTCACTAAACACGATCTCCCCTGGACCGGCGACATTTTCCAGCCGGGAAGTGATGTTAACCGCATCACCATACACATCCCCGCCACGAAGCAGAACTTCGCCGGTATGAACTGCGACCCGTATCTTTAAGGGATATTTTGCTTTATGGGATTTATTATAACGGTCAAATTCGTTTTGCAACTCAATCCCGCACAACACGGCGTCAGTAGGCGACTTAAACGTTATCAGAAAGGCATCGCCCATCTTCTTGAGTACATTGCCGGAATACTTCTGGAAAATCGGCAGGGAAATACTGTCAAAGGCATCATGCATCTCATTGAACAGGTCCCGGTTGAGGTTAGCAGTCGTCTTCGTATATCCAACTATGTCAATAAACATGACGGTTAATATTTCCGAAGTGACCCGATCGCTGGAAGTGGCCATGAAGAAGCTTGAAATGCGCCGTGTTTATAAAAGTTACTACTTCAAAGGGCTGGAAAATAAAAAACCCAATCACAGCAAGCTGTGGGTTTTTTTAATGTTTGTTGGTAATGTATTAAACGCATTGCAAGCAATGGGGTTTTAGACCCAACAAACAAATAAAAACTAAGCTCTTCGCAGCATCCTTTCCGCTCGGGAAACGGCTCGGGCTAAGGCGGCCATCACCAACTCTTTTTGATTCTTTTCGACTGCCAGCTGCACTACCCGAAGATTATCGGCGAGCAGCGGGGTTTCTTTTTCCGCGCTGAGAAAGCCATCCAAGAGCAAACGGGCAGCATTCAGCTCACCGGCAAAATGATCCGGCTTGTTCCGCTGCCAATGGCGATAGGCGGTCTGCAAGTGCACACATAACTCCTGGAGACGAGCTCTTTTGCCTTCCTTTTCCATAGAAGTCCAGAAATTAAATGTAGTTTATATGGTTTTTGGTGGTGATGAAATCCTATCAGAAGCGTAAAATTTCCGAAAGTTTTAAATAATACCTTAACAATACTGCAACAATGGTAATCAAAAGCGAAACTTTAAGTTTTACTGTACCAGAGATGCTCCGATTAGAATTAGGTGCGATTCCTAAAACTGGATATTATGACAGCACTTCTGAATTTTTGAGAGACGCAATGAGAACTCTTTTAGCAGCAAGAAAAGACCTCCGAATAGCCTTGGCGTCTGTTCTCTATAGAGATGGCAAAATTTCTTTAGGAAAAGCAGTTGAAATAGCAGATGTAGGGTACGAAGAAATGAAAAAAATGCTGGTGGAGAAAGGGATAAAATTGAGGAGAGGAGCAGAAACAAGCAAAGAAATTGAAGCCAGACTCATTAAAATGGCGAAGTAAACCATGGCCATTGCCGATACTGATTTTTTGAGTTCTTTTATCAAGATTAAGAGGACAAATCTAATCCCAAAAGCATTCAATACCAATAAAATTACCATAGTCAGTTCGGTGCTGCATGAGTTGGAGAAAGCACCTTTCTTTGACAATATTCTGAACTTGATTGATTCCAAGGCCCTCGAGATTAAAAACATTGAAGGAAGCATCTCCTCGGAAGAATTTGGTGCTGGCGAAATGGAAAGTATAGCTTTAGCAGAACAAACCAGCGATATTCTCTTAATGAGTGATCAATCTGCAACCCGATATGCTGAACAGAAAGGCGTAACTGTATTGGATATACCAACATTCCTGTTATATTGTAAGAAAAAGAAAATTCTCTCTAAAATAGATATCCAAGAGATTATTCGTGAACTTAAAGAGAAAGATTATTATGAATTTAGTGATGAGGTAAAACAGACATTATTAGCGTAATTCTTTATTTAAACGTAGTTTATATGGTTTTGGGTAGTGATGAATATGCAAACCTCTTTTTCATAATTCTTATATACTCTATTTTCAGGAGGAATAAGATTATGGATAAATATATCCCACCGGAGCTTAAGCGATATGTTGAAGCTGTTAAATTCGTCTTGATTTATGAAGGAAAAGGGGCCGAGGATGCCGGAAAGACCATAGAAGATATTGTTCGCGAGCGGCTTCCGCGTGCTCTTTTGGACACTTGTGGATATCAAGTCTCGGCACGGCGAGGCCGCGTTCTTGATTTTGAGAGAGGCAACATAGTAAGACCAATCATTGAGGAAGAAGATTATACTGCAGATTATTCCCATGGGGTCTGTTTCAACCAGTGGGACGATGTACTCTCGTTCATGAGAGAACAGTATGGTTCACGGCGCTTGGTAGGAAACTATTCTCCCACTCACTCCTTAACTATTCCTTCATGAGCATAATGCTCGTGATACGGATGGGTGCCTTCCTCTTCAATCTCATTCTCTTCATCCAACTCTTTTTTCTTCTTCTTTTTCTTTGAGAGAGGAGTTTTCATTGTTCTTTGCGCAGCTCCCTCAACAAGAGAGGAGTCACGTCGATCTTATTGGTAGAGTGCTCAATACAATTAGTAGTGATGACTTTATTAACGCCGGCACGGCGCAGTTTTGCCATCGCCCCCTCGACCAACAATCCATGCACACCGATGGCGGTAATGCTCTTCGCCCCCATCTTTTTCGCCTGCTCCGCTGCTTCCGCTATGGTGTGGCCGGTAGAAATGATGTCATCTACAATCACCACGTTCTTCCCCCGGATAGAAATTGGTTTTATCATCTTCACTTGCACATGGCGGGATGAGAATCTGGTTTTCTTCAACACGGTTGCTTGAACTCGGAGATGCCGGGCAATCTCTGCCGCCCACTGGAACGATTCACTGTCCGGCCCGATGATTACTTCGTTCTTACAATGTTTTTGAATGTAATCTGCAATTAAGGCATTGGCCGTGAGCTTCACTGCCGGAATCGTAAAGATATCTTTTAATGATTTATAACGATGCAGATGCGGGTCTATGGTAATGATTTTGTCAACGCACCGATTGAGATGTTTGGCCATGATTTTGCTGGAGATGGCTTCTCCGGGATGGAAACGGGTGTCCTGGCGCATGTACGCTAAGTAAGGGGAAACTAAAATAACTTTTTTGGCACCTAAATCCTTCGCCGTTTCCGCCGCAAAGATAAGATTAAACAACGATTGGTTGGAATGGGGCTGGAAGGAATGAACGATGATTACGTTCTGCCCTTTTAGTGCCGTAGTGTATTTTAGGTAGAGGTCGCCATCCGGAAAGGAAGAGATAGTTAATGGAGAAAAAGTGGCATGCAAAGCAGCTGCCAGCCGCCGGGCGATAGGAATGGAATTGCCGCAAGTAGTTATGATCATGCTCAAACCTCTTTTATGTTAAGATTATCTTTTTGGTTTATAAAAGTTGTTGAGGAAACGTTTATATAATTCGTTCCGTTCATCGGGCAGTATGGCAGATGAAAAAGAGCTTTTATACCATTGGACTGATGTAGCGGCAGAAAACATCCTCCGCGAAAAAGGAGATAAGAAAAAGTATACCGTCGCAGCAGGCATCACCCCCAGCGGCGTTGTTCATATCGGCAATTTCCGGGAGATCATAACCGTGGACTTAGTTAAACGGGCCTTGGAAAAGAGAGGTAAAAAAGTAAGATTCATCTATTCCTGGGACAATTATGACGTCTTCCGGAAAGTTCCTAAAAACATGCCCAAACCGGAAGAGTTGCAGAAATATCTACGGAAAGCCATCACCAGTGTTCCCGACACCTTTGGCTGCCATGCCAATTATGCAGAGCATAACCAAAAGGCAGTGGAAGAAAGCGTGCCAACAGTTGGCATCACTCCTGAATTCTTATATCAGCAGGAAAAATATAACTCGGGGGAATATGCCTCTGAAATCAAGAAAGCGCTGGAGCAGACGGAAACAATCAAAGAGATATTAAACCAGTTCCGGGAAGAGCCGCTTCATCAGGGGTGGCTGCCCATCTCGGTATTCTGTGCGCAGTGCGGCAAAAATACTATCACCCACTTACAATGGAGCAAAGGATATACCATCAATTACAAATGCGAGTGCGGGCAGCAGGAAGAGATTGATTTCCGCAAAAAAACCATCGTGAAATTGAAATGGCGCATTGACTGGCCGATGCGCTGGGCCTATGAAAAAGTAGACTTTGAGCCTGGCGGCAAAGACCACTCAACAGTAGGCGGAAGCTTTGATACCGGAAAGCAGATTGTCAAAAAAATATGGGATTTTGATGCCCCTACCTATGTGATGTATGATTTCATTAACGTCAAAGGGGGAAAAGGGAAGATGTCCAGTTCCAGCGGCGAAGTCTTATCCTTGGCCGATGTCTTAGAAGTATATGAGCCGGAAGTGGTCCGATACCTGTTTGCAGGTACCCGACCGAATAAAGAATTTGCCATCAGTTTTGACGCCGATGTGCTGAAGATCTATGAAGACTTTGACAAGTGTGAGCGCATTTATTATGGGGTTGAGAACGTTAACGAGAAAGAGAGCATCAAGCAGAAAGCAGCCTATGAATTGAGTTACATTGGAAAGATACCCAAAACTATCCCCTACCAGCCCGGATTCAGGCATTTGACGACCCTGCTGCAGACCCATAGCTTGGAGGTGGATAAGACTATTGCCTACTTTAAGCACGAGCTCAAAAATGAGCATGACCGGCGGCGGTTGAAAGTACGGGCACTCTGCGCTAAGAACTGGCTGCAGCACCATGCGCCGGAAGAGTTCACCTTCACCGTTCAGGAAAAATGCATGGTTACTGTCAGAAAAGAAGAAAAGAAAATTCTACATTTGCTGGCTGATAAGTTAGTGGAAAGAAAATGGACCGACGTGGAACTGCATGAAGAGATGTACATTCTCTGCAAGAATAATGATTTTCCAACGGGAGATTTTTTCAAGCTATGCTACCGGGTGCTGATCAACCAGGAAAAAGGACCCAGATTAGCCTCGTTCATCCTGGCGATTGGGAAAGAGAAAGTAGCAAAGTTGTTGAAAGATGCGAATCATACCGAGGAAAAATATTCAAGCACTACCCCGCAAAAGAAGATCAGTGCTGTTTCTCATTACCAGCCGATTAAAGGCATATTAGAAATTCAAGATGATGTTCTCCAGAAATTTCCTGGTCTTAAGGTAGGTATTGCTATTATCAAAGGAGTAACCGTTCGAAAGGAAATCCCAAAACTTCAACAGTTCAAGAAAGAAGTAGTTGGGAAATTAATTGAAGAATTTAAAAACACAAAATTAGAAGATATACCACTACTGGAAGAATATAAGCGTATCTACAAAGCAACGGGAGTAGATCCAACCAAACAGAAGCCTAGTCCTTTAGCTTTGTTGAAGAGAGTAAAAGAGGGGAAAGAGTTGTACACCGTAAACACAGTTGTGGATGTGTATAATTTAGCAGTTATGAAAACACGAGTGTCCATGGGTGCATTTAATCTGCCTAGTTTGACATTTCCGACTTATTTACGTTTCGCTCAGGCCGGAGAGACATTTACACCTTTGCTGGAAGATAAACCTAAGGCATTGAAAGCGGGGGAATTAGTATATGCGGATGCAAGAGAATTAATTTTCTGTCAAGATTTAAATTACCGGGATTCCGAACTTACCAAAATCTCCGAGAAAACAAAAGAGCTTATTCTCTACGTTGATGGTACACAAGTAACGTCTAATGAAGAGTTGCAGGAAGCGATGAAATTAGCGAGCCAATGGATTGTTAAGTATTGTGGGGGAAAAGTGGAAAAGATAGCGTATACGTTTTAAGTGATTGGGAAAGAGAAAGTAGCGGGGTTGCTAAAGAAAGCGTAATTTTTCCCGGCGGAAGAGGGAAGATAATAGCAAATCTCATTGATTATTGAACATTTGTGAGATTTGCTAGAATAGTAAATTACATAATAAAAGTTCCAAAATAAATGCAATTTACTATAATCACTTTGTAGAGTAGGGTTCCAGCAACAAGCGCTGGGCACACTGGATAATTAAAAAATATCGCTCTTCAATTGTACTGGGCCAGATGATGCCCTGATCACGAAGAGCTTCCTGGAATATAGGGTTGTCAAAATCATAACAGACGGTTAGAAAACGCTGATAAAACTCATCGCTGCTCGGCAGATTCTTGTTAATAGCCTCCGTCTTAAATTTGGCCCAGGGAGCAATCAAGTCGTCTGAATAAACTCCCTGCTCTTTCTTGTACTGTCCCACGGATATTTTTTCAGTGGTGTTGAACCCGCCGCAGCGCTCCAGGATATAATAATTGTTCTGGAACACTTTCCCATCGTAAAAATGCTGCGCCCCCAGAGGAAAGGTCCGGCATCCCTGAGGCCGATACTCATAGATTGTGCAGGCAGTACCATCCAGAAAGAGGCACTGGGGCGACGTCTTCAGCATACAGGTCAGGAAGTTCTGATTTTCGGCATCAAGAATGAAGGAGCTGTGGTGCTGGTGAAATTGAGTGGTGGAAATGCCGCGGTGATGGCATATTTTTAAAATGTCGTACGGGGACAGCCGAATGGCGGAATTCCGACAGCATCTCGCACATTGCCGGCATACAAAATTAAGCGGATCGTCGTCTTTCTTGAATTCCATAGTTTAGGGAATGGTCTAGGCATTAGCCGTGGTAAAATGTCAGAATTTTCCATCCAGTCTATGACTGGTGGCAGGTTTCACCTGCTCATCAACCGCCTCCATCTGGAAAATTCTGAGCATGCTCAAAAACCACGTGGTGCAGCTACCGCAGCAACATTCCACCAGCCTATGGCCGGTGGTTTTTGACAAGAGGGAAGCTGAATGGTATATAAATTTTAATGAAGAATGGCTCTTACCACTCATAAAATAAATATTACTCAATAGTAGTTAAACTTGCGAAACATTTATAAACTAACGGAAGACACACTGATTATGAAAAGATTGCTACAGTATAGTGCATTAATTACTTCACTTGCCGGCTGTTCTTCCGATAATGATAAGGCCGGTGCCTACGACCAAAGCAATTATGTTTCTCCAGAACAACAAGCAGAGGATAGAGCTAACGAATTAAGGGAAAGGCTTGGGGAGCGTTATGGCCAAGAAGCGGCACGATATGCGTTGCAAATATTCGAGAATGGCCGAAGAATCCGAGAGCATCCACAGAAACGCCCCCAGATTGACGGACTGGAAAAAAGAATCCGCGGACAATTCCCATTGATAACGCCTCCACGCCTGTTTGGATTTATCGATGAACCGCGGGAAGCAGAGAATCTCGCCCAGTTGTATCAGGCCAGAGCAAGAGTTCTGGAAAAATCCCGTAAAGACCATATTGAACTGCCCATGAGCTTCATCATCGCTGCATTATGCAATGAAGGGCACAGCTTAGATGTGGATAGGAACTCTTCAGCAACCGGTGGTTTTGCAAATTATGGGTTAGACACTTTTGGCTCAGAATTTACGAAAATTGCTGCCAGGGGTTATTTACCGGATTCTTTTAGAAATAGATTTAGGACTTCAGAACATTTCAATGAACAGCACCGCAGAGTCACTTCGGCGAATTTTGAGCGCAAAGAAGATGCATTTGAAGCATTCGTTGCGACGTTAGCTCATCGCCAGTACTTATTTCAAGAAGATTTGGGACGGAATGGAATTAACGTAGAAGCCATTCCCCGAGAACAGATATTATTTTTCACCTACAAATATTATAATGGCGGTCCAAATTCCATCGAACGGCTGCTGCAAAGAAAGTCGGCCCAGGCATTAGATGCTTTCTACCAGCGAACCATCACTATTGGAAGCACTGGCAATGCCTATGTGGTTCTGGCCGGGCATCTATGGTTAGAACAAAGCGGAGCCACCGATCCACATCCTGAGGGGAAATATTGGTGGAGTAGGGAATAAAATTAGGTGAAAGTGTGGGCGGCAGGATTCGATTGCAGACCTAAAAATTATTTTCCAGATTACCTGCGTAGGGACTAACCCAATGGGTGTCTTCTGTTCATCGCCAATTCAGGCTCATTACACCCTAAGCCCATCCCATTTGACCACTCTGGCACGCCCACATAGGCATAATGGTTTGCACCAGCTTTTTTATATCTTTCTATTATGGTGGCATATATCTATTAGAACATATCCTCTTCATCTCCATAAAGCTTAAAAGCTCTTTTGCAGATGAAATGGGTTATAATGAATTATAGGAAGTTGCTCTTTGGGGTACTGTTAATTGCAGTTATTTTGGTAGCGGCGTGTGCACCGGCCGGCGTCATTAACCAAACGACCGATTCCTGCAGTGCTCTCGAAGGAACAGCGAAAGATAACTGCTATGCCGAAGCCAAACGGTGCAGTCAGATCCATGATGTTACTGTCCGGGACAGCTGTGTGGTAGAGTTGGCTAAAATAAAAAATGATCTTGCCGTCTGTAACTTGATTGTAAGCGATAGGGCCAAGGCATACTGCCAGGAGGAAATTGCTACGTTGCGGAACGACCATTCCCTCTGCACTAAGATCTCGGACACGTACTGGGAAGACAACTGCCATTTTAAGCTGGCGGTGAACAACAGCAAGGATGTGTACTGCTCTCTAATCAGCAATAAAGAACAGAAAGAAGACTGCTTCATCCAGATTGCGCTGGATACCAATAATGCGTTACTGTGCGAGTTCCTGCCGGAAGCAAAAAATGAGCGCTGTGTTTTTACCATCGCCAGGAATCTGGGGAAAATCGAAATATGTAATGCTCTCAGCGGCTCGGTAAGCCGGGATGCCTGCCGGAGCAACGTGGCGAAGTATTTGGGTAAAGAAAGATTATGTGATGTTATTGAGATTCCTTTTATTAAGGAGCAGTGCCACCAGCATTTCCGGGAGAAGTAAAATTATAGCAAGTTCTAAGAAAGTGGGAATTTAGTAGTGAGAGGAAATCAATTTAAGTGTAAATGGAGCCAACCAGAAAATGAAGATCAATTATCCTTCTTAATCCAGGCAAACGAACGTCTAGTTGCCTGCGCCCCATACCCGCAGGAGGCACAGCGTTTCTTACGAACATGATATGCGCGCTGACCGCAGCGGCGGCAAGGAATGTGGGTCTTCTTCCCGCTCTTCCGTCCATGGCTAGCAGTTCCTTTGGTCATGGTTTATGCCGGAGAAAGAATTGTAATGGTATCCCCGCGGATGAAGACGGTTCCGAGCTTACGCTTCACTTCTCCATTATGGTACTCTTCCGCGTTTTCAAGAACCACGTTAATGTGGATGTCAAAGGCGCGTAACTTGCCAACGTAGCTCAAGCCGTTCTTTAATTCAACCAGAACGGTCTTGTTACGGGATGCATTTAACGTGTCTAAAGGCCGTGAACTTTCATCCATTGGTGTGCACACCTCCGTGCAGTATAAAAATACGGTGGCGTGTATATAAATGTTTTGCTTTGCCGGATGCATCGGTCGGCAGGACCAACCCGCTACCTGCATTCAGTCGAAACCATTATAAATAGAAACTAGATATTGAAGACTATGGTCAATTTCAGCAAATTACAGCAGGAATTCCACGCCTACGATGAAGAGCGGGAAAAGCTGATTAAGAAAAGCAGAGATGTACTCAAGCTGAGCAAGCAGGTCATCTATGCCGTCCACCGTGATGAGATGAAAGCGGCAGCAGAGCTGGTCAAGGAAATCGAAAAAGGAAAAAAAGAGCTGGAGAGAATTGCCACGCATGATGCCAAGATGACCTATGAAGGCAGTTACAAGATTGCCATCCAGGAGTACGTGGAAGCTATCCTCTATTATGAATTTGTGAAAAGTGGAAAGCTGCCGGAACTCAAAGTGTTGGCGGAGCATTTCATTCTGGGCTTAGCGGATTTACCGGGAGAATTAAACCGGCGTGCGGTCTTCCTGGCCGGGAAAGGCGACGTGGAAAGCGTCAAGAAGATCCGTGATGAAGTCGATGCCATTTATGGGGAGCTGCTGAAGTTTGACTTCCGGGACAACGAGATACGCCGGAAAGTGGATGCGGTGAAGTATGAACTGCGGAAACTGGAAGATTTGGTCTTGGATCTGAAGCTGAAAGGACGATAAGTTTTAGAGAAAAAATGAGATAAAAAATAATGCGGGCTACCCCGGGCGCTAAAGCTTGGGGTTTCTACCGCCCGCATTACATCATTAAAACAACGTCTGCTGCATTTCTCGCG
>JACPCD010000038.1 GCA_016179955.1 Candidatus Woesearchaeota archaeon | reverse complement strand
TTGCGCTTTGCGGTCATCATGCATTCCCATTTTGACCATGTAGTCGGATATGATTATTACCGGCAGCATAAAATCCCCCTGGCCGCATCAGAACATTTCCACCGGGAAGTGGATATCAGATTAAAAGATAATGAGACTTTGTATCTTGGAAAGCATCAGCTTAAAGTCATCGCCACGCCGGGGCATATCTATGATTGTATCTGCATCTTGGTGGAAGGAAAACTATTTACCTCCGATACTTTGTTCATTGACGGCTGCGGGCGATGCGATTTAGCAGGAGCGAACCCCGAAGACATGTATAATTCTTTATATCTCAAGATACTGGAACTTCCCGATGCAACCATCATTTATCCTGGGCATGATTATGGTTCAGTGCCTTACGCGACGTTAGCCGAGCAGAAACAGACTAATTTTTATTTGCAGGCGAGGTCGAAAGAAGAGTTCATCAATGGAAGAATGGGCTAATCCATTTCTTATCTCCCATTCATCGACACAAATTTAAGCGTCTGATCATAGGTAGCCACCAATTCATTTCCCATGATGGTATCTGCATCCACTTCCGCCACCATCGGTTTCCTGCCCACGATCCGCAGCTGCGAGGTATGATAATACGCGGTATTTTCTAAATGCATCCCCGCAAATAAAGCAGGAATCTGCAGCACTATCTCTAAGGGTTTGGCATGGGTAATCACGACTTGCATCATCCCCGGTTGTTGCCTCGCTTCCGGCGTGGGCTGCACCGCTAAGAAAGGTAATCCTAAAGTTGACTTTTCATACGCCGCAATGTAAATGCCGGTGACGGGAGGCAGTTCCAGTTTGCGTTCTCTCCCTTCCGCGTCCATAATATAGAAGTCTGCCTCCAGCGGTGCGGCAAAGAATTCCCGCTCTTTTTTCCGTCCCACGACAATCCCACTGATGCTCTGGGCGATAGTCTTGAGTGCATTCACGGTCCCCAAACGGCGGAGCACATCAGCTGGATCAACGAGATCAACTAACCCATCCCAGGGCTTCCGTTCGGCGAGAATTCCATCAAGGATGCTTTCATAGTCTCCTGGTGATGCCGTTGAGAGTTCTTCCTCCAAGCGTCGGTGTTGATCAATAGTTTTGCCATAATACAACCATACCAGCTTGGAGACTAATCCTACGCCGACATTAAAACCACGGCGGCCATTCACGTCCAGCAGCGCCATTTTCTGCGTTGCCATTTCAGTGCCTTGCTCTGCAGACTGCTGGATGTACCTTGCTAACTGCACCGCTTTCGTGTCTCCAACCCCGGTTCGTTGCTTTACTTTATCGATTAATCCATCACTCAAACCAAAAGGAATAGCCCAATTATTCATTGTGCCTAAAGCATAGGGGGCGATGTATTCCGGTAAGGAACCCCATACGTTTTGCACCAGCGTCAACGTTTGCGAGGCCGTCCCATCCCCGCCGCCAATGCCTAAGATGTCCGGGTGAAAATCTTTATACCGCTTCAGGTGATATTCTAATGAACTTAAGTCCGGAGTGGCGATGATTTCGCCGGTTAATTTGTGGGGCTGACCATGGAGAATGTCATACAATTTACCTAATTCCCGGGGAGAATAGCCCCCGGCATTCTTATTGATGATAGTAAAATGTTTTCGTGGTTCAGTCATGGGTTCAATTCCATCCCAATGGGACAATGATCTGAGCCCAGCACCCGCGGCAGAATAAAAGAATCTTTCACTTTTAATCTCAAGGCCGAGGAGACTAAAAAGTAATCTATGCGCCAGCCGATATTCTTGGCTCTCGCGTTCATCATATACGTCCAGAAAGTATAATGCCCCGGCTCTTTATGGAATTCCCGGAATATATCCACGAAGCCAGCTTTCATAAGATTCTCAAAGCCGTCAATCTCTATTTGGGTATATCCGGCGGTAACATTGTAATTGGTTTTAGGGTTGGCTAAGTCCATGGGAGTGTGAGCGACATTTAAGTCACCGCAGACGATCACTGGTTTTTTCTGCTCCAGCTGTTTTAAATAGGTTAAGAATCGTTGATCCCACTGCCGGCGGTAATCCAGCCGTACCAGTTCCCGGCCGGAATTAGGGGTGTATACTGTGGTGAGGTAATACTTTGGGAATTCCAAGGTGATGATGCGCCCTTCCCCTTGATGGCTTTCTGTATCTTTGCCGTACCTCACCGAAATAGGTTTCATCATGCTGAAAATAGCCGTTCCAGCATAGCCTGGCTTTTCTGCGGAGTTCCAGACGTGGTGAGGATAGTTAACCAGAAGATTATCAACCTGTGAAGGATGGATAGTTAACCAGAAGATTATCAACCTGTGAAGGATGAGCTTTCGTTTCCTGGATGCAGATTATGTCCGGCTTTTCTGTGGTGGCAAATTCATGAAAGCCTTTCTTGAGGACTGCTCTTATTCCGTTAACGTTCCAGGAGATGATCTTCATAGTTCCTCGTCAGGATCGTTTTCCGATATTTCTTCCGGGCAGGTGTAGCACCGTCCTCGGGGCGTGCAATAGGATTTGCAGCAAGAAACGTTATATTCTTTTTTGGGGATGATGTCGATGTCGTTCATGGGGGAAAAAAGACGCCACGGCCCAGATTTGAACTGGGACACCCTTGCGGGAACAAGCTTTCCAGGCTTGCGCAGTACCAGGTTGTGCCACCGTGGCGCATGATGGCTTCTAAGAAGTGTTTATTTAAATATTTCTGTTGCAATGCTGCAGTTGGTTTTTGCCAAGAAATGAGGAGGAGATTTTAATGCAATGTTCCAAAAGGCAAAAATTTTGAGTGAGCGGGTGGGGGTTTTTAGTGCATAAACTAAATAGTAGTAAATAAACAGAAATCTTTATAAAGTAATGGTTCTAACTCCACACTATGCAAAAAACTATTGAGGTATTGGTGGGAAAAGCTCATAAATATATGCAACAGATGGCATCATTTAGAGCAGGACAATATGGTAGAAATCAAAATTTGATAGCAAAAGCTTTGGAATTAGGTGGTGGTTTTCATCCTGAAGTTCGCAGGGATTTAGCAGTTATGGACCATGATACGACAGAAGTTCCATTTTTAGTTGCCGGCAGATTGCTAGATAATACCCTTTATGGCCCTCAAGAAATCCAAGAAATGCTTGATAAAGTTGGAGAGTTTACAAAATATGGGTCTAAAACATTTTGTAATTATGGAACATTTCTTTCGGTGATGATTGCTCGTACTTTGAATGAAAGCGATGAAATGATGCTTTATACAAGGAATGATGCTATTGTCCACGTGCCTGACTTTTACGTGAGTCTTGATAAAGAAACTTCTTACCCGTGGAAAATGGAAAATTCCGATATATACGAACAAGATAATTTACTTATTGCTCATCTTGGTAGTAGATTAAAGCATGGAAGATTGGTTGTTCTCGGTAATGTTGGAAAATTTTTTGCATATCAAAATAGCGGGGCTGATGTTCAACTCGATGGAGAATGTGGTTGGAGATCCTGCTATGAGGTAAGTGATGGAAGAGTAACCATTAATGGAACTGCTGGACATGCTCTCGGTGAATATGCGCGTGGTGGTAAAATATTTGTTAATGGGAAAATAAGAAGCATCGGAAGTTATTATACTGAAGCTTACGGACATGAAATATTCAATAATGGTAAGTTAGTTCCAAAAGAAAAGTTAGAGCCATTACCCTTTGCTAATGGAATGAATTGAGATTCTTCAGGTGTCAAAGCCCATCTTAAAATTTTTACTTTTACTTATTTTTAATCAAAAAAAGCCCCGTAACGAATTAAACACTACAATTAATCTCCGCACCTACTCCATCTCTTTTTCATGCCCGCAATCCAGACACGCCTGCACCTTCTTCCCTTTGTACTCATAAATGTCAACATGAGAAGAGCCGCATTTAGTGCATTTGTATTTGTCGCCCGGTAAAGCAGTATGGACCATGGTAAATTTATCGTATTACTTCTCCCCGTAGGGCTTGGGGTTGATAAATGGTGAAACCCTCTCTTTTTCCCTCCCGCAGGGTTTGGGGTTGATAAGGGGCAAGGCCACTTATGGACAAAGCCACTTATGTGTGGACCATTAAATGCTCCGAACACCTTTCTCGTTCTCCGAAGGAAACATGCTGGCTATCTTCTCCTGCTGTAACAGCATATTCTGCCACTCTTTCCAGGCCCCAATATCCATCCCAAATGAAACGGTGCTTCGCAACAACGCTAACACTGCCGCATCTGCTGCAGAAAATCGGCCAATACAGAACTGCTGAGAGCCATAGAACTCTTTGATCCTATTTAAACGATACGAAATCTCCGCCTGCAAGTCTTTCTTCTGCTCCGGAGAGTATTGGAAGACCCGGAACGATTTTCCAGACCTCTGCATCCGTTCGGCTATGCTTGCATTCTCCATATAGAGTGGCCCAAAATAAGATGCAATTTTATTGCACGCTTCCATGACGGTAAGAACTCTAGCCCTTTCTCGTTCATTGCCCCCTAACATTTGGTACGTCGCCGGATAATGCCTATCAAAATAGTCGAGAGCGTGCAAACTATCACACAGAACAATATCTCCATCCTGGACTACCGGAACGGTTTCAATGGGGGTCAAACGCAAAAATTCTGCTGATTTTTTTCCGAGGTCGACATTGACATGTTCAAATGGCAGATCTTTCCAGATGAGCGCTGCGCGTACTCTGGCGGCGTACGGTGAACCGATACCGTAGATGGTTATCATTGTTTTACCTTTATAAAAAAGTGGCGGTGGCGTGATTTTCAATGTTCCCCCCAGGTCGAGGGTGATATATTCCCCGCAGGGTCTGGGGTTGATAAGGGGCGAAGCCCCTTATTTTTGAACACGCGACTTCCAGATTGCGCCAGATATTTTTCATTGGGTTTCCCCTCATTACTCATATCTATATGAGTCTGGCGCTATAAACCAGGCTAAGCTACACCGCCATTTTGGTTAGCCATATCAGGGCAGTTATAAAAATGTTACTATTTAAACACACTCTAAGCCAAAACAAAAAAGTTTATAAATAAAAACTTATTTTCAGTGGCCTATGGAGAACAAGAAGAACAATGGCTGGGAAGAAGAACGGGAAATCCGCATCAAAGTCAGCCCCAAACGAGTTCTTAAGTTAGCCTCCTTTTTTGTCCTGCTCATCTTTGCATTTTACCTGGGTCGCTGGACGATGCCAGAAAGCGTGGCCACGGAAGCAGTTGTGGTCGAGGCTCCCGAGGAAAGTTCTGAGTCTAAGAGCAGTTTCAGCTTCACCGGCTGGGTGACGGGATTATTTGCCGGTGATGGGGAAGAAGAAGTAAATGCTACAGAGCCCGCAACAGCTACTGCTCCTGCAGCATCTGAAAGTGCTCCGGCAGAGCCAACGACAGACGCTACAGTTCCGGCAACCACCAATACCACCCCTGCATCAAGTACTCCCACGGGAGCAGCCGCAGCGGATGATGGCGATGTCATAACGACTTATAATAAAGTTGCCTTGGCCCTTACTGCAGTGAAAAAAGACTGGAAGGAAACCTGGGGAAAAGTGACTTCGTTTGACTTAACGGTTAAAAATAATGAAGACGGAACGGTAAAATCATCTTATATTATTATGAACATGGAAGGGTATGATGATTATGATAAGCGGATTATTTTTGGCCAGACCATTAAAGCAGGAAAGACCTTACAATATACTATTCCGGTTCCCAAAGGCTTTTCGTACAAGGGCGGTACACCTGGAGGAGCCGGAGATTTAAGCAGTGTTGACATAACCATTCAATTGTATGATGCTAGTAACAAGCTGATAAGTACGACCACCAATGCCATGAATCTGCAGGGGTAAGGTGGTAGTACGTAACAAAAACCTTCTTAAACCCCGGCGAAATACCTTAGGGTATGACATTGCATCGAAAGAGCAGGCCGGAAAGCATTCTGGTCTTAAGCGCCCATTCCGATGACTTCGTGCTGGGTGCTGGGGGCACCATCGCCCGGTATGCGCAGGAAGGAAAGAAAGTCTACTGCGTCGTCTTTTCGTATGGCGAGAAATCTCATCCCTGGCTGAAAGAGCACGTGGTTCAGAAGATGCGGGCACAGGAAGCCTTTAATGCCAGCAAAGTTTTAGGGTGCAAAACTACCTTTCTCGATTTAACGGAATTCAAGTTCCGGCAGCAGTATGACGAACGGAAAGACCTTCAAGCGCTGCTGCTGCGCCTGCTGGAAAAGACTAAACCGACTAAAATCTTCACCCACAGCCCGGAAGATCCCCATCCGGATCATAAGGCAGTCCACGAGATTACCCGATTGCTGTATGAACAGCTTCCCCGGAAGCCGGAAGTCTATATTTATTCCGTCTGGAATCCGGTCTCTTTCCGGACCACGTTGCCGGCATTTTATGTCAATATTTCCAAGACGTTTTCCACGAAGCTAAAGGCGTTAAAGATGTTTCCCAGTCAACGCATCCATATCATTTACCCGGTCTTTTTGTTATTTTACCGCGCCATCAAGGATGGGATAAAAATAAAAGCTCGGTTTGGAGAACACTTTTTCAGGATACTATGAAACCAAAACTGCTGCTGGTCTCGGACACGTATCATCCCAAGGTGGATGGAACGGTCCGTTTCATCGACGAATTTGTAGAGCGGGCAAAGACTCATTTTGCGATTAATCTCTTAGTGCCACAGTTTGGCGAGCCCCACCATAAAACTGCGGCGTATTTGGAGACATCTCGTCTATTGACGCCACTGCCGAGCTATCCTGCAATTGCTTTGTCATTCTCCAACCTGCGGAAAATCAAGCAGGCCGTTCGTGGCGCGGACATCGTGTTCATCCAAGGTCCTGCATTCGCTAGTTTCCTGGCGGTCTATTATGCCCGAAAATATCATAAGAAAGCCATTTTCTACATGCACGTCCTTCCCTGGGAACTGTATGAAAAGTCAGCCCGGTCGATATTGAAGAAGCCCTTGACGTATCTCATCCAGAAACTGTCAGTTTTTTTCTACAACCGCTGCACTCAAGTCCTTATTCCATATCAGGAACTCAAGGAGTATCTGGTGCAGAGTGGCGTACGAACTCCGTTGGCAGTGGCGCGGTTAGGGGTCGACATAGAACTTTTTTCACCTCCGGCGAATAAGCATGAATGCAAGAAGAAACTGCATCTTGACCAGCAGGACTTTGTCATTGGCTACGTGGGAAGAATATCGAAAGAAAAGAATACCTCTCTGCTCCTGGAGGCCTTCCGTAAGCTGAAACGAACGCGCTCGGCGGTGCTGTTGATGGTGGGTGATGGTGATCCTATTCAAAGTAATGCCTTCCGGGATACTCCTCATTGTAAAGTCACTGGATTTGTAGATAACGTACAGGATTATCTGCAAGCGATGGACCTTTTTGTAATGCCCAGTCTGACGGAAACGACGTCTCTGGCAACGTTAGAAGCCATGGCCACGGGGTTGCCGGTCATCGCTACTCGTGTTGGGTTTATCAAGAATTACATCATCAAAGATTATAACGGGGTCTTTTTCCCCCGGAATAGCGCTGCTACTTTAGCTCTCAAGATTGAGAAACTGATGGCCAACAGGAAGATGCGGGAACTGTTAGGAAGAAATGCCCGCAAGACGGTGGCGCATTCGTTCTCATGGGAGCGCTCCATCAATAAGATTGTACGGCGGCTGCTGTCGGCGTGAAGAGAAAATTATCGTGGCGTTCGGGATAAGTAATAATGGGTGTCTTCTTCAGCTAAAGACGGTTTAAGAGAGATGTGCACATAACCCGGGCCGTCGTAGACATTAAGCATTCTCGTTGCCTCATCGTTGTCTTGGGACAAGAGCCGGTATGGTGGCAGCTTTCCTTCCAGTGGCGCGATGAGTACACTCTCCTGGTCAATCGTACGCACCAGAAACTGCGGGGCAATGGCTCCTGCGCTATTGCGAAAAGGGGTCCGCAACGGCAGATCAACAAGTTCAAGATGCTGGCCCAGTAATTGTATTTTCTTCTCTAAGTTGAGTTGTTCTTCCGGTGTTTTTACATCGTACTTGACAAACGTCGCGAGACGAAGTGCCATGGTATTCCTCCGATCTACTCTTTGAAGCCCGTTGCCGGAGCCTCTTTATAAATATTTTGTCTTTTTGGAATAATTATCTTGTACTCAAATACCCCCTTATCATTTTTCTCAACTCCTATTCCCTCGACGTTCCAATACATATAAAGCATATACAGAAAGTTTAAAAACAGACCATTAAAAGTCTAAAACTACTATGGATTACAGCGATGGCGAAGGCGATCCCACTGACGAGCAGATGGTGGAGCAGGAAGCGTTAGAATCATCGGAAGAAGGGTTCCTGAAAGGGTATGCCACGGAAGAGGAACTGGAAGAATGTGCCGAATGCGGAACCCGATTGAAGGAGAAAAGAGTGGCTAAAGAGATTGCCGGGGAGGAATATCAATTCTGTTCAAAAGCCTGTGCCACGGAGTTTGAAGAGACCATGGCCAGCACGGAAGAGTAAGTTTAGCTATATATGGAGTAAGTTACATCTGCGAGCGCTTCTTGATTTACGACAAACCTTATATATTAATCTATAATGATTCTATTGCCAAAGATGGATGCTGCCAAACTATTAAAGCCAAATGTGGATAAAATAGGAATCACCATCTTGCTGTTTCTTCTGACCTCTTTCGTATTTGTTCTTTTGACCGAGCCGGAAACGGTACGGGCAGTATGGCTGCTGGTGCTGATTCCTGCGTACCTTGCCTCATCTTTCATTGCGCAATCTCTACTCAACCATAGGTTAATACTTAAAATCCTCCGTTGGGTTGTTTTCATCCCCCTATCTTTCCTGATACTTATTTCAATCATTAGTCAATTTGCTCCCGCTAATCCTCCCGAAGTTTTTTTAATTACGCATAATTTTATGGACCTTTCTGATGTTCTTAGAATGAGTAAATATCGGGCCTGCGCTGGACATCAAACAGTTGATCAGTGGAGCGACGAACCGGTAAGCAACATGCAGCATTATATTACGGCCGATCCGCGGGTAGATAGAGACCAAGTAGAAATCTATGCCCCTTTTGATGGTTATGTTTTGAGTGACGCCCCGCATACACTGGCAGATGGAATAACCATGATTCCTAAATCAGGAGTTCCCTGGTGGCCATTTAACCAGTGGCGCATCAATTTTCCTCATACTCATGTCTTGCCAGAATTTCAAAATTCGCCGATACACGAGATGAAAGCGGGTGATGTGGTTGGTTATATTAACAGCCTGGATCGTTATGGCGGAGTTGGCAAGGGGACACAAGTACGGGTTGGCGTTCTCGCCGTTCCCCCTATGTTTAAGAATGGAAATGCTGAACCATTCAAGAAACTGGATTCAGTCTTTCATTATATGACTGATGAAGTGTTCGCAGAATATGAAGCAGCCATACCTGGATTGCACCATCGCGAGGATATGATTATTTCAAAAAACTATCGTCTGGAACATCCCTGTACATTTGAAGAGGGCGGCCCGAGCTTTTTGGACAATCCACCTTTTTTTGAAATGCGTCGCCTGAGTATTGAACTGATACCAATTGAAGAACAAGACGTTTACATTGGAGTTGGAATAAATGATACTGAAGGGAAGAGGAAGAAAGGGATGTGCGATAATCCTGAGGATGTCGTCAATAATCCTGAATGTTCAGACAGTGATAAAACGTAATTTGTATTTGGTTGGCGGTTATGCAACTTATTATTTCTGCAGTGCCTTCTCTATTTTCGGCAAACTCCAGCAATTCAGAACATTTTTTGTTTCTAACCATCCCCGCCGGGCCATCATCACCGCTAACGGATAGTGAGATAGACCATCAACAGAATGAGCATCCGTACTGAGAGCAAAAAGACAGCCTTTGTCTTTTCCCGCTTTTACTGGTTCACCTTGCAAGTCCATCCGCTGGGGCTGAGCATTGATTTCCAAAAACACTTTATTTTCTTTGGCAGTGGCAAAGACCGTGTCCAGGTTCAAGGCAATCGGTTCCCGAACATTCAACAACCGATCTGTCGGATGACCCAGAATATTAACGGGATACTTTTCCAGCACCGAACATACTCTTTTAGTCATCTCCTTCTCCGGCATCTTAAGTGCCATATGGATAGAAGCAACGACTACATCCAGTTCTTTTAGCTTCTTTACCGGCAAGGGCAAGGTGCCGTCTTTCAAGATATCAATCTCTACTCCTGAAAACACCCGCAGGGAAACTTTCTGGCGCACTTTCTCAATTTCCGCTAAATATTTGCCCAGCCGTTTTTCCGTCAACGGATTGGTGATGCCAATAGTGCCGAAATGATCGTTGAATGAAATGAATTTAAACTTTAATTCTTCCGCTCGCTGGGCCATCTCCAGCAAGCTGTTTGCTCCATCCGTCCAGGTGCTGTGGTTGTGAAAAACCCCTTGAACATCTTTAACCGTGGGCAGGCGAGGCAGTTTTTTCGTTTTTGAAGCCTCTAACTCACCCATATTTTCCCGCAATTCAGGTTCAATATACTGCAATCCCACTTTGCGGTAAATCTCTTCTTCAGTCTTCCCGGCAGCCCATTTCTTGCCTTGGAGATGAAACAGGCCATATTCATTTAATGTATACCCTTGCTGCAGGCAGAGCTTCCGCAATTCCACGTTATGCTGCTTGCTGCCAATGAAATAGAGCAACGCGGAACCGAACTCTTTGGGGTTGACGACGCGTAAATCCATCTGTAGATTGTTGTAAAGCACGACAGAACTTTTAGTGGTTCCTTTTGCCAGCACTTGTTTAATATCGGGAAGAGAAGTAAAAATCTTCATTACTTTTTCTGGCTGGCGGGAAACAACTAGGAAGTCAAGATCGCCGATAGTTTCTTTCCCCCGGCGGAAGGAACCGGCAATCTCGGCTTTTTCAACTGCCGGAGAGTCGCGGAGGGTTTTGAGGACTGCCTTGACGATGGGTAGGAGCTGGGCATACAGAAATCGCTGGGGACGCTGTTTGACGACCTGTAAGCCCTTGGTAAGGTTCTTAACCGTTTCTTCTCCGAAACCCACTAATCCCTCGATTTTATGTTCTTTGATGGCGCGCTCCAAATCGTGAAGGTTCCGTATTTTGAGTTTTTCATAGAGCAATTTGATTCGCTTGGGCCCTAATCCAGGGATAGCATTAAGCTCTTCAATGTCAATATCTACTTTTTTCTTCAGCTCGTCGTAGTATTTCAGTTTTCCTTTTTCCACGAATTCTGCTATCTTCTCTGCGATATTCTTCCCCACACCCGGAATACTTTCTAACGTTCCCCGAGCATGCAGGTTTCCAGGGCACGCCTTGGAGTTCCAGAATATCGGCAATGGTGTTCAGGATCTTGGCCAGTTCCAGATTTTTCATCTTTCCTCTTTTAGCCGGAGAAGTGCGTGGAGGTTTATAAAAATTTTGATGGAGAGTAGGTTCATCCACTTAACTCCAATGCCAAAACCACTTACCTACTGGTCATAATTACGGTGAAGCGATAAGAACACTCGCCTTTTGAGCAACCCCTTCTAAATTCTGCCGTGAAGTCTCATTGAGCCTAACCTCCAGCGTATAGTTCCGCTGAGCGGTAGGCTGGCTGCTGGATACCAAGGCCAATGTAACCGCTCCTTGCGAACTAAGAATACGAACTCTACGGAAATAAGGGGCATATTCTTCCCAGTATGACTGAATGGAACCCATTCCGTTAGGGGAAAGAAATGCATCACAATTTTGGGAATGTTCCTGCATGGAGAAACCGCTGGCGCTGATAGCTGTCTTCTGGAGTGCTGAAATCCCCTGTCCCGGCACTATGGTCGCTCTCTTGCGTAGTTCTAATTGCGAAGGGTCCATTGCCATCAGCCAGGCATTTTTATCCCCGGAGAGATGCTGCTGATACAACTCTTCCATGAGGGAGAGGGCTTCCTCTACCTTTGGTTGAGCAAATTCCAGTGTAAACTTCAAGGAATAAATGTCTTTTTCTTTACCTGCTGATGCCTTGAGGCCTTTCCCATTTTGATATAACTCCGTCCCTGCCAAGAGTTCCTTGAGAATATGGTGGCGTAAAGAAAAGTCATACGGCACTGCCGCTAAAAGCCCTGCTGTCGAAAAGTCCCGTTGTGCTGACAGTTGATCGCTTAAATCCTTTTCAACGGTCTTAAACTCATCAACGATGGAGAATCGCCGGGTGACGTAATCTTCCAGGGTTTGAAATGATAGCGTTAACATGGTTACCAGTCCCTGAGACCCCTATATTTATAAATTTAACTACTCTAAAGTGTACTTCTAAAACTATATATTGGAGAATATCTTTTAATCACGACGTACTATTCTCTCGAATAACCCACCATACACTCAAAAGAATTCAATCTTGGGAATGGGCTCTTTTTTCTCTTCTTTTTTGGTCAGATTGAGGAAGCTGCTAAAGCTGGGGGGATTGTCTGCCGTGGGCTTTTCTGTCGGAGTAGAAAACATATCCATCAGGTTGGTCGTATCCACGGCTTGACCAACGGCTTGATCACCGCTTTCTGCCGGAGCAGAACTATCTTTGTGCTCAATAATGGCAGTGAGGATATGCAGGACTTTCTTGATGTCCTCATACGAATCGTGCTGGGTATCTATGGTTAGCTTCATACTATCACCTTTTAACTGGAAAAGAAAGGAGATTTATAATATTTGTTGTTTTAGAGAACTCTTCGTGATTCAATAGGGCTACAAAATACACAAATTATTTATATTCCCCCCTTTCCATCGATAGCATGATCACTGTCCGGCAAACACTTCCATCCACCAGCCTGCGCATTTCTCTTCGGGAGCAGGGAAAAGAGATAGGGCATGCTTATTTGGTGGAAGAAGCTTTTCGAGGGAAAGGGCTGGGGAAGAAAATTGTCCGGGAAGCTATTCAAGAGGCGAAGCGGCAGGGCTGTTACAAACTGATCTGCACCGGCCGGGATTCCAAGGAGGAAGTTCATAAGTTCTACCATGGGCTGGGGTTTAAGGTTCAGGGAAAGGAATTTAGGATGGAACTCTGAATAGTCCCGGGAGATTTTCTCAAATTATAACCCCATACATTTCTTAAAATGATTACTACTAATAAATAACTAAATATTTATAAATTATCTCTGTTTTTGATTTAAAATGATCAATCCCCAACAATGGCAGCGGCATGTTGAAGATAGCAAAGACCTTTTCTTTAAGGGATATCCCGATTTATTTAGGGCATTTGAGTTTAGTGTTAATTATTCTGTTTTTTATAATTCCCTCATTGAATCAAAATTAACCGAAGCGAGCAGAGAGGTTTTGGGCATGGATTCTCCTTCCGGGGTTGCTCTTTTTTCTTTTGGCGCACCAGCCCGTAAAGAGATGTTTGGTGGATCTGATGCCGATGTTGCAGTATATAGGGCAGGAAATACCAACCAAGAACTTAAACTGAGGGATAAGTTTGTTGAATTGTTACAGGATTTTAATTTTACCAAGATTGATACACCTGTTTGGGGCACGTTGGATGATATTCAACGCTACATGAGCACTTCTGTAACGGAAGCAAATCAGGTTATGGAGGCACAATTTATTTGTGGGGATCCAGAATTTAGAAAACGTGTTGAATCCTTGAGAATTTCATTATACGATAAAGACATTATTGCGCGAAATTTAATTTTTCAGTTTTTCTATTTTGACCAATACTATGGCAAGAAAGCATCTCCCGGCCACTTGAACTTAAAATATTGTGCCGGAGGGATACGGGATTTCTTATTCCCCATGTGGTACGCCCAATTAAAAGCAGGCATAGATGGCAACTTGAAGACTACTGCGATGGAGCGGGGACTTACTATTTTATATGAAGAGCGATTATTATCTCAGGATGACATTGTAGACATCATGAAACACTCTTCTTCAATGGCCTTTATTAGGGATGAAGTTATACGTCTAACCCCCGGAGATATGGATGGTAAAATAACTCCCCAAAAATCATTGGAAATATGCAAAAAAAGACCAAGCATTTTTAAAAATAATCAAGATATAATGGGGCTTGTTGAAAGATCACGACGAAAAGTAATCTCTGCCAAAGCTAAAGTTTGGGAAGGGCTTGGCCAGTATTTTGCTACAACCAAACCAGAAGGCTGGAATGCTTACTTTAAAAAAGCATTGGCTCGGGAGAATTGTGAGTTACCTTCAGAATTTGAGCATGATGAGGTCATCAATACTGCTAAAATATGGAATCTCAACGCTCAAAGTGCAGAAGAATCATCTGATTACATCGAAAAGATATCGGGCGGTGATAGCTGGATTGTACTCGCTTCGCTTTTATCTAGCCCCCATGTCTCCGGGAGCATTATTGATTCAATAATCAAAAGAAAAGGCCTTACACCGGGATATGAATATCTTTTAGAGATCGCAGCAAGAAATCCTAATTTAAAGAATGACACCCTGGAGTTTATCCTCAATGACGATTCAACGGAACAGAGGTTTAAGAAACCAGCCTTAGAACTTGCCGGGAGACTTAAATTATGACAAAAATAATCTGCTTTGAAGGGGCTCACGGCAGTGGTAAAGGAACTTTGATTGATTTCTTTTTAAAAGAAATTGCGACAAAATATACTGGAAGATATGGGGTCATAAGAGATTCTGAATACCCTGAATTTGAGGTTATAAAAGATAACATAAGAACTGGTGTCTTGACAAATAAAAAGGAAATAATTACGACTGTTGCCGAAACCAGGGCCTTTATTTACTTAAAACACATCAATCCACGGTTAAATTTTTTGGATCTTGCCATACTCGATAGGAGTTATTACACCAGTGCAGTCTGGCAATCAGAGTCTTTTGATGAAATGTACAAGATAATTGCTGAAAACGAAAGGAGGGGTATACCAAAAGCAGATCTGACTTTTATTTTGTTTGCGCCACCGGAAGTGATTAGGAATAGGTTAACCTGCAGAAATAGGCCCGATATGAGCCAGCATGACCTTGCTGGAACCTTACGAGATCAGGCAAAATATCTCCATCTTGCAGAACATTGTGATGAATGTATTGCCTTTGATACCACCGGAGAACCGGCAGAACTGGCCCGAGCTGCTTATAGATTAATTTCCGCAAACAAAGCTTTATGATCAGATACTTTTTGGGGGATACATTTAAAGCGTAAAAAAGAATATCGTGCGGGAATGAATATGTAATCATAACTGCAATTATCTTCCGGAAAAGAGACATATTTATAATATGAACTTGAAATATAATTGTTCTTTTCCGCCAACTTCTTGATATCCGAAGGATATTTGATGTTAAAATCACCAAGAATTATAGGTTGAGTTAACTGTGCATGGTTCAATGTTTCCTCACTGTGTAAACGGGCAAATAAATCATTGTTAGAAAAATGTACCACCCATACTGGAATTATTTGAACCCCGGTATTAATATTTGCAATCAGAATTTTTCTGCAGTAGGTGTCATCTTTGTGTTTCTTAAGTGTAATTTCGCGACTCGAGAAAGGGAATTTAGACAAAATAGCCATTCCTTCATAACAGGGCGGCAGATTAACCAGGCCTTTGGCCTTGTTCCGGTTATTAACTCGCAGGAATCTAAAATACTTAAAATTCAATTTCTCATTTAATTGTTTTGCTTGATCCATCCCTGGCTTATTTTTTGCCCCATCATCCCTTATCTCCTGTAATGCAATTATATCAGGGTTATATTTTTTGAAAAGGGCAATGATTCTTGGTCTTCTTAGTGTAAAATTATGGTAATTATGTATATTCAAAGTCATTATTTTTATTTTTTTAGCCCTCATACCTCATTAAGAATTATTCATATATATAAAACATACCAAAATATTATAAATAAAACTGCTTAAATCAAGCCATGGACGAAATTGTAGACGTCGTGGATGAAGGGGACAAGATAATTGGCCAAGAATCAAAATCAAGATGCCACAGTGAAGGGATGCTTCATCGAGGAGCAGCAATCCTTGTTTTCGAGGATGATTCTTACACTAAAACCATTATTCAAAAAAGAAGCATGAACAAAACATCAAACCCAGGAAAATTTTGTATCCCCGGGGGGCATCTCTCTTCTGGAGAAGATTATATTACTGGGGCTAGAAGGGAATTACAAGAAGAACTTTTTCACCAACAAGAATTACCTAAAAAAATCAGATTTGAAGAATTATTTAAAATAAAAAAATCAACAGATGATGATTTTGAATTTAACATGGTTTATCGTGTTGTTTATAATGGTGATTTTCAGAATGATCTGGACGAATCTGAAAATTACTTGTGGAGGGATATCCAAGAAATATTAAAAAATATCCAGATAGAACCAGAAAAGTATACGGAAACAACTATGCTCTTACTTAAAGAATATCAAAAAAGATTTATGTGATTCGGGTTGTTCTCTTAGGATGCGTGCTTCTTTACTATATCTTAAACATCCTGTTTTCTACCGAAATGTGCGAAGAATAACTAAAAAATCAACCCACCAAATAATGAAAAATATCTTTCATCTCCCCGACTGAATTCACTGCTATATCTGCTTCTTTCTTCAAGTCCGGTGGCGATTCCTGGTGGTTCACCATCACCACCACGCCGTGTAACGCCTTCACCGCCTGAAACGCAGTATAATCGGCATAGTCATCGCCACTATACATCACCTGCGTTAAGGCATATTTCTGGGCTATTTCTTTGATGGCACTCCCTTTGCTGTGATCCGTATTCGGCCGGAGTTCCCATAGCTTGTTGCCGTGGAAACGACTTAAATGATACTGCTGTGCGAAATTGCGGGTGGTCTCTTCAATCATTGGCTCTCGTTCTGGATGCTGGCGGTAATGAACCGCGAGAACTAATCCTTTGTCTTCAATATTTTCCGCACCGAACGTTTCCATGAGAGCCGGTTTTATTCTGTCAAAAATAGCCCGGTATGGCAGAGGGTCAACTGCTAAAGAGTATTCTCCGGCATCCCATTGCTCTAATCCGTGGTTCCCGACATACATCAGTTCATCTAATCCCACAATTCTGCGGGCATCGGCAATGGATCTGCCGGTAACGATTCCACAAATCTTGAATTTTTGGGCGAGCTGGCACAGCAATTCCTGGGTTTCGGCATCGAGAGTGACGTGGCCGGGAGTCGGAGCAATCTCGGTGAGAGTTCCATCTAAGTCAGTTAATATGCCGGATTCGGCCGGATTCTCTTTTATATCTTTCAAATATTCTGGCACAATGAACATGGTTTTAATGTGGTAAGCTCACTTCTTTATAAATGTTGCCATAAAATTGTCTTTTTTTAGTAGTTACATTGGAAAATACTCCGCCAATCCTGAACTTCAACATAACCTTTAAATACCGCCTTTCTCTTCAGACTAAAATCAGTGAAAATAGGGAGAGCTAGGCTGGCGCGCTAGTCCTGCGTTGTTACCGTGAACGGACTTCACACGGAGCCGAAACCCTTGGAAGGGCCGACTTCGTTTTGTTGGTCCTGAATGCCTTTGCTGACGGCTTGTCCCATGGGATGGACTTGCCCGGAACCAGGTCAGATCCGGAAGGAAGCAGCCTTAACGTGTAATCTCCATGTTCAGGGGGTTGCAAGCCCGAGAAGCTTTCAGGGTAAAACCAATGGAGCAGGTTTGGTTCGACCGATGGGTGTGCCCCTAAAATTTAGAAGAAGAGAGAATTAAGAAGTTGGTATGCGCCATCTCACTTGTTCCTATTTGGCAAGCGCATATTCTTTCCCGTACTTCTCTCGGAACAGCTTTACCAATTCCTCGGTCTTCCAGCGGAAGCCGATGATATGCCCCCGGCCATCATTCACTTGAGGCACTTCCCGGTGATCAACAGGTTTAACGAGGGTTGGCAACCGCGGGCCTTTTCCAGTAACTTGCGTGCAGTCCCAATGGTTGATCCAAAATCCTTCTAACAGATGCTCACCGTTATATCCGGCATCCACAATTTTTTCCACGTAATGATAATTCTGCTCAACGACCCTGTCCGTCAGTTCAAAACCACCATCACTCATGGTTTTGGTGTTAACGGCACCATTCTTGCTACTATCATCAATCAGGCCTTCTTGATATTGAAAATCACGGCCTTCCTGCAAACTAATTAATTCGGCTAAATGACGAATATATTGCCACACCGAACGCTGGGCCAATTTATGAGAAACATTAAACACGACCTCATCAAATTTATGCGTCAGAGCAGTTTGTAAGATGGCTTTCGTATACATGGGCATCCAGCGTGCTTCTTTCGTGGGCTCTGCTAAAAAGTCCGCAATGTCCTGCAGCATGACGACGCCATCAACATACAGCAATTCTTTTCCCCCACTATCCTGACATCGGGCAAGGAACGCTTTGCCGACGGTTGATTTGTGCCGATAGGATTCATAAATATTGGCGGCAATAATGCCTATGTTCCGATCCTGCATTTGCCCATACCCCTGCCATTGATACTTGCCCTGATTGCCGGTACATTCTGCCGCATTATTGAAGAAATCATCCAGCTTGTTCTTATTGAATTCTACTCTGAACTCATCAAAGCTCCAACTTGAACTCAGACCATTCCTCAGCCGATTGATGGCGTTGATAAATCCATCGCTTAGTTTTGCCTTGCGCCGTTCCATATCATAATATTCCACATCCTGGATATGGGACAAAAGTAAATTAGCCTGATTTTCAAAGAGGTACTCTAGTTCTTCTATCCCACCCCCTTTTTCTAAATATGTCTTCACCGCGTTATCTTTATCCTGCGTTCCATGAAAGAATTTGTAAAAGTTAAAGTGAGCTAGGGTCTCCAGCACCTCGGGAGGTAATACCTTTGCCTGCTTTTCCCGCCAGAAATCCACAATTTCACGAACAGTTGTTTCACGGAAGTTTTTCCGCTCTTTGAACGCCTGCGCCTGGGCCGGGCCATACATCTCCTTGAACAGGTAACGAATGCCATCAAACTCCCGCAGCATTTTTTCATGAATTCCCCGCTTTAGCCCGGTAGTGCGCTGGGTTTCCAGTACATACCTCTGCATTGGTTCCGGTATAAACAAAGAGCTTCGTTCCGCATTGATAGCGGACGCAAAGCGCTTATAATGCTCCAGAACATCCCCATTGCCGGTATGAAGAAACCAGAACTTTTGGTCAGGCGCCCCATGCTCTGCTTCAATTTTGAGGTAGGCCTGTTGCAAATCATCCAGCAGATCCGGCGCCGCCTTATAGAATTGCGGTAAAAGTATTTCTAGTTGTGAAATCAATTCTGCTGATGGCTTGGTATTCGTCTCGCTTCTGGTGCCGTCTGGCCCTTTTTTCGTATCCAACAAGCTGAAGGGAATAGTAAAAAAATCATGGAGTGGTTTGTTAAGAACTGCCGCAGCCACCTCCATTCGGCAGGAAGGGATAGTCCGAATGTTTTTCATCACTTCCATCGCTAGGTTATTTTTTCCTTCCTCATCCTGAGGAAGCTGGCCCAGAAAGTGAAAGGGACTGTCCCAAGAAATGTACGAATAATCCACAAAGGGAGATTTCCCATGCGCCCGTCTCATCTCGTAATAGATGTTCAGCGCCCGTTCTAACGTATCCCGCTCCAAAGGATTGGTATGCACCCGATGAAATAAATCCTTGAATAGCTTTTTTGTATCGTACGGAAAGTGATTGAGATCGCCCATTAAAGTCCGCAAGCGCTCATCCAGGAGAAATTCACTTTGTTTTTGGTCATAGCTTTCCACCAGGTCCTGCAACATTTCTGGTATTTTGGATCCCAAAG
Organism: Candidatus Woesearchaeota archaeon; assembly: GCA_016179955.1. Lineage (GTDB taxonomy): Archaea > Nanobdellota > Nanobdellia > Woesearchaeales > GW2011-AR9 > JACPCD01. The sequence goes on along the minus strand of JACPCD010000038.1, from coordinate 16,681 downwards.
AAGCAGACTCAAATATTTTCCAAAACAATTCCGGCCCCCCGGTCATCGGATCGAAAATGTTTTGCGGGGTGAGCTTCTTAACTGGCACGAAGAGCAGGTTGCGAAGTGCTACTCCTTGCTTTTGATACAGTGGCCGCTCTTCTGGAGATTGGTGCTCTTCTCGTTCGTGGCCTAAAATATAATCATACATCTCCCCCAGGCGAAAAAATATCCCTTGCTCATCCATCCCATTGGAACCCGGTACCAATACTTTCGCTTCAAAATCGTCTCCACTAATTGCATATGTCATATCATCCAGGTTGGTTTTAAGAAGCACCGGTAGATGCTCCAGCACAAAGTCAAACGCGTTAGTATCCTTCACTGTTTGGAAAGCGTCTACCATCTTTTGCTCAGGGGATAAATTACGAACTGCTTCAGAAAGTAGAGGAGAACTAATTTTATTTTCCCGAGGGTCATTGAACCTCATCTTATCAAAATATTCACAGAATTCAGCTGCGCCGTCAATGGTCCAGGAATTCAATATTGATTCTAACGATGGAAACTTTTCCGGTGATTTACGCCGGGACAAATATGCTGTCTGAAGAGTGCTAAGGAACTGATTAATGGTCCGGGCATCTTCGGAGTATAGCTTAGGATCAAGTTCATGCTGGGATTGGAAATATGCTGCTCGGGGATTATCCAGGTAACTCTGTGCTTCCTCTGCGCGCTGCGAATCGCCCCGTTGAAGGAAAAGTTCTTTGCTCTTCCTCCATATCTTGCGGTAGCGCACTAGATTTCCCTGGCAAAGTTCCAGATCAGCAACCGCAAACCAAAATGACGTTTCCTTTGCCGCCAGATTCTCGTATTCTTTAATACGTTCTGGGAGGGGCTTCGGTGGAAAGAACTTGTTCTGCAAATCATCTATCTTCGCCTTGTACTTCACGCTTTGCAGCGTGTACTTTGCCATAATTTCATAGATGGGGGTTACTTTATTGATTGCCCGCTCTGCTTTCTCCGCGGTATGATCCTCATCCCGCATATATGCTCCCTCTTCTTCACCTATCTCCCGCTGTGCGTCCGCTAAAATTGTATCAATTACTGCGCCAACTTTACGGATGGCATACTCCCGGCAATCATATTTCTTGCCGTGCTGAAAGGCCTCGTCAAAAAAATGCACTTCCACCAGCAGATCAAGCGCTTTCTCATATTCGCCAACGGCGGTAGCGTATGCAACTGCTTCGTTGCACTTTCCACTCTTATACAGGATGTTTATGGCCTGCTCCGGCAAGGAATGGTTTTTGGCATACTCCACTGCCTCTTCTCGCCGTGCCAAATCCAATAAGAGATCAACTGCCAAATTATGCTTCTCGTGCTCCTGGGCAATATCAAGTGCCGGTTCATATCGTTTAAGCTTGCGCAGGCAGGCAATCTCGCCATCAACATCTTCAAGCTGATGTGCCACGGGGAGCGCTCGCTCATAATTTTCCGCCATCCAATGGATGGAGAATGCTTCCTTGCTCATTAATCCCGACTCGATTGCCAGATTTGAACCATTATGTTTCAATTCTCTGATAATCTCTGGATAATTTTTTTCGATATCATCATAATTGCAATTGTAGTTGCAAAATTCCTGGCAGTCATCGGTATGCACATGAAAACGAAGAGTACTTTCTTTCTCTTCAATTTCAGTCAGTATCTTTTCTAACTCTAATTTTTTTCCGGTCATGGTATTTTGGTTCCTATTTCCACCCGCGACTCATATTTATATTGCTTGTAGACTGTAGCTGAATCATAATTAATAATGGAATCATGGAAGTGCTGCTGTAAATCCTGCACTACCTGGTTAAACTGGGTGTTATTCCGAGCAAAAATGCTCACTTGATAATTCCATTTTCCCAGACGCTTGCTCACCCACACCGTCTGCGGATGCTGATGAAGATACTGGAAAAAAGTAGCCTGATTCAGGTTCTTGGTCCGCAGAAAGAGCATATACCACTGATAGCCCAGGAATGAAAAGCTGGCATAGGGAATGAAATTCTTGATTATGCCTTGCTGTATCATCCGGCTGATCCTGCCCTGAACCGACGTGGTTGCCAGGTGGACTTTTTGCGCCAGCTGCAAGATGGGCATTCGGCTGTTAATCTTCAGTTCGGCCAGAATAGCGACATCTTTAGCATCTACGGCTGCCGCTCCCGGAAGCATCTTCCGCGCGCTGAAGAGATGCTGGAAGCTAGAACCTTTCCTCTCCAGGATCTTCGGCCGTTCTGCCGGTTCCAGCAGGAAATTCAATCCCGTGAAGTGCTCTTCCAGCAAAGTAGAATGAGAATAATCTTTGATAAGTTGGTGATGTTCTTTTAGAAAAGAATCAAAAAATTCTGCAAACTCGTGGATAGTACTGGTGGCCACGCTGAACTGCAGATCCAACTGGGAATCAAAATGCTTGAGGTTAATGATTCTGGCATCGCCTATCAGCTGCTTAATCATGCTCTTATGCTCATGAAATGGGTGGAGAGACAGATTGATGGTATGCACTATCTGCCCCATCTTTTCGGCATCCAGAACTGTAATAAATCCATGCAAAAAGCCATCTTTCTGCAGCCGTTTCAGGCGGTAATGCACCACTTCTTTAGAGATTTTTAAAGCTTTAGTCATGCTGCTTTCGGCAAAACGGGCATTGATGCTTAACAAATACATTATTTTGCGGTCCATGATATCGAGTTCCATCCGTTTGCTCTCTTCATTAAACTGTCCGATGAACCCTTCCACGGCCTGCAAATATTTAATCTGCGGTCCCCCCATAATTACTTAAAAACACTTTTTATTTATAATAATTGTGGAATTGTTAAAAATTAAGTGCGATGATTTTAACTATTCTGTTCCCTGGGCAGTTATTTATGAATTTAGAACAGCTTATTCAGTGCGGACGGACGGCAGGCTTACTGGCGATGCTGACGGGTGCCTGCAGTCCAGAACTGCGTATCCAAAACAATATAGCGCAACGGACTCAGACCGCTTTTTTTTCTATTGCCGATAAATTAGAGCAGGATATACCACTATTTACCACCAATAATAATATTTCTACCGGCCTAGCTAACCTCCATCGGGCCGGAGCAGAAGATCTGCGCGGGTATTTGTCGTTGGAATTCACATTGGACGAAGGAACTAGAATCCAGGGCATCTACAAACCAGGGGAGCCGGCGACTCCACTGCTCATCGGGACATTTGGATTCCTCTCGGACACCAGAGCTAATGCAGTCTATAATTTCCTCCAGGTGGTTGAAGACTCCCCGTTGAAGGATTATAACATGCTGGTGCTGGATCATCCCAGCAGTGCGCCATTCTATTGCCTTAATGGGGCATTGGGCTGGGGCGGAATAGAAGAGGGATACATTCTGGTCGAAGTGGCTAGAATAATGAAAGAAAAATATCATCCCTCAAGCGTCCATCTACTGGGGATAAGTATGGGTGGTACGGGAGTTATCCACGCGGCCTATCGGGGCGAAGGAATAATAAATTCCGCAATTGCTTTTTCTACCGTAACCGACTTTACGGATGTGCCCGGAAATGCGTTCCGGAATACAGAAGCCGAAAGTGCATTTGGCCCACGCTTCTTTAATATTCAAGGCCAACTTAACCAAGAAGGTTTTCATATGCTCTGGCGGGGATTTGATGAATTTATAGAGAAACAGAGAATATGTGCTGGAAAAAAAAGAATTGGATTCCGGCAATTAGATGAAGCATATATTTCGACGTCGAGATACCGGAACGAAGCCCGAATGAAAATCTGGTTTGAACCTTATCTTCAAGATCATATTGTATCAACTGTGCCCCAAAACATTTCAGAATACCTTGTGCTCAGTGATGCCAATATCGTTGCTCAACACATTCAAGTCCCACTTTTTGTGGTCCACGCGGATGATGATGAAGTAGTTCCGGCACATCATTATCACCGGTTCAGATTAGCAGCGCGAGGGAATAGATATGTTGGCGGTGAAATAACTGCCAATGGCGGACATTGGGGATTCTCGGCAGCGTATGGGAGAGAATGGGTCGGGTGTCTAATTAAGACGTATATTGATTACTGGTCGCAGCCCGATTTTATAGTCAACCAGAAATGCTTATAGAATCCTCAATGAGATTTGTGCCCACTTTGCTGCCACCAAAACCTAATAAAATTTGAGCACATCATTTTTTTCATACTCTCCCGGAAAAGCCATTTCCACAACTTTCTGCGGCCGATGGCGGGAATTCCAGAACGCAAACGGCCTGAAATTCCGTTTAATCTCTACAATCCGATTCTTCTCATCCAGCAGCAGCACGTCAATAGGATAAAATACAAAGAACATATGCAGCCGGACTTTCCTCGGTCTGGGAAAAATCATCACTAGGTTCTGTTTTCGATGAAACATCAGTCCTATTACCTGAGACCACCAGGAAGTGCATTTTTTCTCGTTCTTGGAAATAACGGTTTGCCGGGTACGGTTAAATATCATGTTACACTTCTATTTTCCAGAGCGCATCGCCTACATAATGAATGGTTTTGACTACTTTCCCTGTTTTCAACGCCAGCAACTCTGCTCCATCCAGAAGAGCTACGCCCACTGCAATCGCTTTCTTATTTTTCTCATCAATAATAACTACTGGCTCGTCTTTCTGAATATGCTCCTCAACTGCCACAATGCCCGGCCGCATCACATCGGCGCCATTGACAATAAACTTAATGGCGCCCATATCCACGGTTATTTTCTTCAACACGTCTCTGGTTTGGAGGAATTTTAAAGTAGGAATGGCTTGGTCTAGGTAATAAAAGAAAGCAGGTATGCCATTCAGGAGAATTATTTTAAATTCTCCCTCCTCCACCATCTCTAAGGTGTCTTTCTTGGTCAGCGTGAGGTTATATCCCGCAATCTCACCTGCAAAGTCTTTCACCCGCAGTTGGACTCGTTTCATAGCTTATTGAAATCCTGCCGGTTTATATAGATTTGTGATGGACATTTAATTATAATATAGTAGTAACAATAGAAAAGTTTAAAAAGAGCGCATTGCAGAAGAGCTTTATGAAAGAATATTTTCGTCGCTGGTTTGGCTGGCTGCTTCCGAGAGATAAGCTACAGACGCGAGTGGAACGTCTGGAAGTGGGCCAGGCCAACTTAGAGGTAAGAGTGGTTACTGCTGAAGATGCTGCCCAGCACGCCCCGCAAGAGCCGTCTCGGTTAGTTCGGCATTTTGAGCTTCCCTTGGAGCAGCTGCCTCCCCCTGATGATTTATTTACTTCTGTCGATACTGCAATGGTTGATGATGACGCTCGAGAAGCAGCAGCAATCGTCGAGCGATATGGTTTCCAGCGATTCATTCCTCCCATTGAGCAGCCCTATTTTCCATAAGTTGAAGAAAGGATTCCTGGGCTTTCCGATTGGCTTGAATTTTAAAGAGGTTAACAAACTTCTCTTCGAGCGCTATGGAAATATTCAGATTGATAATTCTATAGCTGCTTCTAGGTTCTATTCCCCTAATGGCACGGTCAATTTTTTCCTGGAAGCACTTTTGTATAAGAATTCTTCCCGAAGCGATCGTAATGAAAAAGCGCAGGAAAAAGCAGCCCAGCAATTAATACGCGCTGCACAGATAGCCGATTTAAATCGTTGTAATAGGGATAAATTTTTGCGCCTCGATTCCCTTGATTTCCTGGCAAATTACCCCGGACTAGTGCAGTATGTCTTGGACTTGCCTGAAATTAGCCGTAAAGAGAAAAACCAAGCACTGCAAGCGTTCCAGACTGTCCGTGCAGTATATCTGACGGGCTTAGAGATTGCCAGTCAGACCCGCATCAGGCCAACGACAGATTTACTGGATTTTGCTGCCGATTCTCTGGAAGAAAAAGTCACTGCACTCTCCGCCGATGACCCTGGAGCTGCATCATTAAAACATCGAATACGACAATCTCTGCTATCAGAGACGAAAGGGACGTCTTATCATGACCTCCAGGAACTACTCACCGTCAGATCTAAAAAACATTTCCGTCAACTTGCTCATGAGCGCACCCAGGAGATTCTTACCCGCGACCAAAAATATGCTGGCTTGACTGACCGGTTGGGAAAAGAGCTTAAAGATTATTCCGTTGGAGAAAGCGTGGTCTTATCCTGTTATTTTGCCAGAAATATCATTCAGCATTATGCAAGTCTCAACGATGCTGTCAGGGCAGTGTTCTCGGGACAGCAAGGTGAGCGTATCAGCGGCAAATGCACTGATTATACGGGATTAGCGTTGCAGTACCTGCGGGAATACCTGGTGCCGCTGCACCCTGAAAAATTCAAAAACTGGACTTTTGGGTATGATACGGAGCAGATTGGAGGCTATGATCATTGTTATATCAAAGCCATTCATCAGCGGCCTGATGATTTTATTGACGTTTATTTCATTGACCCCACGCTCTTAGCCACCACCGGCATTCAGGGGTTGAAAACACCGGAAGAAGTCATTGAACTGATGGACACCGCCAATCATCCGCTTCAAATCGTGCGGGATGCTGAGGATTTGCTAAGGAAGAAGTGAGATAAAATATGGAACCAGTTGAATATATCATGGAGGGAATGAAATGGGTAGCTGTTGGTGGTGTAAGCTATATTGGAGCTTTATGGTTGATAGATGGTATTCATGACTTTGGTCCACGAGTAAGATCCCAAGAAGAACTTGAAAAGATGGTTGAAGAAGAAGCACCTAAATTAGGATTAAATCACTTAAAAATTGATGCAAAATATGACGGTGAAACCGTTGGTGCCCGAAAAAATGGGGAAAGGTATGATCTGCATCTGGTTGGCGATGGGGACAAAATTCATTCATCATCAACGAGAGCAACGGTGAGACATGAATTGTATCATCTCTTAAAAGATTCTGATAAAGGAAAACTAAATCCGCTATATTATTTTTTTGTAGCTGAACCCCGGGCACTTTTGTATGGTGCATTTAAAATTAAAATGTAATGCACTACTTGCAGTCGCTCTTCTCAGACTCACTTCTTTTTGTCCTCAATTAATCTTCCGAAAAGCTTAAATATAAGTCTTCCTAACCCCACATTAGGTTGACTAATATGGTGCAGGCACTCGTTGAATTTGATGACAACACGAACCGGGTCTTGGATATTGTAAAAGCTAAACTCGGACTTAAAGATAAAAGCGAAGCCATTAAGTTCATAGTGGGTGAATATATCGAATATGAGAATGAGCCGGAGTTAAGGCCTGAGTTTATACAGAAGATGGAAGAGATACAAAAACAAAAGGCCCTAAAGATAGACAATTTTGCAAAGAGGTATGGGTTAACTTCTGCCTAGGAGCTGATGATACGTGTATGGATTGGAGATTAAATAAAAAGCTGACCGGATATTCAGGAAACTTTCTAAAAAGAACCCACAACGATTGCTGATTCTTGGTAAGAAGATTCAAGATATTCGGGAAGAACCGTACGGTTATAAATTTTTACGAAAACCCCTGCAAGGCTTCAACCGAGTGCATATAGATAAGCATTTTGTCCTTATTTTCAAAGTAGATCATGAACGAAAAAGCGTAGTCATTTATTATTATGACCACCACGATTATGTGTATGGGTGGCAACCCTAACAATATTAAACATAGAGATAAAGACGATTTTTCTTATAGCCCTTACTTCTTCTTCCAGCTCACAAACGACTCTTTCTTGCGGTTGATGAAATAGAGCATGGCAAAGAACGTAATCACTAAAATAATAAATCCAATCTTGCTGCGCGTGTCAAAGAAACGGATAGTGGCCCCAAAGGTAGCGCCAATGCTGCCTAAAAACAAGCCCATAGTCACACTATCCTGCAACAGTGGCAGGAATAAGGCGAGTAATAAAATCAGCAGGTTAAAGATAGCGATGAACACGTACTTGGTTCCTTCATAGGCAAGTTTCTCTGATTCCCATTTTTCCTGAGCGGCCTGGTATTCTTCCTGGCAGCGGCGCTGGTTTTCATCAATGGCAACTCGCTGTGCTGCCGTTACGGCATCCGGATTCTGCGGATAGGGATATTTTTGGTAACAGTCTCCCCCGGGGTAATGGTAATACGCATTCGTTCCAGTATATTTGGAGAAAAAGACATTCGCTCCCAGAAACACCATGGGGATATACAACAATACAATAATCAGCACATATAAGAGTTTAGTCCAGTTCATACATTTAAGAATATCATAAGAATATATAAACTTTTGGAATTTCTCTCATTCCACCAACACCCCTACTTTCCCCGGCATCGCCGCTTGCGCTTTAGGCTGCTTGCTTTTTTCTGCCAACGCCACCTTAATCTTGCACCCAAATTCCTGCTCCAGAAAGGTTGCTGCATCTTTCATCACCGCTAACTCCTGCTCCTGAGACAGTAGCAATGACGGCAGCCGGGCCGGATCCTTAACCACCGCAGTCACGATCGCCGCGATTTCTTTCCCTTTCATCTTCAGCTCTTCCACTTCCAGCACCTTCCGCATAATTTCCCCCATCTGATGAGTTACCTTCAGCTCTTTAGAAAGAATCGTGAACAATTCATACTTCCATTGCTCGGCAATGAACACCGTAAACTGTTTCGGCTTTTCTAAAGCAGACAACCGCAGAACATTCCGCATTCCTCCCACAGTTTTCCGGATAAGATCTTCCCCGGCATCCGCCGAGAGGATAATACGTTTTTCGTCAAGCTCCGGCCAGGATGAAGCGGAAACTAATTCTTTTGACTGATTCAGTTCTTCGCTCAGATGAGGGGTAATTGGATTCATCAGCCGCAGCCAGAGGGAAAGAACATCCTCCCCGGTTTTCTGATGACCGCCTCCACGGCGGAGATACCACCGCACGTCATCATACATGGTAAAATAAGTAATGGACGCCAGTTCCCGCAGCTGGTACTGTTCCATGGCGTGATTGATGCTCCGCAGATGCTGATGCATCCGGGAGATAATCCACTCATCAATCTGTTTTTTGCGCTCTTTCCGTTCTCGCAGCTCTTCCACCAGGGAATGAATGCGCTCCAGCGCCAGCTTGTAATTTAAGACTGTCTCTTCATCCCAGACGACGTCAACGTGAGGGCTGCCAATATGAGCATAGTACAGTCGCATGGCATCGACGCCATACTTGGCCATTGCCTGGGGTATAGGTTCAGCGCCCCCTTTGCTCTTGGATATCTTATTTCCTTTCCCGGTAACCCACCAGTTCACGAAAATTCCTTGGGGCCACTTCTCTTCAGGTAGGATAGCGACGTGATTCATCAGGAACACCGGAAAATGCACTGTCTGATGTTCTTTTCCTCCGAGATTGAGGTCCAGCGGATAGAAATACTGGAATTCTTCACGAACACTCTTCCACTCTCTGGTACCCTGCCCGCGGCCCAGGAACACATAATCAAAAAACTCTTCCGTAAGATCTTGTACGCTCAACATTTTATTGTTAACGAACTTGGAAACGATGTAATATGCTGGATATAACGTCGAATCACTGATGGGCTCAATGGTCCATTTCGGATCAAACGGAAACTTGCTTCCCAGCCAGTTGCCTAACCGAGCGCAGGCTCTATCGCTAAACCAATCTAAGACTGCCGGAAGGTGTTCGGCATATTCTTGTGGAAAAATCGTCATCTCTCGTGCTTGTTCCTTGCTCCGTTCCGTAAGTTCCGGATCAGAATACTTGATAAACCATTGGTCGTCAATACGTTTGATAATGACTTTTCCCCCACAGCGGCAGATGACTTCCTCACTCAAGTCATGGAAAATATCTGCTGTACCTTCCTGCAGCAGCTCTGCTTTCACTAATTCTTTAGCTTCTTCCACCCTTTTCCCCGCGTACTTGCCGCAGTTCTCCCGCATCACGCCAGTATGGAATCCAGCTTTGTAAACGTCTGCCGTCGCTTCCCCGAGTTTAGGATCGTCAAGAGTCTTGATGTGCAGCTTCTCCACAATTTCCCGGGCCGGAAAGTCGCCAAAGCCTGAGGATTGGATAATGGGAATAAGTTTAATTTCTTTAATGGCAAGTGGTTCTAACCCATACTTCTGGCATTCTTTCTCATTCTGCTGCAATTGCCGCAAGGCAACATAATCATACGGCGCATCGCCAGGAACACTCGTGACGATGCCCGATCCAACATTGGGATCGCAGAATGATGCAGGCAAGATAGGAATGTTTCGGTTAATGCCGGGTGCCTCTACCATTTTTCCAATCAATGATGCGCTGTCCACATCTTCTTGGATCGTTACATCATCTTTTTGATAACCCAATTTTTCTGCAGCTTCCCGGCTCATGATCCACTGTTCTTTTTCAACGTTGACCCGTACATAGCGTGCCCGTGGATTTATCCACAAATTTGTCTGGCCGTATATCGTTTCTGGCCGTAACGTCGCAGCGACCAGAAAATCATTGCCCTGCTTAAACTTCAACAAAGTATATTCATTCTTTTCGGCATTGCCGCCTTTGGAAATGTCCGTTTCACTCGGGTCCACTGCGACTGGACCGCAATTCACGCAGGCCGTGGCAAAATATGGCTTCTGGACCAATAAATTCTTTGCCTGCAGCTTTTTGAATTGCCACTGGATAAATTTCTCGTAGTCAGGATAGATGGTACAGGTAAAGCGCTCCCAATCGCAGAGGAAGCCAAATTTCTTCCAATAGTCTTCCACGAAGACAGTGTTGAAATACTCCACAATTTTTTCGGGAGTGGTTAACTCTTTCAGCTTCTTCTCCGGACAGCCGTTCCGGCGCAGGTACTCGAGCCACTCCTGGTCCTTGTTCCGGACTTTCATGGCAAAAGAAATTGCCTGGTTGCCCGATGCATGAGTTCCTACGGGAAAGAGCACTTCCTTGCCTTGTAACCGTTCATAGCGGGCGATGGCATCGGTATACGAATAGCCCCGCATATGGCCCACGTGCGGATACCCGGAAATGCCAGGATAGGCAAAGATGATCATGAACTTTTCTTTATTTTTGCTGGGTGTTGCGTTTCCCAATCCTGCCTTTGCCCAGGCTTTTTGCCATTTTTCCTGGATTGCAACCCAATCGAGAGTCATACCCCTGCAAAAGGAAAGATGTTTTTAAAGGTTTCTTAGAAGCTGGTTACGCAACAGAATCTTTGCAAAATCATCCTTGCTTAACAGTGGGGCACTCTCATCTCCATGCCTCAGCCCCAAGAGGTAATTATTCTCCTGGCCGAGTGGAATAATCTGCTCCGTAAGAATCTTGCCATATCTCAGAAACTTTTCATGTAATCTATGGATTGAAGTATCCTCAACCGCTCCAGTTGGGGAGGACTTTCCTCTATAAAATACTGCCGCTAAATGAGGCCAACAAGGTAATCCGCGGGCTATTAATTCCTGCTCAAATGAATCGTAATGATCAAAAGCAATTTCCCGCTGTATCCAGGTGTGGGGTGAGATCAATACTTTAACATCCCACCCTGCGGAATTTTCCCCGCCATAATACAGGTACGCATTAGTAAGGGCATTAAATGTGTTATCATCAGCGAAAAAAGCTTCCAAAGATTCCGGGGTTGGCCGGGATAAACGTATAGTTGGAGGGATTTTCTCTGCTTTTACCTGTTCATCATCTCTATCCATATGGCAGTACAGCATCGTGGGCATGACGGGGAACGATTGTGCTATCTTCCAAGTCTGTTTCCTATCGAGGAATTCTTTTCCATAAATCCACAACACATGGGGGTCTTTCATTAGGTTAGGCTTAAATTATGGATTCAGAACCCTCGTTCTTTATAAATGTTGGTATATTTGTTACTCTAGAGGAGATACCAGTAAATCAGTGGGGTGTTATTTTTTAGATTATTTTTTAGTAGTAAATTATATAAATAAGTGGCGGTTCTGTAACATTACAATGAGAATCGCTGACCAATTGAGACTTAAGGTTCCTGGAAATAAATCTGTGGATGCTGTTGTTGGAATTGTTCAACGAAATAATTTATCTAATGTCGAATTAAGATTAGAAAGTAGGGTGAGGTATCTACGTGGTGAATCATTTCGTGAAAATATTTCTACAGTGTATGCTGTTCTTGATGGATATAAAGCAAAAATTGACGTAGTTACTTATCCTGAAGATTTAAAGAGGTTGCCAGGGTATGATGAACAAGAAGCAGTAATTGTAGAAAACGTAATCAGAAATATGGTTAGAATTGGTCAACAATTTAGAGACGCAGGAATAACTCCAACAATTATGGGATATGAAACTGATGTAAATGGATTTACAGCAGATTTCCAACGTGCAATACGGGCATCAGTTCCTGAATTTTATAATTTTCTAGCAAAATTTAGGTACCAAAACTAGTGTTCCTCACATAAAATACAGCACCACCATCCCCAGCACCATAATGACCAGCAGCAGCTGAATCACCAGCCAAGAAAATTTCTTTTCCCCCAGCAGCCAGACGATGCCGCCTTTGGTGAGCATGCCTGCAAGAGCTGCCAGCAATATACCATTGCGGGCAACCTGTTCCGACCCGTTTTGAGCCAACTGTGATAAGGAAATGGTGATGGCATCAACGTTGGCAAGTCCGGACGCAAGGCTGACGATGTAGATTCCTTGCAGGGAAAAGAGAGCCTCAGCTCCCTTGACTACCCCTAAGATGATGGTAAAGAATAGTGCAAATTTCAATGCCGGCCATAAGGTAAACGGAGACCCCAACATCAGTTTTCCACTGGTTTGTTTGGTGCGCGTCCATAAAACATAGGCCAAGAGGGCATTGATGGCCATAAGCACGGTAAATGGTAGAACCAACGTGACGCCCAAACTCGGATTGATCACAAAAACTTCTATCAACATGCGGAAGAACATGACTGCATTCGCTGCCAATACGCCTAAGGCGAGGGCGCGATAGCGATGCTCTTCCTTGTGGCTGCGCTGGGCAAAATGAGCTGTCGTTACCGTACTGCTTACTAAGCCCCCAAACAGGCCCGAGAGTAGAATGCCCCGTTCGCCAAACCATTTCAACAAGAGATACCCCGCAAAACTGATGCCGGAAACGAGTAAAACCACCAGCCATATCAAAAAGGGATTGAAAATGCCATAGGGCCCATAACTATCGTTGGGAAGGAAAGGCAAGACCACAAAAGCGATTACGGCAAAAGTTATAGTGGCACTCATTTCTTTCTGATGGATCTTGGCCGCAAAATGGTGCAGGACGGAACGGGTGTAGAGGATGACCGTGATGACCACGGTTAAGATAGTTGCTAACCCCAGCTCTCCCCGGTATGCTAACAGCCCGATAAAAAAAGTAAGCATGCCTGCAACTTCGGTGGTGGCGCCAATATGTTTCTTGTCCGACACGGCATAGTAGGCAAGAATGGTGACTATTCCGATGACAACCAGACCCAGCAGGAGAATCCACACTGAAATAACGTCCCCAAAGTATCCAGACAGTGCACCGAAGAGAGCGATTAAGGGAAAGGTTCGTATGCCAGCGTAGGTATGTCCACGTTGCTTGTAGCGGGCATATTCTCGTTCCAGTCCGATAAGGGCACCCAACGCTAGGGCCACCAGCAAATGATTGAGAAGTGTGAGTTCCATCTATGCACCGCAACGCAGAAAGCGCTGGAACTTTATAATACTTGCGAGTAGGGTGATGTTCAATTAACTCTTAGCCATCTAGACTAATAAGTGAGCTGTGAAAGCTAACTCTATTAAGCTTTACCCACATGCTTGGCGTTACAATACACTAATGCGCCTGCTACAATCACACCCACTCCGCTTAGCCATACCGGAACCGTCCAAGAGCCGATTTGCGCCGGCCATTGCAGTAGCAATCTCAATAAGTGCAGCAGTGCCATCAATGAAAAAAGCACGGTGTTAATCCATAATGTCGTTTTCAGTTTACACATAGTATTCACCTCAGCAGATCATCCACGCGACCAGGATATAACTAAAAGATATAAAAGTTTATATACTTTTTGGGATGAAATGGGAGCCCATGGTAAATTCCTCCCCATTAACTATACGTGATGAATCAAGACTAGAAGCAACGATTATTGATTTTCTTGCCCAGAAAGGAATAATTGAGGTTGAAGGGAAATCTATTAATTTCTGTTTCCGGGATGAGTATGATCTGTCAGACCTCTACCGACACTTGGAAGAAAGAACGAAAGAATTATTTGCCCCGACGTGTGTACGGATGCTGCAAGAGTACCGCCAGCTCCCTGCTCGCCATCCCCAGCTTACCGTCGATCTACAGCGCGAGTTGCTCGATGAGATGAATTTAATGGCGACGTATCATAGCCTTGATCTCACTCCTGCTCTTCCTAGCATATATGAGTATGTTGAGAAAATGGTATTTGATACTGAAGTGTTGCATCGGCCTATGATCAACCTAGTGGGAACAATTGGCAAAGGATTGTCTTCCGAGCAATGGAAACGGTTATATGATGCGCAACCAGACCAATACAAAGCGCAACTCCATATGGCTATTGCGTATGCTGATTCCACTCTTGCAGAAAAGCTGCTTCCAGATTTAAAAACGAAGGTAGATCATGAGGTCTATCTGCAGAATGTTTTTTACAGTACTCTTCATAAGTACAACCCCCAACATAGCGCAGAAAAAGACGTGCAGGTACGCGAAATTCTCTTAACACTTGCTCCAAGGGAAGAATGGGTTACGAGTGTCTTTGGACAAGGATTCACTGCCAAGGGCATTGAAACATATTTTGGAAGTTAGAGGAAATTGTTATTCTCTTATTCCTTACGCTTTAAGAAAATAGTAATATATTCCATCACTTTCTCTGTCATCTCTACATTGATTGACACCTGCTCCCCATAATTTGTTGGCTTCGAGAGTAAGATCCCTTCTTTTTTGAGTTCATGAATATTCTCTTTTACTCTTCCACCAAGATGCGGCGGGAATCCCTTTTGAAGATGCTCAATGGCAGTATGGCTATGCTGAAATTTTCCAAAACGAGAAAGTTTGTGTAAAACTTTTCCTCTAATTTCTTTATCGGCCCATTCCATAAGTCTATAAAAATAGACTTTGAAGGGAAACATTTATATACTTTTCGGTTTAAATGGTGTTGATGGAAGATTCACTCTTATTACGGCTAACGGGAAAGATGCCTTTATTTTGCATCCTAGATTTTCTGGTAGAGAATAAAGGACTTGACTTCACCAAGAAAGATATCGCCCGTGGAGCAGAAATTTCAAAAGCCTCGCTGTTTAATTATTGGTCGGAACTGGAGGAAAGGGGAATTGTTAAAGTGACCCGTAAATTCGGGAAAACCAGATTATACACCCTAAATACTGAAAGCCTGCTGACGCAGAAAATACTGGAATTGGAAGCTGCGCTCATACGGCAGGCGATGCTTGATCATCAGAAGCATACGGTTAAGAAAAAAGAAGTAGCTCTTGCGGCATAAAAGATGCTCTTAGAAACTCTCATCTTTTCTCCATCCGCCATAACCCTGCCCCAATCTTAACTACCGGTTTCTCATGGAATTTAAAAACCGCTTTTATCGGAAACTGAAATTCCCAGTAGTGGGTGATTCTAAACCCATGATCTCGGGCAATAGCTTCCACAAATGTCTTGGTTGTAGATTTATGCATGCTGTACACGATAGGCGCAACCGCAAAGGCCTTTTCCAGAAATCGTTTGTCAGCATGCGTGTCTTTCGTCCCGAACGGCGGATTCTGCACCACGATATCTGCCCTCACATCCAATAATGAAATATCTTCAATGATAAATTCGGCAGCGCCAATTTCATACTCTCTTTTAATCTGCTCATAATTCTTCATGCATATGCTCATGGCCCCGGCATCTTTGTCAATGAAAAATATTTTCGTAGCTCCCAGGAGCAGTAGCCCAATACCCAAAATACCCGGACCGGAAGCGGCATCTACAATAACCTTTCCGGCCACTTCACCCCGCAATGCCATACTCCATATCCATTCTGCCGCAATGGCAGAGGGAGTGGCATATTGTTCTAACTGGAAGGAAGGCTGCTCAAAATTACGCAGTTTGCTTAAGACCATTTCCAAATCTTTCTGAGAGCGAATGGACATAGAATGAATAAACGCCGCGAGATTAAATAGGTTGTGGTTAAACGTGCGCACGTGGCCGTGCCACTTTTCTCTGCAATTCACCACGGATTACGGTATAGCGGTCCGTTTTACTCTTCACCCGGGGATTGATGCAGGAAAACAACGTAACTTCAAATTCAGGCTGCTCAAACCAACTGGCGCAGTACTCAGCATATTCCTTCCCTTTCTCCAGTAAGAATTCATATGGTGACCGTTTCCCAAAACACCATAGTGGTTTACTTAATGTAGTATCATCTTTAGAATAACAGAGAGTACCAAAAGGCTCATTCTCACGGCGATGAATGGAGTGATTATCTTTACCGCCATAGTAATTAATGAAGACGGGAACAACCAAGACTTGCTCATACTGTTGGGATGCATCAGTATCAATGCCCAGCGTTAAGAGCATGATGTCCATACTGTTGATGGAACCATCTTTACAGCACTCGAGAAATCTTTCCAGCGTCTCCTGTTCTGGTTTACTGCGGATGACAGCATTAGGCATATAAAGTATATCCCCCATATACTTTATGCAAAATGGGGAATATTTATAAATTTTGCGAGGAAAAACTGATAAATTTCAGAATAGAAAAAATACGTGCTTAGCGATACGCCTGCGTCATTTCGATCCAACGGTCACGGTATAAGGTCAATTCCGCCC
>JACPCD010000037.1 GCA_016179955.1 Candidatus Woesearchaeota archaeon | reverse complement strand
GCCCTGGCAAAAGATTTGTATGGGATTGGATTTTATAATACCAAAGCTGGGAATATCCAAAAATTAAGCGCCATCATTCAGGAAAAATATCACGGCGATATCCCGAAAACTCGAGAGCAATTAACATCTCTTCCCGGCGTGGGCAGAAAGACTGCTAATTGCATGCTGAATTATGCCTTCCATCAACCGGCCATCGCCGTTGATGTTCACGTGCATCGCATTAGCAACCGGTTAGGATGGGTCAAGAGCAAGACGCCGGAAGAAACAGAGATGGCCTTGCAGGCAATGGTGCCGAAGCCGCTGTGGATAAAAGTGAATATGCTGTTGGTGGGTCACGGACAGACCATCTGCTTTCCCCGGAATCCAGATTGTGCTCATTGCCCTATTCTAAAGTATTGTGTATACGGTCGGCGTCAAAGAATAGAGTAGGAAATATCCGCGGTAACCTGAACGAGCAAGACTCTTTCTACGACAGAAGAATCGCCGGCACAGTCTTTTTTGTGAGTGATACTGCCCAGAGTCTTCCTCGAAATCAACGGTGATGGCGTGTAGACTCGGTCGCGTCATTCGAAGAAAACATACCATGATGACTCGCAGTATCACTCACTTTTTGAACTGTGCCGAATCGCCGAAAAGAATATAAACCAACTAAAAAAATGAGCCTAACCCCACTACCAACAGTCAGGAAACTTAAATTGACCACCACCCTCGGCCCATCCGCAAACGGAACGTTTTATACGATAGACCAGAAACTGGGCCAGGGAAAATTTGGCACAGTCTATAAGGCATATCCACTCGCGAACGCCCGGCAATTATTTTTAGAATTCCTGCCGCCAGTGGCACTAAAACTCTATACGAACGACTTCGTCAGGTCTACCCTCAAAAATGAAGCTGAAAAATTAAAGCGCACCGCATCCTGCCATCACGTGGTAAAATATATCGATCGCTCCCTTCCGGAAGAGCCCTTGGAATTTCTGGTGGTAGAATATGTGCCGGAAACCTTGGCCGATCGCATCCGCATCGATCCCCAGACGGAATATAATGGCATAACTCAAGAAATCGTGGTTCAATACCTGCGCCAGATTCCAAAAATACTATCGGTATTGCACCAGGAACAGATTGCCCACTTAGATTTAAAGCCCCAAAACATTGGTCTTAAAGATGACACGCTCAAAATATTTGATTTTGGCATGTCTCGAAAATTAGGGCAGGATTTCACGGGCCCTTTTGCAGAACCCTCCTCCTATTATCCGCCGGAACTTCGCTTCCAGGGAAAAGTTACTGAGAGCTGCGACACCTATTGTGCCGAGAAAGTGCTGGAATCAATGCTCATCGGAGGATATACTGACTCCACGGAACGGGCTATTGATCTGATTGAAAGCATTCATGACATCACGCTGCCAGCATCCTTTCGAATGTTGATGCTCGCAATGACCGCCAGAGCAACCGAACGCCCCCATCCGGAAAGTGTAGAAGTGTTGGCACAGCAAGCCATCTTCAATCTTCAGAAAACTAATTTATTCCAGCCGCAGAAATTCACACTGCTGTCAGATGCCCGTTTCTTCCCGGAATCATCCTCTCTGATGGCGTAGAAGTTCTGCTGATTTTACCAGTGCTGCTATAAGCCAGACCGTGTTCAAGACGATAAATGGCCAGCTGCGGATGGAAAAAGCATAATACAACAGCATCCCTGAGCCCAGAATATTGATGATGTTGTATATCATGGTGTCCTGATTGAACTTCTGGACAAATTCATCCAGCACAAAGGCCAGCAAAACCAACAACATGCCCATGACACCGATAATAAATGATATCTCCATCGTTACCTCGATTTAGTTTGCTTTGCCAGGGAAACGAAATGACGGCCTAAATCACGAACTAAGGCTTTCTGCTTTTCTCCCAGCTTGATTAAGTTCTGAAGATAGCGGGCATGAGGCAGTTCCATGAAATACAGCGCCTCTTCCAGCGATACATTTTGATGCACCATTTCATTGATTTCCTGATACTGCTGCTGCAGCTCTGCCAGAGATTCATTATAGGCTTTGATTTGAGCAATCGTCTGGGTCAGACTTAGAAATTTATCATGGAGCAGCAGATGAGTGATCACTTTGGATTTTTGGGTATCGCCATTAAACGTGGTAAGTTTCAGTTCAATCAGGTGCCGGGCGTACTGTTGCAGTTTCTGGGTTATAAGCTCTCCTTCATGCAAGGAAGTAATGGTTTCTTGTGCTTTCAGTAGCCGCTTGGTTAATTCTTTTCTGGACTGTGGAGAAGTGGATTGAAGCGAGATGCTGCTGGGCTTTCCCCGCAGGGGCTTGATCCAGTGGGTGTGGAAATCCTGAAGATTTTGCCGCACATCCGGCAATCCCTGTACCTCTTTTTTGAGCTCCCTCAGCTCCATCGAAAGCGTTAACTCTTGGCGATATATAAACCCTGCGTTTTGCACGTATTTAAAATTGTTTCAAGGTCGCTCCACCCCCACGCTCCAATAAAGTCCTCGTCCTCTTCCTTGAAGAATCGGCACACGACGCCAAGAGCAATGAGGAGGCCATCATACAGCACTACGCCAATTGCACCACCCCCTCTTCAAGGAGGTAGTTCGTAGCGTTTTAGTCAGACCGCGGAAAGCCATTACATAATTTGAGAGTAAAAAGAGAGAACTTGCGTCTGCAAACTCCCCCACAGAAACCTTTATAAACAAACTCTCAAAAATAGAAGTAAAATGTTCTACCGCGTCAAAGTCAAGGACCATATCCGGGTGCCCCCCAGCATGTTTAACGTAAGTAAAAAAGAAGCAGTGCTGGCAAATGTCAAATCCAGCTATGACCGGTATATCTCTAAAGAACTGGGATTCGTCATCAATATCATTGACGTCGGTGAGATTAAAGAAGGAGTCATTGTCCCGGGCGACGGCGCCGGGTACTATGAAACGGAGTTTGAGCTGTTGACCTTCAAGCCGGAATTAAACGAATTGGTGTACGGAAAGATTCGCGACATTACCGACTTTGGCGCCTTTATGGACATGGGTGGAGCAGAAGGGATGGTGCATATTTCCCAAAGCATGGATGACTTTGTCTCATTTAGCAAAGATAAAGTATTGCAAGGGAAAAAGACCGGCCAATCTATCAAAGTGGGCGATCAATGCAAAGCCCGCATCATTGCCATCAGCTATAAAGACTTAAACAACCCCAAGATTGGCTTGACCATGCGCCAAGAGGGATTAGGGAAACTGGAATGGCTGCAACAAGCCCAATCAGTCAAAGAAAAAACGGAAACTAAAGAATAATTACCATGTCCAAGAAAAAAGCCTGCAAGCGCTGTAAATTGTTTGTGGAAGGAGATACCTGTCCCCAGTGTGCAACGACCTCGTTCAGCACCAGCTGGCAAGGGCGGCTATACATTGCGGATGTTGCTAGATCCATGATCGCAGAAAAAATAGGCATTAAGGTGAAGGGCGAATACGCCATCAAGGTACGATGAACATCACTATTAATACGACACACGAAAACAAGTTGCTGGAACGCTCCGAGATTGATGCAACCGTCGTATTTGAAGGGGCTACTCCTTCCACGACGGACGTAACCATGGCCTTAGCGGCGCAGTTAAAGAAGGATCTGGAAGTCGTGGTCGTAAAACACTTGCATACCATATTTGGACGGCGAGAAGCCAAGGTAGAGGCCTTTGTATATCATAGTCCCACCGCACGAAAGAGATTTGAAGTCATTACGGCCCATATGATCAAGAAAGCCGCGGAAGCGCAGAAGGCGGAGGCCCCGGCATAAGATGGCAGCAGAAAAAAAAGGTGGAAGTAAACCGGCAGCAAAAGGGAAGAAGCCCGGAAAGTCATTAAGTTCGTTATATACTATTTCTGGAGAGAAGATTGAGCGGAAGAATCGTTCCTGCCCGAAATGCGGCCAGGGGACGTTTATGGGGAAGCACAGCAATCGCTTAGTGTGCGGGAAGTGCAGGTATGTGGAGATGGTGGGGAAGAAGTAACAATTCTTAAATACTTGCCGACGCTTTCTTAAGATAGCATGGATGCCTTCGACCAGCTGCAGCAAGAATATTCCCATTGCCATCGCTGTCCGGCATTGGTAAACTCCCGGACGCAAGTCGTCTTTGGCTCCGGCAACAAGCACGCGAAGGTATTGTTCATCGGCGAAGCGCCTGGCGCCAGCGAAGATAAAGCAGGCATCCCCTTCTGCGGCCAGTCAGGAAAAGTATTAGAACAACTTCTGCAATCTATCAATCTCTCCCGGAATGACATCTTTATCACCAATACGTTATTGTGCCATCCGCCAAGCAATCGGAATCCTGCACCGGAAGAAGTAGCCAACTGTAGCGAGAGGCTAAACCGGTTAATTGACATTATGAGACCGAAAGTTATCGTTACCATTGGGAACTTTGCCACCCAGCGCCTGCTGGGAAAAACGGGCATCACCAAGATACGGGGAAAAGTGTTCCCGGTAGAGCTCAACGGGCATTCCTTTCAAGTCGTGCCGGTCATTCACCCCGCTAATTATCTTTATAATGGGCGAAACCCGGAGCTGCTCCAGCAGATGAAAGAGGATTTCCAAACGATTGCCGGCCTTATTGACACAAAAAGACCACAGAAAGCGTTGGGAGAGTTTTAAGCAAAAATTTATAAAGATTTGATGATATAGATACATTATGATCACCAAAGACATGACCATTGGCGCTTTAGTACAACAGTACCCTTCCGTTGCCGGAGTGCTC
Organism: Candidatus Woesearchaeota archaeon; assembly: GCA_016179955.1. Taxonomy (GTDB): domain Archaea; phylum Nanobdellota; class Nanobdellia; order Woesearchaeales; family GW2011-AR9; genus JACPCD01. Next base: position 7,660 of record JACPCD010000037.1, on the reverse strand, counting down.
CAGGCAGAAGGAGTGCACTGCGTCGGCTGCGGCGCATCCTATTACGAAACTATTGAAGAAGGTCTCTTAGGCCATGGGCGAAGCGAGGAAGAAATCGAGCAAGTCGTCCATAAGCTTAATGAGGCTATCCCCAAAGAATCAGGGAATGAGCAGTTGGTAATTACGGAAACTGCTGCTGTTAAATTGAAATCTCTTCTACAGACTAAAGCAGGATACGGATTACGGATTGGGATTAAAAATGGGGGCTGTGCCGGAAAAGAATATACGTTTGCATTGGAAAAAGCACAGCCGGGAGACGTCACTCATGTCATTGACGGCGCCTCGTTCTTCATAGACGCTGTTAGTGCCGACGAGCTGAAAGGGGCGAAAGTGGATTACGTGGACAGCTTGACTGGCGCCGGATTTAAAGTGAGCAATCCGAATGCCCAGAAGAGTTGTGCCTGCGGGCAGAGTTTTAGGTAAAAGTTTAATGTTAGCATAATCACTCTTTTTTGGAATCCCCCTTTCCGGGCGGAAAAATTTATATAAAAACAACGCTCTTTACAACCTTATGATAACTTCCGGGCACGAGTGTGAAGAACCACGATGCAACCGGCTGGCAGTACGAACGTGGGGTGGACGGCAGGTCTGTCAGGACCATTACGAAGAATACAAAGAAGAGCAGGAACGCCGGATTTTTAGTATGAGGGATTATTAGAAAAATAGACCTACCGAGATCTTCGTTTTCCCCCGCAGGGCTGGGGTTGATAAGGGGCAAGGCCACTTATCGCAGGCGTTTTAGCATGGGGGATTATTAGGAATTATGAAAATATGGACCGGCCGGGATTTTCAATTTCTTCCCCGTGGGTTTGGGGTTGATAAGGGGCAAAGCCACTTATTATTGAACCCGGAGTCTCGTCGTTGCGAACGACGCGTCATCTACGGTGCTGGGGAACTTCAAACCCCTTTCGTAAGGCATAGCCGTTAGACCACCGGCCCATAATTGGGTAAATCCAGAATTACTTTAAAAATCTGTTTGTTTTTTATACACCATGGCCATTCCCAAACAGAAATGGCATCTCCCGCTCCATCCGGGAAAGATAATTATCTAAGTACCGTTCTTCCGGCAGCACTTGCTCTTCCAGTAAGGTCTTAACTCTTTGCAGCGCACCGTCCAATGATAAGCCTGTAAAATCAATGTCATAAAAGAGTTGAGGGAAATGCCGTTTCAAGGCGTCCGGAAACGTTTTAGAGCCATAGCCATTTTCCTGCTGGATGAACTGTTGTTCCTGACGGAGGAATTGACCTTCTTCCCGCAAATATTTCAGCGCCACGTTCAGCCACATCACATCTTTCCTCCAGCGCTCAAAAGTACCAGAGACCGTGAGCAGATATTCCTTGGCGGCAGTCTGATTCACCTCTAATAATTCAAGGTAAAAGTCCCTCTGCTCAGGCTGGGCTATGTCCATAAAATGCATCGTTTCAACCGCAAAGGCATCCCCTATTACCTTGCCCGAATCATCCAACGTAGGACCAATGATTGCGCTAGTCCCATTTTGGCGCTTAAAAAGCAGTTCTCCAGAATCTCCCAAGCATCGTTTCCATTCCATCTCAGAGAGCACCCCCAACCGGCCATAGTGTTGAACTGTCTCTTCAAGTCTGGGCATAATGTAACGACCTTCCTACATCAATTCACAACCTAAAGATTAACTAAAAGTATATAAAACCATCTCTTTTTCTGATAACCCATGAAAGCCCAGGAGCTTAAAAAGCTATACTTAGAATTCTTCAAGAGCAAAGGACATGCCGTCATCCCTTCTGCACCTTTAATCCCGGAACAAGATCCTACGGTCCTCTTTACGAATGCGGGGATGCATCCGCTGATTCCATTCCTTTCCGGGCAGCCTCACCCCTTAGGAAGACGGTTGGCAAGCGTGCAGAAATGCATGCGCACCCAGGACATTGATGAAGTCGGCGATGCCAGTCATACCACGTTTTTTGAGATGCTGGGCAACTGGAGTCTGGGAGATTATTTCAAGAAAGAGGCCATTGAATGGAGCTTTGAATTCCTGACTGGGAAAAAATGGCTAAACCTGCCTAAAGAAAAGATAGCGGTTACCTGTTTCCAGGGAGACCATGATGCGCCTAAAGATACTGAATCGGCAGAAATATGGATGAAATTAGGGATACCTACAGAAAGAATAGCCTTTATGGGCAAAGAAGATAACTGGTGGGGCCCGGTGGGAGAAACGGGTCCTTGTGGTCCGGACACGGAGATGTTTTATTGGGTGGGAACAGAAAAACCACCCCGGAAATTTGATCCCAACGATAAGAACTGGGTGGAGATATGGAATGACGTGTTTATGCAATTTAACAAAACAAAAACAAGTGTGCTCTTGGTTGATGGAATGCATTGCCTTTACGATAAGGAGTTTAAACTCAACCAGGAATTGCTCGAGGTGGTAAATTCATTTAAGGTTAAAAAAATACTGGTAGTCAATGGCTTTCGCGAAAAAGGAGGAAAGCTGCTGGCAAATTATGGGTTTGAAGCATTCTCATTGGAGGAAAGAGAGATTAAGAAAGATAACCAAAAATACTTTAAGGATTTGTTGTCAAGATATAACCTGAAACCAGAAGAAGTGATTTATTTTGACCATGCACCTGAAAATGTAAGTACTGCAAAAAAAGCTGGAATTACTTCCATAGTATATCAGAATGTTCAACAAGCGAAAGCGTTTATAGAGTCTAACTTTTACCATTTCACGCCCCTGAAGCAGCAGAATGTTGATACCGGCTTAGGCGTGGAACGAGTTACCATGGTGCTGCAGGGTAAAAGCAATGTCTTTGAGACTGAATTGTTCCAGCCCATCTTCAAGAAACTAAACTCACTCGCTCGCGAAAAGATCAATGAGCGCAACATCTATTCGTATAGGGTGATGGCAGATCATCTGCGAGCAGCTACGTTCATCTTAGGAGATGAACGAGGAGTAGCTCCCAGCAACATTGACCAAGGATATATCTTAAGAAGGTACATCCGCCGCACCATCCGCCATGGGAAAAAGGTAGGCATGCCCGCGGGCTTCTGCATCCCCGTCATCGATGTCATCATCGGAATGTATACAGGGGAATATCCTATTCTAAAAACAAAACGCTCATTCATTGTCGAAGAACTCACCAAAGAAGAGGAGAAATTCGAGCATACCTTGGAAAAAGGCCTGAAGGAATTTGAACGGCTCGCCGCACAGGGGAATCTTTCGGGAAAAGACGCTTTTCTGCTATTCCAATCTTATGGCTTCCCTTTAGAGATGACTGAAGAGATGGCAGACGAGAAGAAGATTAAAGTGGACGCTGACGGATTCCTCCGGGAGTATGAAGAACATCAAAAACTATCCCGCAGCGGCGCCGAGAAGAAGTTTAAAGGTGGTTTAGCAGACTTGTCACCGGACGTAATAAAAATGCATACGGCCACCCACATTCTCAATGAAGCCCTGCGCAAAGTCATCTCCAAAGACATCCGCCAGCGGGGCAGCAACATCACACCCGAACGGTTGCGGTTTGACTTTAGCTTTGAGCGGAAATTAACGCCAGAAGAAATCAAAAAGGTAGAAGAGGAAGTGAACCGAGTCATTACAGCAGATTACAAAGTTACCCGAAAAGAAATGCCCCGTTCTGACGCGGAGAAATTAGATGCCCAGAAAGAATTTGGCCAGAAATATCCAGAAAAAGTATCGGTGTATTTTGTAGGAGATTATTCCAAGGAATTCTGTGGCGGCCCTCATGTGCAGCACACCCAAGAGATTGGTCATTTCAAAATCATTAAAGAAGAATCGGTGGCGGCAGGTGTGAGACGGATTAAGGCGACCGTGAGCCGGGAACCGAGGAGTTGAGAGCTGATTTTTTCTTTTTTCGCATTCCCAGACCGCCAACAAAAACAAAAGTGGAGAAAATAGAACCGCTTAGATAGTAATATGTTGCCGGGAAAAAAATGGTATGAACTTTCTCCTGGGCGGCGGCAACTGCGGGATGTGACTCCAATTCCTGCTGATGCTGTTGAAGAGTTTTATAAGCCCCATAAAGACGTTGAGCTTCCCTCAGGCGCGCGGGATGATATAGGACATCATTAGGAGAAAGATTTAGCCTGTAACTCTCGTCCTGCAGGTGTCCAATGCGGCGATTCAAATCACGATATTCACGAACTTCGGCAGGCGCAGCAGCATACACGGCATCAGCTCTTTTACTAGTATCAGCGATATAGCCTACACTGAGTACTATTCCTGTCAGCCCAGCAGCAGCAACCAACGTGCTAGCCCGTGGTGAAATATGCATGAGAATTAAAAAGAAAGACACCTTTTTAAAGATTTATGGTTTACAGTTAATATCATGAACCGGCATCTGGTATGAGCAGCCGAGAAGTTGATTGGTTTCTTCCACGGCAGACAAACCTCACAGAAAACTATTTAAAGAATAAAGTATTGTGCAACGTATGACTATTTTCAAGGAAAAAGTTATAGAAAATGTGGCCGTAGCCCTGGGATTCGCGGGGATTATCCTGGCGGTAATAGGGATTATTCTGTTGTTAATTCAAATAGTATTAAGATGAGAATGCTGCGAAGAATTAAAATCGTCTTAGATGTTCTTATTTTTGGTTTTACTATCTTTTTGGTCTTGTATGGACTCCATAAAGGGTTTGACCTTATAGAACTCACCACTAATTTATTTTATTTTGGCGCCGTACTCTTTAAATTAATCTTAGATTTCATCACCGACACTACACCATGAAAAAAGAATTTGCCGCCACCATCTTGAACTGGTACGCCTCCAATAAACGCGCTCTTCCCTGGCGTTCCAATCCAACCCCTTACCACGTTCTGATATCCGAGATTATGCTGCAGCAAACCCAAGTTCCACGGGTTATTGAAAAGTTCAAGGAATTCATCACCTTATTTCCAACGCTGCAGCATCTCGCCCATGCTTCTAAAGCAGAGGTCATCCACGCCTGGAGCGGCCTGGGATACAACCGGAGAGCCTTGCTGCTGCATCAGTTCGCCAAAGTAGTGGTTGCCAAACATCAGGGGATAATACCCAAAACAGTAGCGGAGCTGCAACACCTTCCCGGAATCGGCCCTTACACCACGGGCGCTATTCTCAGTTTTGCCTATAACCTGCCGGCACCAGCAGTTGATGTCAACGTCCGCCGGATGTACCAGCGCTATTTCAACGGCCTTGACCAAGGCTTGCCCATGGGAGTAGCGGAAGAAAAGAAACTGTATGCTCTCGTAAAATCTACCATTCCCGATCATAAAAGCAGGGAATTCCATAATGCGCTGATGGACTTTGGCAGCCTGCTCTGTACCCGGGATACTCCACGATGCGGCAATTGTCCTTTGCAGCAATCCTGCAAGTTTTTTCCCCGATTCCGCAAGAATAAGACCAACGCTTTATTTCAGAGCGAGAAAAGAAAAGAGTCCGGAGTCAAGGAAAACGGACGATTCATTCCCAACCGTATCTTTCGGGGAAAAATTGTGGAATTTGTCCGCCGAAATGATGGAAAAACAGTTGCACTTCCAGTCTTGGGAAAGGCCATCAAGCAGGATTACTCTTCCCCAGAGCGGACCTGGCTGTTACAACTCTGTACCAAACTACAGCACGAGGGATTGATTACGTTCTCCTGCCAGGGATCAAGCATACGTCTTTTCCTCGCAAAAGATTAAAAAGCCAGCCCGTAATTCATATCCCATGAAACCAAGCTATAAATTCCTAGACCATACTGCAGATGTACTCTTCCAGGCAGAAGCAGCAACGTTGCCGGAACTCTTTGAGCAATGTGCCTTAGCGCTGCAGGAGACACAGGTAGATATTTCCGCCGTGGAGCCCCGCCAGTCCGTGAGCATCACGGGAGAAAATAAAAACATTGATTATTTGCTCTTCGACTTTCTGGATAATCTCTTGTTCTATAAAGATTCAGCCCAGTTAGTGTTCAGCACATTTGAAGCGCATATTGAACAGCACCCCGGCGGGGTTTACTCTTTACACTGCACTGCTAAGGGAGAGAAGTTAAATGTGAAGAAGCATCATCCTAAAGTAGATGTGAAGGCCATCACCATGCATATGTTTGAGGTCAAGAAAGTTAAAGAAGGGTGGAAAGCGCAGGTATTGGTCGACATCTAATAATCAAGGTTTAAAAAAAGTTTAATCGAAATCAGAAAAATAAAAAAAATAAAAGTGGTATTATCTCTTCTTTTTTTTCGCAGCTTTCTTTTTGGCCATGTTTTTCACCTCCGACGATAAAAAAAATACAAGAAAAAGATATAGTTCTTAAGTATTTAAGCTGTTATTGAAAAGAATGAAGAAAATTCCACCAAGAGTTGCATAACGTAAAGTTCACTACTGCTGGAGCCTTTTGTATAAATTGCTAAGGATAAGGAGAGCCCTAGTGCTTCCTTCAACAATCAGTTCGACGCCCCGGCGGATTTCTCGTATTGTCTCCGCACTCAGCACCCCTTCTGCTTCTTCCAGCTTACTTTTAATCTGCTTCTTGATGGCTTGTGCTTGGGCTATCGCTTTCCGGTCCGGAGTAAAGCCAGAATTGAGTATCCGCGCATAATCATCTAATTTTTCGAGGAGAATTTTGAGTTCTAACCCCATTTCTACCTTCCGGTCTTTCATAAGCTCCGAAAGAACTACAGAGAATATAAAACTTTCTGTAGCGTGGTATCCAAATCTCTGAAAACCCACAATAAAATATTTAAAGTAGTGGGTTATACTCATGTAATTATGGTATCCTACAGCACCGCCTCGAGCGCCACATACCAATCGTCCGGAGGAATGTACCAAGGTTCTGAGTCCACCGGTATGTACACCACTAAAAGAAATCAGCATTGCTGCGGCTCGTTCAGCCGGGGGCAACGATGTGTGGGATGTACCTCGGGTTGAGAGGAGCAGCGGCAAAATTTTTATATACTCATCATGATTAACAAAAAAATATGCGCCTCAAACAATGGTTCTTATCTAAAAAACTCTGGCTTCGTGGAGGAATAATTGGAGTCATTATTTGCTTAGTACTGGGATTGTTCAATTTTTTCATCTACTTTCCAATCGCTAACAGCATCTATGATGGCATGATTCCTAACTGGGTGTTAATTCCCCCAATGGTCATAGGACATGCTTTCCCTATTCTCTCACCTTTCATTGTTCCTTATGGCTGGCTTTGTAAATTTACTGAACCAACTTGTGTTCGTTGGAGTGCAGAAAGCGCACCCGGAGCAATACCATGGACAATGGAAGGCACTCCCGGTTACTGCATAGAACAAACAATGGCTCCTACTTCATCATGCGCAAACCTTTCTGAAATGGTTAGCTTCTTTGGACTCATACTGCTTCTCTTTATTGCATACTTTGCTATTGGCGCAATTGTTGGATTGATAATACAAAAAATAAAAATGAAGTAAACTTTGCCGTTTTTCAACTCTCGCTATGCCCCCAATAGAATCCATTTCTTTTCTTCTATCTTCGTTCTAATATTATCATAGAGCAAGGGATCAACCCCTTGTAACCAGGCATCAATACCTTCATTAATATCCCAGCCTTCCCTTTCGGCTTTTCTTCCCCCATAAACTGCCGCCATAGCCGCAATAGCATCTTTGGTCCTATCCATTAAGGTGGGAAATTGTTCATAAAAATT
>JACPCD010000036.1 GCA_016179955.1 Candidatus Woesearchaeota archaeon | reverse complement strand
GTACATCACTTCATTGATGGATAGGGCAGGCAGCGCCAAGACCAAGGAAAGAGAACCTAAGAATGCCAAAAAGACCGCAATCCACCCCATAACTCCGGATTGGACTTCGCATTTAAATAGTTTTGGCTGGAAAATGGCAATTTTACCATTCAGTAATACTAAACAAAGTTTTTAAACGTTCTCTCCCTCAGCCAAAATATGGGATGGTTATTTGGCGCAAAGAAAAAAGCACCGGCAATTCCTTTCCCCGAAGGGAGAGTGATGGATGAAAATGCGTTACGCCTGCCCGGCCGAATTTCTGCCGATCGGGTCATCGAGCCGGAGCAGCTGAAGCAAGCAGCAGGTATTGAAACCTCCTCATTCTTTCCCCGCAACCTTCCTCCACCAAGCCCGGTGGCAGAGGAAGAAAGAAGTGCACCCAGAACAAGAGCAGACGATTTTGTCTATGTGAAAGTGGACATTTACCAGCAGGTGTTGGGAGAACTCGAGCTCATGAAAGTAAAAATTGCGGAGTTGCAGGAAACTCACCAGCACCTGGAAACCTCTGAATATAATGAAGAAGAGAACTTTGTCAAGCTACGACGATCTATGAAATCCATGCATGACCGTTTCCTGCTCATCGACAAGACGATTTTCAAGACGCAAGGTGATTAACTATGGAACAACGGCCTGTATTTGTAAAGATTGAAGAGTATCATGAAGTCCTGAACTTGGTGAAGACCATCCGGCGCAAGCTGGAGGAAGCCAAAGACACCTTAGGAAAGATCAATGAATTGAAGAATGAAGAAGACCACCAGATAGAGTTGTGGCATAATGCCTTGGATGAGATTGAGAAAAAAGTTGATTTTGTGGATCATTCGTTTAATGAGCCGGAACAATTCTAGCCATGGCCAAAAAAAAGATAGCCCCGAAGAAAGCACCAGCAGCCAAGGAGCGCGAGCCCGAGTACATGGTGCAGTTGGGGGATCCCAAGATGGTGCGAAAGGACCTCCTGGAATCGTTGCGGGAGATTATCATTTTCATGCAGGGATACGAGCAGTTCCGCAAGATACAGCACGAGAAAATCGCAGTATTCAATGCCCTTAAGGAAGACTTAAAAGAACTGCGCATCCTGCTGGATTTGAAGTTAAAAAGACGTTTGCCCAAAGGCAAGATGCGGCCGGCGCTGGGAAATGTGCCTCTGCCGGCAGCAGTAGCGGAAGAAGAAAAGATGGAAATGCCGGTGGAACAGAAACCTGCTCCACCTAAACCGAAAGCGGCGCCGTCCCGGAATGATTTGGATGAATTGGAAGCGCAGTTAAGGGATATTGAAGGGGAATTGAGAAGGGTTTGAGATTCTTATAAAATGCCGCTTAGTTTAATCCAAATAATAACACTTATTGTCTTTATAGGTTCCTTGTCTGTATTTTTTATTTATGATATTTGAAAAGAAAAAAAATTAAGGTTAGGCAATGTTGAAACAACAGTAGTTCCTGTTCTGATGGGGTTGATTATCTTATATTTTAATGTTGATTTTTTATTTACTCGTAATAAATTAATATCGTTACTGGGGTTATTATTGTTGGTGGGGGATTGATTTTTGGATTTTTCTCAGCTAAGTTTCTAGGAAAAAACAAAGACGATTTTTGGGTTTCAAAGAAGAAAGAGAAGAGGAGAACCTTAATCACGAATGGGCCATACTCAAAAATAAGACATCCAATTTACACCAGTATGATTCTTTATTATTTTGGGTTAATTTTAGTTTTCTTTCATTTGGTGACATTTTTATTTTATGTTGCTTTATTAATTGTGATTATTTATACCGCTATTTCAGAGGAGAATTTTCTGAGGAAGAAGTTCCCCGAATATGAAAATTATATGAAAGATACCGGGAGATTTCTCCCGAAGTTTAGTGCTAAGTAGTCATTCTAAAAATAAACCACTTCAAAATTGAATAGAGCACTATTTTACAGTTAAGTTTATAAAATTCTTGTTATCCTCATAGCAATTGATGCGGACGTGCCGGAGTGGCCAAACGGGATAGTTTGTTTGGCATAGGTGCTAAATAAATCCAAACTCAAGTCGTTTGAGTAATGAGGCTTAACAGCCGATGAAATACACGTGAGCCATCTATTGGCTTAGTGCCTACGCAGGTTCGAGTCCTGCCGTCCGCATTTATTCTTTAAGCATTTTGCTTTTGTGCACAGAATGGTTCCATCGTTGTGCAGTATGATCAGAAAGTAAATGACCCCACACTTTCTTTAACACACTCCAAGAACAATTAATCTCCCAATTTTAGGGCAGGATACTTTTCAGTACAATACGCTTTAAATTCTTCACCACGGGGATGGAAATAGGAAACCGCTTCGGCCATGCTGCCGGCCATATAATAGGTGATTTCCATACCATTAATACTTTCCAGTGCTTGTTCCGGAGCATTCCCTGCGGACAACCCTTTCATCACCCGGAGAGACGCTTCCAGCGCATCAGCAGAAAGAGCATCCCCGGTACATCGATGGACATAAGAGCGCCATTTCCGCCACCGATCCGCCCGTACTACTTCCCGGCTTTCTTCTATATACGATGGCTCCTTTCGCCGAGCTTCAGCTTCCAGATGACGTAGTTCTCGGGCTAATCCGGGCATTTTCCGCAAAAATTCTTGATCAATAAGGGCAGTAAGCACAGGCATAAATGCTTAAAGAAACTTTTGTTTTTATAAATATTTAGGTGTTATCCTGTTATGGTGCTATCCTGTTTTTAGTTCGCACTATAATTGGGGTTATAACTCTTAGGAAAATATCCCTCCTTGAAGATTAGGAACTGAGTTCTGAGCAATGTTAGGGGCTTCCCTCGCCAGAACAGGGCTGCACAACAGCATCTTCCTGGAAGAATTAAAGTATGATACTCCGGTGAATTAGTTTCGTGACGCAAACCAGTTTCGGGATAATAGAGTGTTATTCTGTTATGGTCCAAAACAGTATAATTTTTAAACCCTCCAAAAATCCTTCCCCCATGCCCATCGAAGTCTGCAGCATCAGCGGTTTCTCTAAGACAGAAGGCAATTCCGTCGCCATAAAAATTGATGAGGAAGTAATCCTATTAGACATGGGTTTAAGCATGTCAGATTATATTGCGTATACTGAAGACCGAGAAGATGTCAGCACCAAAACGTATAAAGAATTGCTTAAAGCTAATGCTGTTCCTGATTATAGTTTTATTGAGGAATGGAAAGAAAAAGTTGTAGCGATAGTCCCCAGCCACGGCCATTTGGATCACGTGGGGGCGGTTCCGTTTGCCGCCTCATTATTTCCTACTGCCCCCATCATCTCTACCCCCTATACTATTGAAGTGCTGAAGAGCATCACCTATGACGAAAAGATACAGATACCCAACCGCTTTGTGGCCATTAACCTCAATTCTTCCTACAAAGTATCGGATGCTATTACGCTGGAATTTGTGAATATCACCCACTCCATCCCCCAGACTGCTATCGTGGTCGTGCATACACCATATGGAAAGATCATGTATGCCAATGATTTCAAACTTGATGACCGCCCGGTGCTGGGAAAGAAGCCTAATTATGAACGGCTGAAAGAACTGGGAACAGAAGGCATAAAACTGCTGATCATGAACTGCCTGTATGCGCATGAACACAAGAAATGTCCTTCTGAATCCGTCGCCAAGCAGATGCTTAAGGACGTGCTGCTAGGTGTCAACAGTAAAGGGAAAGCCATCATTGTAACTACCTTTTCTTCCCACTTGGCCCGGCTGAAGAGCATCATTGAAATGGGGCAGCGCTTGAACCGGAAGATTGTCTTTTTGGGCCGTTCTTTGGATAAATATGTCCGGGCAGCGGAACGGATTGACGTAGTGCAGTTCAGCAAAGACATAGAGATCTTCCGCCACCGGGATAAAGTTGCAAAGATACTGGGCAAGATCCAGCGGGAAAGAGAGAAGTACCTCATTGTCTGCACCGGCCACCAAGGAGAGCCGAAGGCCATGCTGTCCCGTATTGCCCGGGGGCAGTTAGAATTTACGTTAGGCAATGGAGATATAGTGGTTTTCAGCTGCCAGGTCATTCCGGTAGAGGTAAACAAGCAGAACCGGGAAAAGCTGGAAATTATTTTACGGGAAAAGAACACCCGCATCTTCCGGGATGTGCACGTTTCTGGCCATGCCCACCGGGAAGACCATCGGGATTTGCTGGAGATGATTCACCCAGAGCACATCATGCCCATTCATGCCGAGCCTGCCAAGGGCAGGATGATCGCGGAGTTAGCCGAACAGCTGCACATTGGAACAACGCACGTCATGAAAGATGGGAAACGGCTGGTGCTGTAATAGTGGCAGACCTGCCGTCAGCATCATAACTACTTTACAACAACAATTTTTATAAAGGCCCCGCTCCTGAGTTTAGCAGGGGGTATTGCCATGAAACTTGTGCTTGCGGAACCACGCTATTTTAAAGACAGTATTGCCATTCTTTCCGACATCGTCAGCGATGTCAAATTCAAAGCCACTGCAGACGGATTAGAGCTTATTGCCATGGACCCGGCGAACGTCTCCATGGTTATCTTCAAGCTGTTGAGCAGTTGCTTCACCCATTATGGGATCAAAGAGACGGAAGAGGTAGCCATCAATCTGAACAATTTAAAACAGATTTTGCGCCGGGCGAAACCAGACGATATGCTTACCTTAGAAACAACGGATGACAACAAGCTCAAGATCCAGCTGAAAAGTGAAACGACGCGGTCGTTTTCCATTCCGGTGCTGGAGCTAGATGACAAAGAGCAGAAAGTGCCGGAACTTAATTTTCCGATTACAGTGGAGATGAGCTCGGACTTGCTGAGCAATTCTATTGAAGACGTCAGTGTCGTCGCCGAATCAGTAACTTTTCTCGGCGAGAACAATCAGCTGTCGATCAAAGCGGAAGGGGATCTCTCGAAGGCGTTCATTGAAATCCGTCCCGATGAGAATACCACCATTAAATTGAAGAATCCCGACAAATTCAAGGCAAAATATTCTTTGGAATACCTGAAGAAAATGATTCAAGGCGGAAAATTAAGTGATCGGGTATCTTTACAGTTCAACAACGATTACCCGCTGCGGCTGGACTATAAAGTAGTGGACCGCTTATTGCTCAGCTTTATCTTGGCGCCGAGAGTAGATAACGATTAGATGGCACCGGAACATAAATATCTGGCCATTTATTTTCGGATGGGGCAGTACGAGAAAGATGATAACGTTCCTCAGTTAGTGGGATTTGATTGTCCCTTTGATGATTCTCCAGTACTTCAGACAACAACTGAAGCAGAACTTGAATTTAAAGTGAAAGAAGTTTACGCTGGAACGTACCCTTTTGAAGAGCGTTGCTGGTGGGGAGTAGACTGGCGAGGCATTTACCCCGAGGTTATTTGCGATTCACAGGGTATTATCCAAATAGAATTATATCGTAGAATCTGCTCTGACCCTTCTTTTGACCCGCAAAAGGCAGAATACTCTTTGGGCAGAGAAACGTTAGCAGCTTTATGGGAACGGGAGAAATGGAGATGGATTGATGGAAAACAATCCCCTTAACTTTAATGATGGGAAGTACGACCAAGATAGGATTACTTTCCATTGTGGTTACGCCGATGTCCCAAACCACTTCTTACATCAAGACATGCGAGCACTTCTAATGAGCCGAGGAGAAATGTTTAAAAGAGGTATATTTGGGAAGAGGGGAGGTATCTTTTGGAGGATAGACGTGACAGATTATCCCAGTATTTTTTACCAAACCAGAAAAGTGAAGTTTCACGATGTAACTGTTCCCCTGTACGTGCAATCATTCCTGAAAAGGCCCCTGAATCAAGCTCAGGGAGCATGGTATAGCGACCATGCCTATCGGCAAAAAGAAAAAGACCTGGCGCAGCGACTCCAGGAAGATTTGGAACACTTTCCGCTGGAGGTCTTCTATGAACGCCTTCCTAAATTAAAGAATATAACTGTTGATTACAACCCTACTTTAGAAAGCAGAGCCATTGCAGTTAGACCCAGAAAAGTTGAATTTGGATCTCTCTCAAAGAAAGTTCTTTCCGATGTTGGATATGTAGCCTGCACCCTGCTCCATGAATTATACCATCACGTGGAATGGGCCATGGGACAAAAGAATATACAACAGATATTTCAGGGGATGGAGCGTTGGAAAACCACCTTCTGGGGAAAAACAAATCGAGTGGCCTGGCCAGTCACAAACAATAATGAATTTGGTGAAGTAAATACAGAACTGGCCGAAATCTTAGCTGCTCTTACCATGATCCGCCATCCCAAGATTCTGCCGGAACTGCGCCCTTATCACGCCTATCTCGTGGATCAACGGAATGGGCAGCTTCACTTATTCCCGGAAGAAAGGCCGCGCTGGCATGATTCACATCCTTAACTTTGGACATTATTCCCAGCCCTGCCTCATCTCATCTTTAAGCTGTTGGGTGCTTTTCGCCGAACGCAACATCCCCCGCAGCGGCGAAAGATCGGGCTTTGGTTTAATGTCAATGATTATGCGCTGATTTTCGCGGAGATTAATTTGCCGTATGACTTTCTGAGGGATAGTTATACCTAAGGAATTGCCCCATTTTCGGGTAACCGCTTCGATTGCCGCCATTTTTCTAATTATTATTCTAATGATAGATAAGTCTTTTGGCATTTGAGTGCGCTATGCTTCACGTCCGTAACTTATACCCTTTCTTGAACATCCACACACACAGCACAAAAAAGAAAACAGTTAATATCAACACCAACAGTACTGAATGCCATAACGGCACGTCGGTTATGCCAATAAACCCATAGCGAAAGCCATCCACCATGTACAGGATGGGATTAAACCGGACAACCGTTCCCCAGAATGAGGGCAGCATGCTGATGGAATAAAATACTCCGCCCAAATATGTCAACGGCGTAATCAAAAAGGTGGCAAAGATGTTCATCTGGTCAAAATTACCCGCCCATAATGCGGTTGCTATGCCCGCAAAAGAAAAGAGCAAGGAAACCATAACTATAAAAAACAGCAGCATCGCATAACTATGAACTGTAATACTGGTAAAGAGCAAACTAACGGCCAAAATTCCTGCACCGACAAGTATTGCCCGCAACACGCCTGCAATGGTAAGCGCAAAAATGATCTGCCAATAGGACAATGGGGCAACTAAATATTCCTGCACCTGCCCCTGGAATTTGGAGATGTATAAAGAACTGGAGGTATTGCTGTACGCACTCATGATGACCCCCATCATCAGCAGGCCCGGAATGATGAAGCCGATATAGGAAACACCGGCAACAGCACTTATCTTTGATCCCAGGGAATAACCGAAGATGAGGATAAATAAGATAGATGTGATCATGGGCGGTATTATTGTCTGCTGCCAGACCCGCAGGAAGCGCGACACTTCCCGTTCCGTGAGTGCAAAAAATCCAGTTAGTTTCATTTTTTAGTCAAGTGCAAAAAGACGTCCTCTAACGTCGTCCGCTCCGTTTCAATTTTGCGGATGGAAAGTTTGGTTTTGCGCAGGTCGTCCAAGAGTTTGGAAAAATTGTTCTGTTTTGGATTGATGGTCAAGAGTAAGGCATTATGCTGAACTGCCGCCCCATACTTCTTCAACGATGGCGGCAACACCGACAATGGCTCAGATAAAACTACTTTAATCGTTTCCCGCTCCAACAGCTCCAGCAAATTATTTTTGGTATCCAACGCGATGATGTTGCCTTTATGGACAATTGCGATACGCTGGCATAATTCTTCTGCTTCCTCAATGTAATGGGTCGTCAGCAAGATGGTGGTTCCTTTTTGATTAAGTCGCCGAAAATACGTCCACAATGATTTCCGCGTTTCCACATCCACGCCAGCAGTGGGCTCATCCAAAATTAATATCTTGGGCTCATGAATCAGCGCCCGGGCAATCATCACTTTTCGCTTCATACCGCCGGAAAGTTCCCGGACTTTGCTATAGCGCTTCTCCCACAACCCCAGCTCACGGAGCAATGATTCGATTTTGGAATGGCGCTGGCTCCGTGGAATCCCAAAGTAACCGGCATTGAAAAAAAGGGTGTTATACACTTTATCAAACTGATCTAAGTTGAATTCCTGCGGAACTAGACCTACTAAAGAACGTGCTTGCTGATAGTTGCGCACCACATCCTGGTCAAACAACAAAACATCTCCACTGGTCTTATTAGCCAGTCCCGTTAAGATATTAATAGTGGTCGTTTTTCCCGCACCATTAGGACCCAGCAGGGCAAAAAACTCGCCCTTCTTGATGGAAAATGAAATATTTTGAAGAGCTACCGTACCATCACCATACTTTTTGGTGAGATTGCGAATGGTTATGGCATCCATGGGATAATAGGGTATAAATCCAAAGCGAGTTGGTGCACCACCCAGAGTCGGGGGGAGCGAAATGTTTATAAATTATTCTTTTTATAGTTCGTTGTATGAAAAAAATTTCCAGTGACGAAGAACAGGCTGCCCTTAGCTACATTAAAGAAGCAGTGCAGCTGGCCAAAAAAGCGACGTGCCGGCGGTCCAATTGTGGCAGCGTCATCGTCAAGGACAATCTCATTATCGGCAAAGGCTGGAATTCGCCGCCGGGAGATAAAACGTCCCAGCAGCGCTGTTTTCATGGCAAAGAATCGTATCATGGCAAAGTGACCGATAAAACCTGCTGCATGCACGCTGAGCAGCGGGCTATCATGGACGCGCTGCGGCGTAATCCCGCAAAAATGGCGGGCTCACGACTCTATTTTATCCGGCTGGACGAGCAGGGCAAACCTTCCCGTGCAGGAAAACCATATTGCACGCTCTGCAGCAAGATGGCTTTAGATACTGGAGTGCGGGAATTTGTGCTGTGGCATAAAGACGGCCTCTGCGCGTATGATACTGAGGAATATAACCAGCGCTCATTTGAATTCAATGAGAACCGAGATGTATAATCAAGTAAAGAAACGTTTATAAACCTGCCCGTTTTCCAACGTAACACTAATATTAATGAAGAGGTTGATACCATGGGAAAAAACGTATTATTGGGCATCGTAACCATTTCTGTGCTGCTGCTGATTATCGGCTGCACGCAAACCCCGCCAGCAGCACCAACACCGGCGCCAGCTCCCGCAGCACCGGTCGTGACCGAAGAGCCCGTGGCAATGGAAGAGCCACCAGTTGAAGAACCCACTGTTACTGGCAATAGCTACACTATCGAAATAACCTCTACTGGCTTTACTCCCAAAACACTCGTTATAAATGCAGGAGACAGCATTACTTTTGTAAACAAAGATACTGCTCCGCACTGGCCGGCTTCAAACATGCATCCGGTTCACAATACCTATCCGGGATCGAGCATAGATAAGTGCGGCACCTCGGAAGAAAATACCATCTTTGACTCCTGTAGGGGGTTGGAACAGGGGGAAGAGTTCACCTTTACATTTAACGCTGCAGGGACGTGGCCTTTCCACGACCACCTGCGCGTAAGCCGGATTGGCGTCATAACCGTCAAACGATAGGAAAAAAGTGAACTACAATAAAGTTACTTTTACTTCTTTTTTTCTTCGTTTGGCTATTGCAGTTCCCTTTCTCTACGCCGCCATTGCCGCGCTGCTGCAGCCAGAGGCGTGGATTGGATTTATTCCCGGCTGGGTACAAGCTTTCATTCCCGCCAACCTCTTATTGCCGGGATTCTCGATTTACGAAATAGTTTTATCGCTGTGGTTGCTCTCCGGAAAAAAGGTAGTGTACTCTGCAAGCGTAGCTGCCGTTACTTTAGCCCTGATTACCATTACTAATCTCACGGTACTGGACATCGTCTTCCGCGATATTGGCCTGATTCTGGCGGCAGTGGCTTTAGCCGTGCTCAGCTATAAACCATGACGTCCTTTATTGCTTCGTTCCTGGCCCTAGCGACCGGGGGAATCATCACCTCTGGTTACCTGGTATGGCAGCATTACCACCGCCAACGGCAGCCCTTGCTCTGTCCATTGAATCACGATTGCAGTAAAGTAACGGAAAGCAGGTGGTCTCATCTATTCTATGTCCGGAATGAAGTGTTGGGGTTATTGTTCTATGTGGGAATGATTACGGCAGCATTATTGCTTATCCTGGATGTTCCTCTCCCCATTCAACTGCAATGGTGGATGCGCCTGGCAGCCGGCGGAGGGACGCTCTTTTCGCTGGTGTTGGTGTATCTGCAGGTAAAAGTCATTAAGGATTACTGCTTCTATTGCCTGATTTCGGCCGTGCTGACGATGTTACTTTTCATCAACAGCTTCTTTTTATAGAACATTATTCATAGAAAGTTATGGAATAGCGTGACGGGTGATGGAAAGATTACAACTATGGTGTTGAGAGCACCAGCGTTGGCACTTCTCTGCCCATTGCTTTTCGTTATAAGAAAACCCGCAGAGATTGCATTTATACTGCTTTTCCCCTTTTGTCCTAGCTTTACCCGTCATCTCTAGGGAAAGTATCTTTCTTTTTATAAATCCGCTGCCGGAAAAGCTCCTTCCTAAAAATAAAATAAAAAACAAAATCATAGCAAGCAGTGGAGATTTAAGCCCAACAAACAATTAAAACACAAAGTTAATAAATTAACAAAGAAAAGAGGTGTTATGGAGAATAAAAAAGTAGGCGTGGTCGTACTAATAGTAGGTATTATCTTATTGGTTATCTTCCTGATAGTTATCCGCTCACTCAACCAGGAAATCAAGGCCCTGGGCTGCTACCAAGATCCCAGCTGTAAAAAAGTAGAAACCTCCTTATCCTTCGTGCACTTTGCTTTCGGAGGATTTGGATTCCTCTTTGCCTTAGGGTTTTACCTGCTCTTTTTCTCCCGCGGAGAAGAGGCCATTGTTAAAAGACTGGAAGATGATACCCATAAAAAACTTCAGGAGGATACTTTTTCCATCTTATCAAAAGGACTGGATTCTTTTGAGAAGAAAGCACTCGACGTCATACGGCAGGAAGAAGGTATAACACAAAGCACCTTGCGCTTGCGGGTTGATATGTCAAAAGCCAAACTGAGCCAGGTACTTACTGGTCTAGAGAAAAAAGGGCTGATCCGGCGGGAGCAAAAGCAGAAGACCTTGGCGTTGTATCTCAAAGAAAAATTGTAAAAACAACAGATAAACGTCCTATGTCAAAAATTCTGGCACTTTAGCCGTTTTAGAAGCATCCGTTTCGACCACAACCTATAAATAGAATTGCAATTTAAGATAGGATGCGATAATCGCTGAGAGTTATAATTAATAAAAAAGCGTAGGAGGTACATGATATGGTTGAAGAACATAAGGAAGAACACGGTGAACATCACCACCATCCCGCCCCCGGCATGTCCGGAGTGCATAAATTATTGGTGGGGTTGGCAATTATTCAAATAGTCTTGCTGCTCTTTGTAGCTTTCAAAGTGAGTGGAAGCGGTGCAACCACGCAACAAGCTGGTGCAAACGCGCCCTCGGCAGCAGCGCCTTCCGCAGGAAACGCACCCAGTGTCAATATGCAGGCACTTGCAGATGATGATGCCTTTTTAGGTGAGGAAGACGCGCCCGTTACTATAGTTGAATTTAGTGATTTTGAATGCCCTTTCTGTGGCAGATTTCACACGTCAACCTGGCCGGAATTAAAACAGAAGTATATTGACACCGGTAAAGTAAAATTTGTGTATCGGGACTTTCCTTTAAGTTTCCATCCGCAAGCCCAGAAAGCGGCCGAAGCAGCAGAATGTGCTGGTGAACAGGGAAAATACTGGGAAATGCACGAATTGTTATTTACCCCGGGCGTCCAAGGCGGCGTAGCGAGCTTTAAACAGTACGCATCTCAAATCGGGTTGAATACCGCAAAGTTCAATACCTGCTTAGATTCAGGACAGATGGCCTCGGAAGTACAGAAAGACTTTTCGGATGGCCAGCGTGCCGGAATCCAAGGAACGCCTGGTTTTTTCATCAACGGCCAGCTGGTCTCGGGAGCGCAACCCTTTGCAGTGTTCCAGCAAGTCATTGACGCAGCCTTGGCAAATTGAGCTTTTATTTTTTTTCTTTTTTAGTATTATTCCAGGAAGTATGAAATACGTTGGTACGATCGCGGAAGCTTGTAAATGTGTGTATTCTAAACCAAGTTATTATCTGATAACTATGGTCAGTGGAGTTATTCTCATATCGCTTAATGCCGTGGTCAGAAATTATTCCCTGCTGTGGCATCAATTTTCGATTTCCCTGCTCTTCTCACTCATTACTGGATCAATCAGCAGCCTGACCATCTCGGCGCTCGTTCTCCTTAGCTTTATATCGCTCTTAGGGGGCATTGTTTTCTCGATGAGCCTTTTTCTTCTTCGCCGCCAATTAACGATGAACGCTTCCCTCGGTCTGCCGGGAATTATAGTTGCCATTCTTGCCCCGGCCTGCCCTTCCTGTGCCTTGGGGTTATTGAGTACGTTAGGTATAGGTGGAGTATTAGCTTTTCTGCCTCTCGGCGGAACTGAATTTGGTCTGCTGGGGATAGTTATTCTTATGGTGAGCATAGGATATCTTTCACGAAAAATCGTGACGAAGACGTGTGAAATAAAGCAAGGAAACGAAAGGTAAATGAAGAATCAAACGAAAATTATCCCGAAACATTCCCGGTTAAACTGCAGCCACTCATCCGGCTGAGAGTAGAGAGAGGAACTTCCCCCGACAGGCGTGGTAATCCCCGCCGTAGCGCATATCTCGGTCTGCCCCTGGTTGCCCGGCAGGGAGCATTCTATATAATTGACATACTGCCAGCTCTTCCCAAAATCTTCTTTCTGGTTCAGGCAGTGCGGGCACCAATACGCCCCATACATCTTAACCCCGTTCTCGGTAAGACATTGGGCAAAGGCATCGTATTTTCCCGGACCGGAAGAACAGGAGGAAAGCAGAAGGATTAAAGGGAGTAGTCCAATAATAAAGTAATATTTCAATCGCATTGGCTAGAAGAAAACAGTGTTACTTTAAAAAAGATGTGTTTCTAACGGTCTATAGTAAGTGACCTAACTATTTATACAAATGTCACTGACTATATTCGAAGGACATAATGTTTTTGTATAATTATTTATGTCCTTCATTATAGTAAACCAACAGTTACCTAATTTCTTTAAATTTATGTCTTACCAAAAAAGGATAAACCAACGCAATCAGCCCATACATCACAAATACTGGCCAATACCATTCGTAGTAAAAAAATACTGCAGAAATTCCCAAGGTGATGGCTCTGCCTATGTTAAGAAAAAACTCCCGGGCTTTCCAGAAGCCGAAGTCTACTTTCTTGACGTCCATAGAAACCGCACTACGCAAGGGCATGGAAATGTTGTTCAAGAGTATGAAAATCCCCACGACGATAATCCAAGAAGTGGTGTTGTGTACTGGTGTTAAGGCCATGATGGAAAGAGCCATCAGGAACAATAAAATAAACAGGTAGCCGAGACGTTTCTGCTGGCGATCAGAATGATGTGTTACAATCAAAGCGATGACGAGGCCGATGATTCCGAGATAACTTAGGAAATAACCGTAAGCGGAAGCGGTTTCAAAAAAGAGCAGGGCATATATTCCCAAAATAATCCCCGAAAAATATTGCAAAGAGCCTTCCAAGCAAGTGATTGTTTTCAACCCTTTGAATTCTCGGACATAATCCCAAAAGTAGAAAGTAAAACTCTCGTTAGGAAGACGAGAATAGACATACGCTCCCAGAAGCAGGTAAGATAAGGAAGCTAAACCAAACAGCCAAGAGTATCCGCCTAGTTTAATCGTTGCCACGCCTAATAGTGGAGTAAACACCCCTAAAATGGCGGTCGAGTTAAAGAAAA
Source organism: Candidatus Woesearchaeota archaeon (assembly GCA_016179955.1). Lineage (GTDB taxonomy): Archaea > Nanobdellota > Nanobdellia > Woesearchaeales > GW2011-AR9 > JACPCD01. Next base: position 5,874 of record JACPCD010000036.1, on the reverse strand, counting down.
AAGCGGAATCGGTGCCGCTAGTTTTTTTTTTGGTAGTATTAAAGAAAATGTAATTAAACGGAATCCAAAAGAATATGACCGTCCCTGCTCCGAAAATGATGTAAAGTAAATAAGAAGGGAAACCGCTGCCAAAGAAAATGGAAAGCATAATTCCAGCGTAGCAGAGATAACCGTACAGAATGGAATTACGCAGGTTAATCGTGTTTAACCAGGGCAGGAGTAAGACTAACCCCAAGGATAGGAGTAAATATAAAACGATGATTGCTAAGAGGCTGTAACCATTATTCTTAAAGAATAGCGGGACGAAAGAGAGGGCGAAGATGCCGATGAAGGTGTGTGCCCATAACCAAAAAGTCCGGTTTTTCAAGCGAAGAAAATGCTCTTTCATTCGCCGAGTATAAAAAAGAAGTTATATTTATGGGTCCCCAGCACCGAAACATTTAAATATATGAATAAGTTTTCATATGATTATGGATTCATATAAACTCCCGGGCGCCTATAAATTGTTCTTTGGCACCCTCGCTAACGACAGTAGATTAAAGATAGTCAACCTGCTGCGACACGGCAGTAAAAATGTTACCGAAATCTGCCACGCCACGGGCTTTGAGCAGAGCATGGTGTCCCATAACCTCAAGATGCTGGAATATCATGGTATGGTCTTTGTGGCCAAAAAAGGCAAGTTCCGGCAGTATAGCCTCAACGAAAAGACTATTAAGCCTTTAGTGGAGCTGATTGATGCCCATATGAAACAATATTGCTGTAAAATCCTGGAAGGCAAACGATGAAAAAAACGACCCTACGCATAACTGGCATGCATTGCGCCAGCTGTGCCAACATCTTAACCCGGGCCCTGGGAAAAGTTCCCGGTGTTGCCGGCGCCAGCGTTAATTATTCCACGGAAAAGGCGCTGGTGGAGTTCGATGAGAAAAAGACCGATGCACCAGCTTTAATCGCCGCAGTGAAAGGGAAAGGCTATGGCGCAGATGTTTACCGCAACTTTGAGAAAGAGGAAGCTACCAAGAAAAAGGAACTGCATATCTTACGATGGAAAGTAATCTGGAGCGCCATCTTTTCCCTGCCCGCACTCTTAATAAGCATGGTATTTCCCTCTATCCCTTTCCAACCCTACCTATTATGGATACTGTCCACGCCGGTGCAATTCTATTTTGGCTGGCCATTCTATAAAGGAACCTGGCAGGCCCTCAAGAATAAATCGGCCAACATGGATTCATTGATTGCCATCGGCACCAGTACTGCTTATTTTTATTCTATTTATATCATCATTTTTGCGGCGGAAGGCCACCAGTATTTTGAAATTGCGGCCGTGTTAATTACCTTGGTCCTCCTCGGAAAGTTCCTGGAAGCACGCGCCAAGAGCAGAACCAGTGAAGCGATTGCCAAACTGCTGAAGATGGGCGCGAAAACTGCAACCGTTATCCGCAGGGGAAAAGAATTGAAAATTCCCATTGAGCAGGTACTCGTGGGCGATATTCTTATCGTCAAACCCGGAGAAAAAATCCCCGTGGACGGCATCGTCATCGACGGGCATTCTGCCATTGATGAAAGCATGGTGACGGGGGAAAGCATCCCCGTCGAAAAAAAGAAACACGACCCAGTCATTGGATCAACTATCAACAAACTGGGAACTTTTACGTTTAAAGCGACCAAAGTAGGCAGTGAAACGGTCTTGGCGAGAATTGTCAGGCTTATTGAAGACGCCCAATCCAAAAAGGCCCCCATCCAGCGTTTTGCGGATGAAATCTCTGCGTACTTTGTGCCGGCGGTCATCGGGATAGCATTGCTTACGTTTGTCATCTGGTACGTAGCAGCTGGTGCAGCCGTAGGATTTGCTCTCCTGGCGGCAGTAGCAGTCGTCGTAATTGCCTGCCCCTGCGCCTTAGGATTAGCAACGCCGACGGCAATCATGGTCGGCACGGGAAAGGGAGCAGCGCAGGGCATCCTCATTAAAGGTGGAGATGCGCTGGAAAGCGCCCACAGACTAAAGTACGTAGTGTTTGATAAAACGGGCACGATCACCAAAGGAAAGCCAATAGTGACGAACCTGATTTCCTTATCCAACGTTGCAGAACGAAAACTGCTGGAGATTATGGCTTCGCTGGAAAAAAGCTCTGAACATCCTTTGGCAGAAGCTATCACTGAAAAAGGCAAACAACAAAAAATTTCATGGAAAAAAGTAGCTCATTTCCAAGCATTAGTAGGGAGGGGCGTAGAAGGGAGTATTGCCGGCAAAGAATATTACTTAGGCAATACCGCCTTGCTGAAAGAGCGAAAGATATCGCTGGCGTCGCATGCTGCTGCCATTGCCAAACTGGAAGAGGAAGGCAAGACCGTCATGCTCCTGGCCGAACGAAAGAAAGTATTGGGAATGGTGGCCGTTGCCGATGAGATAAAAGAAGATTCTCCGGCGGCAATAGCTTTACTTAAAAAAATGGGCATCATCCCCTACTTAATCACGGGTGATAATGAGCGAACCGCAAATGCCATCGCTAAAAGAGCCGGTATTGACAAATTCTTTGCCGGAGTTTTGCCGGAACAGAAAGCGGAGTACGTCAAGAAACTGCAAATGCGGGGGAAAGTAGCGATGGTCGGCGATGGCATTAATGACGCCCCGGCCATTGCGCAGGCTGATATTGGCATTGCCATGGGTTCCGGTACGGATGTAGCGATGGAAACCGGGAATATCGTTCTGATGAAGAACAGTTTGATGGATGTGCCCCGGGCAATCAAGCTCAGCAAGATGACCATGCGGAAGATAAAGCAAAACATGTTCTGGGCTTTGTTTTATAATGTATTGGGCATTCCTATCGCTGCCGGCGTCCTCTATCCCTGGACAGGCTGGCTGTTAAGTCCGTTAATTGCGGGGGGAGCGATGGCCTTAAGCTCCGTAAGTGTCATCACCAATTCCCTGCTGTTAAAACAGAAGAGGTTGTCCCCATGAATGTGCCGAATCATAAGAGTATCGGTTCGTTTTTGGTTGCTTTTGCGCTGATCTTGCTATTTATTCTTGTAGTAGTAAAAATAAAAACCGATAAAGAAGGATCTTTTTTGTGTCAAGTCGTGGAAGCATCACCTACGCTGAGCATGGAAGAATGCCCGGCCCACGAGAGTTACACTTCCTGGCTGATTTTGGCGGCCTTTGCCGTTTCGTTGGTGGTACTAGGGCTAGGATTGTACATGCTCTTCCTGCCGCTCAAGAAGGAATCTGATAGTGTGGCTCGGCAGGAAATTGATGTCAGCAAACTCTCGAAGGAAGAAGCAAGGCTGTACGCGCTGGTAACAGAAAACCAAGGCTCCCTGTACCAAAGTGACATCATCAAGCAGACTGGTTTAAGTAAGGTGAAAGTAAGCCGGCTCTTGGATCGGATGGAAGGCAAAGGAATCATCGAGCGCAAACGGCGGGGAATGACTAATATTGTGATTTTAAAATAAAAAACGAGGTGAAAAGATGGTAACGACAAATTTGGGAAGAACGGATCGGGTGCTGCGGTTTTTGCTGGCTTTTTGGTGGCTAGGCCCGTGGGCGCCGTCGTATTCGTACCCGGCAATAAATGTAATCTTGTTCGTGCTGGGATGGATTGCGCTAGCAGAGAGTATCATTGGGTTTTGCTGGCTGCAGCATTTGCTGGGGATACGGACGAAGGAATGAATCCAGAAAATCCAGACATTAATTGAAGGACTAGGTTATGAATGTGGGAGCAAGCTATCGTAAATAAGTTCGTATACAAATATTTTGAAGTAGATAACTTTTTATAGGTCGCTTCATCAATACCACTCATGCTTGAGCCCTTCATTGCCGCGTTTACATTAGCCTTAGTTTCCGAAATTGCCGACAAAACCCAATTAGTCATTCTGGGATTAGCCTTAAAATACAAGTCGCCTTGGAAAGTATTTACGGGAGCAATAATAGCTCACGCCCTGATGGATGGGCTGGCAATTCTATTGGGAACATTTTTGGGTTTTTCATTGGTATCTCCGGTCATCAAAGACGTCATTGGAATCATATTTATTCTTCTGGGGGTTTGGGCTTTCATTAAAATATACATTAAGAAAAAGAAAACAAAAGAAGAAAAGGCCTGGAATAATGCTCCTGTAGCTGCCTCCTTCTTCATGGTGCTTCTGAGCGAATTTGGCGATAAAACGCAGATAGCGTCGGGCTTATTAGCGGCTAAATATTTAGTGCCAATTCCCATTTTTGTCGGATTTGTGGCCGCATTGGGAATAGCGATAGGGTTTAATGTGTTCATTGGCCGGAAGCTGGCAGAGAAAATACCCCGAAAAAAAATAAAAATAGTTACCGCAGTTCTCTTTATTTTATTTGGGATATTGACGTTGATGTCGTAAGGGATGCTATCTGATGGGGAACTTTTATATATCTTCAAAAAAACTACTACAAGAGGTGGATTTTATGGATACAAAAGTGGTAGGCTGGATTCAGATTGTAGGTGGTGCATTAGCGTTACTCTATCCGGGAGGAGGAGTAAACATGATGAGCATGATGGGATTTTCAGGCACGATGATAGGTGGTGGCTGGGCAGTTACGATTTTTGCCCTGTTGTTTATCATCACTGGCATATATTTTATCACAGACAGGAAGCGTTAAGATAACAAAAAAGAAGTTAGCATTCCGGAAGCGTAAGGGCCAAGGCATCAGAATCTGGGTAGCCGCATTTTTCTTTATTCATAGTTTCACCCCCTCTGTTGTTACGGAAAAAAGAAAGTTGCGTGATTGAACGATATGACGCAATCCAGCTCCGACGAATAATTCTCTCATCTCCTTCCTGCTGTTGATTTTCACGCATCCAGGCTCGAGCTTCTGGAATAGCCAATGGGCTGGCCAGAAAAGAAAATTTAGTTCGGAGATGATAATCTTTCCGCCTGGTTTAGTGACCCGGTTTAGTTCTCGCAAAGCTTGTTCCTGTTCAACATAATGATGAAATGATTCTGTATTAAGCACATAGTCGAAGGTATTGCTCCGGAAAGGAAGCTGATGAACATCTCCCGAAAAAAGTTTAGCGGCAGTCGGCAGCTTTTTTCGTGCCATCGCTACCATCCGTGAACTCAAATCCACCCCATAAAGACGGTGCTTCATATTCAACACCGTAATTGATTTCAGCAGCTCTCCGGTGCCACAGCTAACGTCCAAAATTATTGCCGGGGTTTGTTTCCGCTTTAATTCCGTCAGAATAGCCCGGTGGAATTTTCTCATCCACCATTGAAATGGACTCCAATCATAGTGGGGGGCCCAACGATCAAAAAATTGGCGATTGGCAGATACTATGATTGATTTACCCATAAGAAAGAATAAAGAAGAAACCCCTTATAAGTTCTTCCCTGAAACTAGTTTCACGTTACTTTAATAAATAGTTGCAAATATATACTCTAGAACATGAAAAAAATGAACCTGGTTGTTAAGGGCATGACCTGCGCCAGCTGTGAAGTATTGATAGAACGAAGCCTCAAAAAAGTTCCCGGCGTAGAGAAAGTAATAGTTAATAGACCGCAAGAATCCGTGGAAATTGACTGTGCGGACCACGTAGAAATACCATCCCTCCAAGCAGCCGTGAAAGAGCAAGGCTACCTGCTGTCACTTCCGGAAGAAAATGCTGCGCCTGCACGAAGCTCTTTTGTCCGCGCCACCAAAGGCCGTTTCCTCGAAATTGGCGCAGTAGTTCTGCTGTTAATGGGCGTCTACCTGCTCCTTAAGGAACTGAATATCCTGCCTCAGACGTTAGGCGTCACGGACAATATGAGTTACGGGTTTGTCTTTGTGCTGGGGTTAGTAGCGGCGACGTCAACCTGTTTAGCGGTGGCAGGTGGATTGCTGTTAGCCATCGCCGGAAAATATAATGAAAA
>JACPCD010000035.1 GCA_016179955.1 Candidatus Woesearchaeota archaeon | reverse complement strand
CTGCGCAAATCATCAACCACTATACGCACCCGGGCAGGCTCAATAGCATAAATGCTAATGGAATGCCCAATGCCCCCGACTGTAATGTTATCAATACTACCGGCTGCCAGGGAATATCTTGGGGGGGAGGCAGACGCAGCAGGCTCGGTCGAAGTTGCAGCTGATTCCGGTTCAGTATAATTTTCTGGTTTGGGAACACATTCACCGTTCTCGCATTTCCAGTCACAATTCGTCTGAGAAGCCCATTGGCAGCTTTCCATCTGATATCCTTTGATATGATCATTGACGCAGCCAAAGCCGGGAGTGCACGTCTCGGCAACCCTGCAGGAATCATTAAAACAACCTAACGGACATTTCAGCTTGGAAGTAAAACTGCAATTGGCCAGCTGGTACGCTTTCAGTTGAGAACTGATGCAGCGCCATTGGGGAGTGCAGGCACCGGCAGAATTAATGATAGTATTATTCAGCACACTCTCGTTGGTAACGCCAATACTTTCGTTAAGAACAGTTTGATTCACCGCAGTATCTTCCGTTCTAAAAGTATTACAGCCCATTAGTATCAGAACAGTTAAAACCAGCAGGCCTAACAATATTATTTTTACCATATCACCCTCTTCTTATAAAGTGAAGAGATATCAGAACAAATATAAACTTTACCCTTTCACATTCCCAATGGGCTTGAGCGCAGCCACCCGATGAGTAATCCCCGCCGCTTCCAGAGAATCAACCACCACTTCAATATCTTTGTACGCTTTTCCGGCTTCTTCCGCTAATCCAGCCATAGTAACGCCATGCACGTAAATCCCTTTCTTTTCCATCTCTTTCTGCAGTTGATCTCCGCGAACTTCCCGCTTGGCCTGCGCCCGGGACATGGTTCGTCCTGCCCCATGCGCCGTGCTCGAGAACGTTTCATCGGCGCTGTCCGTGCCTACTAATAAATAAGAGCCCGTTTCCATCGAGCCACCTAAGATGACCGGCTGGCCGACGTGGGCATAATCTTTGGGCAGAAATTTCGCGTGCTTTGGACCAAATGCTCTGGTCGATCCCTTCCGGTGAATCAACAGTTCTTTCTCTTTGCCGTCAATAATATATTTCTCAAGCTTGGCGATATTATGAGCCACATCATAGACTAATTTCATCCCTAAATCGTCTGCTGATTTTCCAAACACCTGGCTGAACACTTTCCGGATCTGACTGGTAATGACTTGCCGGTTGGCAAAGGCCATGTTAGCTGCGCAGGCCATGGCTTGATAATAATCCTGTCCTTCCGGACTGTTGAACGGCGCACAAGCCAGCTCACGGTCAATGATTTCAATGCCGTATTTCGGCATGACCTCCAGAAATAAACGCAAATAATCCGTTCCCACCTGATGGCCCATACCCCGGCTGCCGCAATGAACCATGATGACAATCTGTCCGGGGCCAGTGATTCCAAATGCTTTGGCAGCTTCTTTATTGAAAATGTTTCCTTCCCGGACTTCCTGGATTTCTAAATAATGATTTCCGCTGCCTAACGTTCCGAGTTGATCAAGTCCACGTTGAATTGCTTTCTCAGAAACTTTAGCGGGGTTAGCCTGGGCTATTTTGCCCTCATCTTCGATATGCTTAATGTCATCCTCTGTCGCATAGCCGTTCTTCAGGCACCACTGCGCGCCGTCTTTCATGACGTTCTTGAACTCATCTTTGGAAATGCGCACGAACCCTTTGCAGCCCACACCGGCGGGAACGGCTTTATAGAGCGCATCGACTAGTTTATGGATGTGGGGCTTGACGTCTTTAGCGGTAAGGTTGGTGACGATAAGGCGCATGCCGCAATTAATGTCAAATCCAATGCCGCCCGGACTGATCACTCCGCCTTGTTCAGGATCAAATGCAGCGACGCCGCCGATTGGGAACCCATAGCCCCACTGGTCTCGTTGTGATTACTCACCAACGAAATGACCATCGGGCATGCAATATGCATATTTTTGGATTCCCGGAAGACATGCTACATTCGAAACCTGATTAAAGACACCCGCATCCATGGATTCAATAAGTTCTTTATTCGCAATGATCCTCGCTGGCACCAGCATTCCTTTTTTATAGGTAAGGGGCAATTCCCAAACCACCTTACTCACGTGCTTTAGTTCAGACGGAGGACCACTTGGCTGGCGAGTTGATGCTTCTTCCATAGATAGTCTCTACTTTTAGTTTCAGGCAATAATATTGGGAACAGGTGCTTGATTTCCATGGCCCCAACAAAGCGGAAGGGATGCCGTGTTCTTTTAAAGCTTTCTGCAGATTTTTGAGATTTTGTTCTAGTATGGATAATACTCTTAATTCATTTCTCATCTTGCAAATTTTCCCTTTTTGCATTAAAAAAGCTAACAACTCTTCTTTTGCGGTCGGAATTTTCCATTCATAGTTAGCATAAGAAGCTATTGCCTCTTTCAATTTTTGCTTTTTTTCTGGGTGGAGAAAATCAATGCTCGATTGAAACTGTCTCATATTTTCTTTTCCGCAAATAGTTAAACGCCAAATAGTTCTGCCTTTTTTCTTGGCAAGTTGAGAGCTAATCCCTAATGTATCAAGAGCGTCTTTAACTTGAAGAATTCCTTGTTCATTACAACATTCCAAACTAATTAATCTGCTTTTTGCCGGTTGATTCTCAACCCAGCCTTCACAGTCAAAAAAGGCACGAAGCCAGGCTTTGGTGTTCTCTGTTGATAGTTGAGGAAAAGACCATTCGTAAGAATAGTAAGAAAAATCTGTAGTTAAGAATTGATAAATTGCTTTATTTTGGATTACGCTACGACCTTCTACAATACGAGGTTCAACATTAAAGACTGCTTTGAATTTTTGTTGAAAATCTTTAAGTAAGACTTCATTCGTGTTTCTTAGTCCAATATAGTAATATTTATGCTGCTGAGTCTATGGATTTTTGATGACATATCCATCACCACAGAGATACGCATGAATGGCGGCAAGATTTTTATCAAATTTCATTTTTAATCACAAAACTTCATTTAATACCACGCCGGCAAATAATCTACTTTTATTTCATCAGTAATGATATGTAAATCTACTTTCTTGATAATGGTGGGAAACCGAGTGCGCAAATCTTTTGCTAGTTGGTAAATTTCCCCGACCGTTTCGGCTTCAGCTTCAAGTTCAATCTCCCAATCACCTACTGATTTCATCAGGTTTACCACATATTTATTATTTTTACAATATTCCAGCACTCTTTTGTATTGTTCATCAGAATGATCCTGAAAAGAAATATCAATTTTAAAATACTGGAGGCCTAATTTTTTCTGGTCAATAATGACGATGTACCCCTGAATAATCTTTCTTTGCTCTAAATCATTTATCTTAGTTATTATGGTTTTAACATTTAAGCCTAATCTCCGAGCCAGTTCTGTTGCTTCATAACGCCCGTTGTTTCGAATGAGTCGTATTATGTTCCGTTGAGATTCATCGATCTTTTCTTCCCTCAATGAACCACCGTAGATTAATCCTGAACGGTCCCTGGTAGAGGCATTAATGAGATAATCCCTAGTATAAATAAGGGCATCTTCTAAAATAGAGACACTATAATCTTGAATGTATTGCCCGTACTTTTTAAACACAAGCTCATTTTTTCTCTTGGCAAATTCTAATATGTTTCGACAATACAATGCAATCATCAAATCCCACGTACCTACACTTCTTGCCATCCAGTTCACGAAGGGGCTTTCCCGTAATTCTTCGATTAATTGGATTTCTTTCTCAGCAGGAAGCCCCTGAAAGCGGAGGTAAATCTTATGCACGAAAATGCCTAATCGTGCTTGTGAGAAGACCGGGATATACTTGGCAATGATTTTCTCTTTTTCTAATTTAGTGATATGATAGGCCACAATTTCTTTTTTGGAATTGATCTTTTCGGCTAGTTCTTTGTAGCTCAGCCGGGCATTGTTTCCTAGTTCGCGAATTATTTTCCGGTTGGTTTTGTTAATGTTCATAGTCTCACCGGCACTGGTAACTACCCATTTGGCTGTATTTTATGATTTTATGCTTATAGTTTATACATAAACCCAATATTATATTTAAATTTTACTCTTTTGTATTAATTTATTAAAATAATATTTATATACTTAAGTGCTACTCTGTGAGGGTAAAATGGTTACTTTGGAGCAAGCATTGGAACGAGTTGGGCCAGAACTATTGCGACAAATAGAAGTAGATACATTCCAGTTAAATTATGGGTGTCCGCGAGAATGCGACCATTGCAGTCAGGATCCTCCAACGGGATTACGAAATGTTCCCCCCGAATTATTTAGACGCTATGTTCAGTCAATAAAAAAAATAAACGAAGAGATTGGAGAGGATATGCTAGCACGCTATCTGCTCACGGCCACCGATTCTGATCCATTTTTACATCCCCGGTTAGCAGAACTAGTCCAAAGTTTGTATGAAACCACTGGAAAGAGATTTTATCTTTTAACTTCAGGCTGGTTTGAGCGGGATATATTTCAACAGAATGCAGTATGGATTGTTGAACATCCTGATATGGTCAAAAGAGTAGCTCTCACCTTGAGTAATTACCCCACTAATCCTGCTTCCCTCTTTGATAATATGGATGTGCTGATAAATGCAGTGAAAACATTACGTGCATTGCCGGAAGATAAATTTATTATTTCCCCGCAATATACTCCAGAAGAAGATAAGTATCACATTCATTCTCAGAAACAGGTTGAAGATTTGCTCAGTTATGTCTTACAAAAAGCCGGGTGTAGCAGGGATGAGTTTAAAGACAGAATTTTCCCCCGGCCAATTATTGGGCTGGGAAGAGCTATCACCACACTCAAGGTAGGGGCACAAGCAATATATAGAATTGAAGCTGAACCCATCGTCATTTCCACCAGTGAGAAAGAGAAGCCTTACTCCGGGATGATTAATATTGAAGGCAACCTACTTGTAATGAAAGCTCCTCGGGCGATCTTAAACAGAGAACTAAGTATGTACCTGCCGGCTGAATTATTAGCTGGTGATAAAAGATGCTTACCAATTCTTCCATAATCCTTATAAAACCACTTTTAGCCCAGGAATTCATGTTAAGTAAACTCGAACTCAAACGCCAGCTGCTGCACATCCTAGTAGGATTGGTAACTGTACTGCTGCTCTACCTGGACATCCTCAGCGCCTTCAGCATCTTCCTGCTGATTCTTATCGGTTTCCTGCTCAGCTTTCTGGTCAAGCGAAAGATACGCCTTCCCGTCCTTGATTGGTTCCTCCGTAATTTTGAGCGCCCGGAGCAGCTGGATACTCTTCCCGGCAAAGGAACTTTGTTTTTCTTTATCGGCTCATTGCTGGTGCTCAAATTATTTGACAAAGATATTGCCTTAGCTTCCATTATGGTGCTTACGTTCGGAGATTCAGTAAGTCATATCTTCGGCGCCAAATTCGGCCGGCTGCAGAATTTCTTCAATGGCAAGAGCAGAAAGCTCTATGAAGGTACGCTGATGGGATTTTTAGCGGGGTTTGGGGGAGCAGTACTCTTTGTCAGTTTTCCCTTGGCGTTCGTGGGAAGCTTCACCGCCATGGTGGCAGAGGTCATTAAGATTGATTTCAATGACAAGACTTTAGACGATAATATTGTGGTGCCGCTGGTGGCGGGAACAGTCATGTTTCTGATGCGGACCTTTCTCTGACTCCAGACCTTTCTGTCACTCCATTCTGATACGCCCGCTCAATAGCCAGCCAGGCCTGCTCTACTCCTTCCCGGACATGCTCGGGAAAATAAGAATCATAACGCCGGAATTTATGCTGATCAGCCACTCCAATGAAAAAATTCTTGTATTGGACCGTGTAAGGCAGGGGCCAACTAAAATAGTCCGGCAAGTGCCAGCAGATATAATCAAGCAAGGGGAAAGGACTATTTCGCTGTAAAGTTACGCCGTCCGGCGCATTCTCCAGCAAGTGAGTTAAGCCCCGTGGAACAGCAACTTTATTTCGTTTAAGCACAGCGATGAGATCCATAGACGAGGCAAACTATGGCCTATTTAAAAAGATATGGCTTAACTGGTATGAGCCTACCATCGGGCCTTATCCTAAACCACCGCAATCCTTTTAAACCGAAACTAATTCCTAAAGAGATATGGCGAAACCCAAGAAAATAATCAAAGAGCATTCCCATCCGGACCACGCCAAAGAAGACGGGGAAGAATCCCTGGAACAGATGGAGCACGGGGAACTGGATGAAGATATAGAAACCGAAGAAGGCCGACAAATACAGGTGGAAGAAGATGAGGTAGAGCCGTGGGAAGCCGGCTTTGCCGCCGGAGAAAGTGATGAAGGGCAATTAGCGAAAGATGCCCTGACCGGGAAGCCATTGATGAACGTGGAAGACGTAGTGGAAACAGTCATTGACGGCAAGCTTTACCGCTTTGCCAATCAGGAAAATGCCCGGAAGTTCCGGGAGAAGAAAAAGAAAAGACCTGAAGGAAAGTAATTCTTAAACAAAGTATGGATTAAGTCTGCCGGCAGACGTAACCTAATACCGACTAAACGAAGATAATCTTAAACACGCTCAGGGCTTGCTGGGGAAAATCTCTATCTCCCGCAATCGTTTCAGGAAATTGTCCCGCCATTGGTTGACATCTCGCTGCAAGGCGTGCTGAATCAATGCATCAGAAATGTTGTACTGGCTTTGAAATGTCCGGCAAATCTTATCAACGGAACGGGAAACGTCAAAGGGATCAATCCTTACCACGCCATGCTGGTCGCCGTATCGAAAAGCCATTTTCTCAGCCCCGCAATTGCCGACCGCGATAAAGCCCCGGCGATCATGAGGAAGAAACTGCTTGGCCAAAATAGATTCCTGAAAGACCAGGTTCATGCCATCTTCATATAAAGGCATCAGCACACAGTCGGCTTCCCGCAGGAGCGCATAATTTTGAGGGGGCTTTAATCCCTGGGTATCAATAATAATGGGTTCGTACCCACACCGTGGCTGCCACTTTTGATTCAGCTGGTTCCGGGTCGACTCAACCTGTGCTATTAATTCCCGATACGCGTCAATTTGTTCCCGGGATATGGCCATGGCGCCAATGTAGCGAACTGGCATTCCCGCTTCCAGCAGCTTATCAATAATAAAGAGCCGTTCCAGCAGGCCTTTCGTATAATCGCTGCGCTCTACACCCACAAAGAGTTTACGCCCCCGCTCCTTATCATCTTTGATGATATCTTCCAGTCGTCTCCCATCCGCTAACGTTACCTGTAACGGCTCTTGAGCCTGCTGGCTGATGCCTGCAACGTCAACCCCTATGGGAAAATGTTCCACATGGCATCGTTTTTCATTGAGCTGGATGATTAATCCTTCGTTGGTGGGTTCAGGATGTACTGAGGGAAAGAACTTGCTGAAGGCCGCTCCAAAATTTTCCACGTAATCCTGGATGTGGAACCCCAATAAGTCATTGGCGAGCAGCGCATCAAAGAGATAATGCAGGCATTCCTGGGCTTCTCCTGATTCGGAAAGATAGCGATCCACGATTGCCGGATGGAACATGGGAATGTGGATGAACTGGCCCACCCGCAGCTTTGATTTTGCTTCTTTCACCCTCGCTGGGGTAAGGAGCAGGTGATAGTCCTGCACCCACACCACCCCATCTTCACCCGCGGCTTCGAGCACCGCATCAGCAACCAAGCCATTTACCTTAGAATAAGTAAAGAAATCATTTCCGTCGAAGCGGGGCCGGGGAAAGGTCGGGCTGATTTCATAGTAGGCCGCGCTGTTGAGATGAAACAGCGGCCAGAGAAAACTGTTGGCCGTGCCCTCATAATAGCGCCGGTAATCCTGAGCATCCAGAAAGACTTTCTTCATCCGGAAACGGTAATCACCAGCACTCACCGGAATTTCTCCCACGGCATCAACCCGGTTGGGATCATCATCGCCTTGCGAGATGCAGACATAAACATCATCGTCCGTCAAACAGCCAACTAACGCCTGGGTAACTCCGCCAATAGCAACATTGCTCTCCTTCCCTTTGCTGTAATCTATGGGGCTGCGGTTGCCGGCAATGACTAATTTAGCCATAATCAGTTCGGAGGCTCAGGGGTTTATAAATATTTTGAACGATACCACTAAAAAATAGTGTTGATAATAAAAAAAACGTTAGTCTTCCCGCCGGCGCTCCCTCGCTTTCACGCTATGAAACTTTTTCTCGGCGACGTTCTGCGCATTCTCTAATGCTTTCCGCAGCGCAGTTTCCACGTCCCAGTCATCTTCGGTGCTGGTAATGATCTGCCCGGGAAATTCCACCCGCAGGCTGACGGAATACTTGTGCTGGGTGCCGTCTTTCTCGTATTCTTTTAGATGTACTACCAGTTCAAACTGGGTATGGTGGATTTTACGCTGCAGCTTCAGCGCCTCATTGGAGACAATCTTCTGGATGCTGTACTTCTGCGCCGGCTCCAGATCCACTTTGTTCAGGCCGATGAATTGGATGTTGAAGTTCTGGGGAATCTTTAAGCTGCCGATAACCCGCAGCATGTTCTTCACCGTCATGACGCCATCAACAACCCCATTGTCAGCAATAATGACATCCGTGATATTGTTGCGGAGCATGATCTCAGCGGCCTGCTTCAGCGTGCCGGTTTTGCTGAGCGTCAACAAATTATCATTGGTGCTGAACGACGAAAGTGGCAACGAACCTAATTCCGGCGTGTTAGGCTTGGCACTCCTGCTGCTGGCCATCTTGTTAAATTTGGCAGAGACATCCCTCTTGGGAGACCAGTTAAGGTATTTGCGCAGGATGTCTTTATAGGTAATGATGCCATATAATTTCCCCCGGTCAAAGAGGGGGACTTGGTCTACCTTCTCGTGGAACATGATAGCCATGGCTTCCGCAACCGGATCATCTTTATTCACTTTGGGCAAACGGACTAACTTTGCATCCGCAATCTTGAAATGTTTTGCTTCCGCCAGTTCTAACGCTGCCCTGACCACATCTATCCCCTGGACGACGCCGATGATCTTCTTCTCCCGCTCCACCGGCAGGAAATCCATGTTGCTCTGGAACATCAGGTACGCCGTGGAGATGATATCTTCATTTTCATTGAGAAGTGGAGATTTATGCACGAAATTCTTAAGCTTGATCTCAGAAACATCCATCTGCGAGCGCAACAGGTGCTTCTTCTCCACCATTCCCAGATATTTGTTGTTGCGGAAGACGAGAATGGAGCGCTTCTCAAACTGTTTTAGTGCCCCGATCATCTCAGACAGGGTAGCACTATCCTTAAGCACCAGGAAATCTTCTTTCAGAAGCGGCTTGATATCCATGCACATCACCTCACGTTCAGGGAAACGATAACCGGGAGATATTTAAAGGTGTTGGTTTTTGAGTCATTAAGCCCCTAAAACACCAATCTTCCCAGAAACCTTTAAAAATAAACCCCCTTCTTTTGAGTCTAGCAGAGATGTGGGGTTGCTTCCCTGAATCTGCAATAGCAAGAAGAGAACATGATAATGGAGGCACTATGGGACTATACCAACATATTCGGGAAACCTGGAAAAAGCCGCAGGAAGGCCTGGCGGAGCTATGGAATCAGCGGCTATTGGCTTGGCGTTCTGAACCAGTTACTGTAAAATTGGAACGGCCCACCCGGCTGGACCGGGCACGTTCTTTGGGATACAAAGCAAAACAAGGCATTATAGTCGTCCGCCAACGAGTGCTGCGGGGAGGGCATACTCGTCCGCAGATCAAACGACGGCGAAGACCAAGACATTCTGGACTTACCTTATCCTTACGAAAGAGTTACCAGCTTATTGCCGAGGAAAGAGCACAGCAGCAATTTGAAAACCTAACGGTGCTTAATTCGTACTGGGTAGGGCAGGATGGGAAACATTACTGGTATGAAGTCATCTTAGTTGATTCTCATCACCCGGTCATTCAGTCAGATCCTTCCCTGAATTGGATTACCAAGGCTAAAAATCAAAGTAGGGTATTCCACGGGAAAACCTCTGCAGGCAGAAAAAGCCGGGGCATGCGCGGGAAAGGCGAAGGCTTTGAAAAGTCCAGACCTAGCAGACGAGCTCATTTGCGCCGGCAATGAGAAAACTATTTCTTTTTCTTCTTTTTATTTTCTTTGTTGGATTAGCTGCACTCCGCTATGTCGATTTTGACTTTAGTCCTTTGACGGGAACAGCCGTTGCACCACTTCATTCTGCAGTGAAAGATCAGGGAGACCTGGAAGTCCATTTCTGTCCCCGGGAAGATTGTGAGCCGGCGTTAGTGCAATTTCTGAGTTCAGCAGAACAATCCATCCATTTCAGCAGAACAATCCATCCATTGCGCCCTGTTTGACGTGGGACTGGAGGCAGTGAAAAAGGTATTGGACGACAAAGATAAAACGATAGAGGTTAAGATCATTACCGATAATGACTATCTGGATAAATTTAACCGCAGCTTTGTCCGTGCCGATACCTATGGCCTGATGCACAATAAATTTTGTATCATTGATGGCAAAAAAGTATCCACGGGCTCGATGAATCCCACCAACAATGATGCCCACCGGAATAATAACAACTTACTGCTCATTAACTCCAGCATCCTGGCCCAAAATTATGAAGATGAATTTCAGAATTATTTCTGTCCTGAAGACCACTGCGCCGAACGGATCAACGCCGAACTGAGAAAAGCAAAAGAATCCATTTATGTCATGGCGTTTTCCTTCACCAATGAAGGGATAGCCAATGTGCTGCTGCTGAAGCATCTGGAGGAAATACCGGTTCACGGAATCATGGAAGCGCGGCAAGTGACCAAGTATTCAAAGTATGACGTGCTGCAGTATCAGGGAGTAGATGTGGTAAAAGATAATAACCCCGGCAATATGCACCATAAAGTGTTTATTATTGACGGGAAGACCGTTATCACGGGTTCTTTTAATCCCACGGAAGGCGGAGATAAACGCAATGATGAGAACATTTTGATCATTCGGGATGAACGGATGGCACAGAAGTTTAGGGAAGAATTTGAGCAGATCCATCCGTGAGTTGGAATAGCCTCCAGAAAGAGGGGAATACTGGATTTTGGCTTATTGTGATACCACTTAAAAGATACAAAGGTTTATAAATTGGGAGATTAAATAGTACTTTATGGACCTAGACGTTACTAAGTTAGAACCAGTACGGAGTTATGCTACTGGCGAGGTTATTGAAGTAGATGAAAAAAGCTTAAGAGCCATAATTGAAAGAGCAGAGGAAGTTCTTGGTGTTCAGAAAAGACCAAGAGAGTTTAAGATTCTCTATTTTCCTCAAGCTGTTAGCACACTCATTGGTGGAGCATTTTCAGCAGAAGAGAAGGGATTTCACGTACCTCCAAAACAGCATGAAGCGACATTATTTCACGAAGCAACACACTATTTAATGTTTGAAGAATTATTATTGTTTGGCCCAAACACTTCAAAAGCCACATTTTATGATTGTTTATTGGACGAGACAGTAGCAGAATTTGCTGCTTCAAGCGTGCATGGCTATGATGATTTTCATAAAAATATGTTTTCCATTTATGAACGAATGAGAAAAGGTGATCCTGCCGCTATTCAACAGTTTAAAGATACGCTTCCGTCTGGATTTTTACAGACGCCCATAGAAACGTTATTGCCATGGATTGATTTCAGCCAATTGGATATTATAGACCGACAAAGAGCAATTGAAGAGAAATATAGGAAAGAAAGTTTTGACGGAATTGAAAAAGACGTTGATGGATTATATCGCTCTTTCGGGAATCTTCATCCAGTAAAAGCTTCTGCTCTCATTCGTGAAGCGACAAGAATGTTAGCAATTGATAATGCAATAGCTTTAAAGAATCGAGACATTCAACCAAAAGATTTGGTGGCTTGGCTAAAAGATGGTGTTGCGAAGAGCTGGGATTAAGTTAACCTCCCCCATCCAATATCTCATGCGCATTCATGGTCGAGAGATACTCCGCAATCTCCCGGTTTTCCTTCCGCAGCAGGAGACTCATCCGCAGCGAATTTCGCTCGGCATTGCTCACCCGAGCCAGTTTATCCGCCATTATCAGCCCATAGGGATAGCCCAGAAACAAGGGATCAGAACTGTTGGCAACCAAACTAGGCAAGATACCACCATTTCCCTGAAAACGAAAGACATGCGTTGCCTGCGGGTGCAATTTCACGAAATAATCATGCCCTACCGCAGTATAATACCAACATCCCGCATAAGGACTTAGTTTCTACTGATGGGTGCCCGTTCATTCCCGGAACGGATAGAGGCATCAGTAGAGGAAATCATTAAGTCTGTTTCATCGATCAAGAGATTTTTCCCGGCAGAAAATACTTTCCCTTCATACCAAATATCTCCTAACCTATAAACCGCGCTGGTCAATATGTAAAATTCTTCAGTGAAGGAAGAAATCTTTTTATTATATTTCATAACCTGGGCAAAGACGCGGATGAAACTGAGATTAATATTGCCGCCGGATAAGATTTCAGCCTGTCCGCCATCCACGAACGCGATAGTATTTTCCGCAGCTACCGGAGCTATCTCTACAAAATGGTCTGTCGTTACGGGAATAAATTTATTATTTACGATAAGGTTATCCGTAAGAAAAAAGAGTTTAAACTTTTCCCGCAGATGTTGGGATATTTCGGAAAGCATGGTACAGTTTAGTCTGGCCTAGCTTATTAATATTTAGGGTATAGAGAAAATAAAAAGCCCCTGGCGAGACTTTCAACCTCCTGGCACGTTATGAGCGCCAGTGAGCGTCATTGAACTCGCGACCTCGTCCTTTCCGGATAGATTTACCAAGGACGCGCTCTACCACTGAGCCACAGGGGCGTATTTCATCAGTGGCAGTAACTTTTTTCCCGCCCAGAACCAACGGCATCCAGTACGAGTCATCCGGCCACATCCGAGCGTAAGGAATATCCGAAAACTTAAACCACTGCGGCTTCATCTCCTCGCTTTCCTGCGGCTGCCCTCTCCAATCATGGATAAGATAGACGTGAACGACTTGATTCCATTCCGGCTTCAGAGAAAAATAGAACGTTAGTTCCGCCACATTCTGCAAAGATTCCTTGGAAACGGAAATGCCAGATTCCTCATACAATTCCCGGACGGCCGCTTCCTCTACGGTTTCCTGAGGACTTTTCTTCCCGCCAAAACCATTATACTTTCCCGATCCAAATCCCCGTTTCTTCAAGCCGAGAAGTATCTCCTCGGTCTCTTTTCTCACTAATAAACAGAGTGTAGCATCGTGCATGGGGAAAAAAGTGCGGGGGAAGGGATGTATTCCCGCGATGGACCAACCATCCGCGATTGAACCCTCGAATCCACTAAGGAACAGGATTGCTTCCATAACGTTGAATAGTTACGGCAGTCTTAAGTCCTGCGCATTTGGCCAGGCTTTGCTCTTGGGAACGAAAAGCAATAGGCTTTCCCGTTACCCCCGCACTGCCTGTATCGCAGGTGTTCCTCGCGGACTATAGCGCACAAACCTGGACTATTTTATAAAAGCTTCTCTTATAAATAATAATTTACTTTTAAATAGATTAAGAATCAGCAATAATCTCTTCGCCCCGCATCAGGCGCATGGCCTTAATCCATTTGGGGAGTTGGGATTTTATAAGAATATCCGCACCATATTTTTGTGTAAAATAAGACGCAACCTTTTCTTTATCTTCTTCAGTACCGCCATCTTTGACTTCTATTTCCAGCTCATTAAATTTTTTAACCAGTCCGCCAAATCCCCTTCCCGTAACTTTATCTAATGCTATTTCAATAGCAAAATTAGAATCTGTATAAAGACTAAAACGATTGGTAAGAACCTCCAGCCGCACTACTTCCTGAAGGAGACCATCTTCACCAATAGTGCCACGTATCCTCTTCATGCCATCCCAATGATTAAATTCATGGGGTTGTAATTTATAGAAATCAGTCCCTTCTGAAGGAATAGTCCTATGAATTAATTCCGTTTCATCTCTATTTTCCGGATTAGAGGTTGGAGTTTTTACTGTAAATACGTAATCATATTCCCGAGCCCGGAATGAAACGGAAGCACCTTCCCTTTCCAAAGGGCCTGGTCCAATATATGCCAGCAAACCTTTCTGCTCCAGTACGCCTTCAAAAGTATCAAAATAACGATAATCCCTCCCCTTAGAATTGAAACTTTTAACTACATAATCAGCTATTGTTCCCAGGGGGCGGGGAACTAAATTTAGCAACTCGTTGAACACGGCTTCATCTTTAATATAGTATTTTCGTTCCATTTCGTATCCTGTGACCATAGAGGGACATCCGCAAAGATAAATAGTTTATGGATTTCTAACTTTCTATTATTTCTTTAACATGCTCTTGCCGTTTTGCGCTGGGACTAGAGGCCATCACGCCGGCAGCAGTGTATAGATTCTCCACCAACCGGATCT
The DNA here is from genome assembly GCA_016179955.1 of Candidatus Woesearchaeota archaeon. Lineage (GTDB taxonomy): Archaea > Nanobdellota > Nanobdellia > Woesearchaeales > GW2011-AR9 > JACPCD01. The sequence continues at coordinate 26,292 of JACPCD010000035.1, read as the reverse complement.
GTTCCACCAGAAGAGCCCCTTGCTTCCCAAAGATATCTTCTAAGCTTGCTCTTCCTTCCGCCCGAAGATAATGCTCCGTAAAGTCAGTAAAACGCCGTATAAACATTTCCTGCAGGAATTTCTTATGCAGCTCTTCATCATTTTCAGGAGAGTCAAACTCCTGCAAACGGCTGGCAAAAACACGGATCTCAGCGGGGATATAACCGCTATCAATGGCAAACAGGCGGACAGCATGATCCCGCAGACGAGTTTCCAGACACCGGACCACAAAGTCTTTATTGTCCAGAGGCACCAACTCATTGGCATGCACCTTCTCCACATACTTCCCCATAAGCTCAATGGCTATAATTTCGTCCGGTACACTTTTAGGCATATTATAGGGATTGAACAAAGCGCCAGCGACATCCAAAGCACGTTGATCTACCCGTACCTCGGCAAAGTCGCAGGCCAGAACTTTATCTGTCATATAATCTTTCATATAAAATATATTGTCCGGGTTTACCACATCTCCATGAACTACCGATGCTATTCCCTCCTGATACAGCTCTTTTAGCTGTGCCAGTTGTCTTTTCATTTTTTTAGAAACGTCAATAAGCTGGGGGGACTTCTTTCCGTAGCAGATTTCCCAGTCCCGATTAACAAAATCATCAACGACCTCACGCAAATCTTTAACGCCAACTTCTGAAAGAAAACGGTCTACTTGTTTATTCATCGTCAGCGGAGCAGTCTTGGATTCTCCACGCGCAGAGGGAAGAGCAGCAGAATACGCTCGAAAAGAATCACTGGTTCGGCGGATGATGGTTCGAAAGTAATTGAGGTAACGCTCATAATCTTCTTCTTTGTTACGGGGTTTTAGCCGGGAGGATCTTCTAGTTTTGGAACATTGATACAACTCTTGATGGTAACGGCCAAAAATGGCATGAAGTTGATTAACAGCATGGAGTAAACTCTCTGCCTTTTGCCCATAATTATTGCCAACCTGCAGGAAATGCTCCCCATAATTTCCAATAGTTATAATTTTGGTGAAGAAAGTTTTGGTCTCCGGGTCAACTCCTTCCAAAATAGATGAAAATCTCTCTTCTTCGGGCAGTTGGCTGCTGAATTGGTATAAATCTAACTCTTTCTGAAAGCAGTATCTCCGGGTAAGTTCCTCAGAAAAAGGCTTCAAGAATGGTGGAGAACAAAAACCAGCATATTGCCGCTGATATTCGGGATACCGGTCAGGGGTATAACATTTTCCGATGACCGGACGTCCCTGGAGTACGGTCCGAGATACAATACTATTCCTGTTGATAGAGATTATTTTATCCAAGTTCATTTCTGGGGCCGACGTTTCCTCATCCGATAGCGTGGCAGGCATACTCATGGAATTACTGCTATGAGTGCCCCTTTATAAACTTTTGCCAAGTAATTACTTCTTAGTGAAACCATATTGGTACACTACCCGCCCCAAATTATGCATCCCAGTGGTCATAGACTTTAACTTTTCAACCAGCAGGCTGACATTTTCAATTTTCTTATTATCTTTAGAGAACTGATCGCATTTTTTAATAAAGTCGTCTTTTGATTCCAAAACGCTGTGGGCTGGTTCCTCATTTTGGGTATGGAATCCAGTCATAATGGAAAGGTAGCCTTTTTTTGCGTCGGCTAACAGCCCGATGAACTTCTGCTGTTCTTTTTCCGGAAGCGAGGTCTCCCTCATATACCGGGCAATCCTCTTGACTTCATCTCCCAAAATTTCTAAATTGAATGTAAACCACCACAAATTCAAAAGATTTCTGCTTTCCAGCCCTTCTTTCTTAAACATAAAGGAAGGGTTGTCCAAGCCAAATTCCACCACCCGAAAGACGAGAAAGCTTAAACGGTTGACGTCGTTATCACGGTGGGAAATATTTTCGTAATTATCTTCTTTAAACATATTTTCACAATCTTCAATCATGGCCCGCACAATAATGTCCATCTTCTTAATAAGATTAAATATAGAGATGTTATTCATGTCCAGAAAATCTTTAGCGACAATCCGCTTAGAGGTCTGTTCCATCACCTCCAACGCCATGAGATTTTGAATGGTGGATTGAATCTCTTTCGCCTTGTCTTTAACTTCTTCACCAGTTAAAACTATGGACTTATAATCTTTGATATACGCAGAGATAATTTCCCGCTGCAGACGACGGACGCTTTTGCCATTAACCGGGATAATTATTTCCTTATTCTCACTTTTTTTAATCGTGTTTTGATGGTTTAATACCAACGATTGATTATTCTCCTCAAAATAGATCAAATCCCCTTTCTTAAGCTTGTTTTGGGTAACCCAGGTTTTAGGTAAAGATACCACGTAGCTGCTTTTCCCAAAAGATATCAATTTTCTATAGTCCATAGAGTACCCCCCTCAAACATATACACAATATATACCATTAGGTAAATGTATTTATATTTAAAGGTTATGGAAGTATTACGAAGGGGGATAGACCCACACCAGGGGTGGTGCATTATGGACCAGCAGGAAGAACGGCTAAAAAGTATTGAGAAAGCAAGAGATATGGTAGAAGAGGACGAAGAGAACATCTATTCGTCAGAAGCGCGGGAAAGGTTAGTGGACGAAGATACCCTCAGCACAGACGAGGATGCCTTTATGCTCGGGTATGAGAAAGGGCTGCGGGCAGTAGAGGAAGAAGAGGAAGAGTCGTGGGACGACGAGCATCCCGCGGAGGAAATCGCATGACCATGAAGAAATTGCTGGGATTGGAATCATCCCCGCTGGAAGAGCGGGAAATCGTGCGCATGATCCAGGAGGCCCAGCAGCAGAAGAAGCCGGAGATTGAGTTTTTAGTCGGCACCAGGAAGATAAAGCTAAAATTAAGCCAAATATCACCGGATGGGCTGATGCGGGATTACCACGACTACTACCACGCGCAATAGAGGCTTGAGGAGAAACCAGCATTTATTTAAAGAGAGTTCTATTTCTCATTCTTGATGGAATTTTTGGTACAGGGATGGAAACAGTTAGTGCAAGGAATTAAACACCATCCCGGCCTATTGCTAGGCATATTCTTCCTACAAGCAGTACTGATTGGTTCCATCGCCATCGTTGGTGTAACGTACCAGGTAAAAATACTGGAAAACGCCCGCAACATCATCGAGCCGCTGCAAAATGCCAATTTCAACGCCGAGAGCATCCAGCAGGGCGCACCGTTTCTGGATAATATGCAGGGAATCTATCAAAATTATCAGTCACTCATCAAGAATCTTATGGATCTGGCAGCATGGCTCATTGGCATCTTTCTGATTCTCAACGGCCTGCTGTGGGGATTATCCCATCGTGTGCTGGGCTTCAAAGGATTTTTTGCCAGTTGGGGGAAATATATGGTTGCATCCGTCGCGATCATAGGCCCATTTACCATCATAAGTTATTATGCCTTGCGGGGGCTGCTGAACCTGGAAAGCGATCCCTCCTCCATTATCAGCAACGGCAAGATGCTGGCGTATGTGGCAATAGGAATCTATTATTTCTTACTGGCAGCCTTTGCCTGCATCAATGCTGCTTCTTGGAAACAATTTGTGCTTTCCTTTTTTCGCGTGAGCATCACCCGCATCTATAAAACTATCATCGGACTGCTCATCAATGGAGTAATTTTAGGAGGCAGTCTTTACCTGATTTATTATGCCATGAATGCCCTGCCCTTTGCGATGGTGGTGATTTCCGGCATCCTCTTCTTGGTGTTGCTGGTACTTACCCGGCTGTTCTGGATTGCCAGCCTGCAGCAGATTGCTAAAATAAAAATGGAGGAGAAATAAAAACTAAATCAACAATCAAATACTTCCCCCCTCATGAAAAAGGTAATCATCGACACCAATGCCTTGATGGCCATGGTGGAATTCAAGATAGACCTCTTTGCAGAAGTAGAGAAGGCGTGTGATTTTAAATATGAAATCATGGTACTGGAAGGAACAATTAAAGAGCTACAGCAGATACAAGCAGAACAGCGCAGTAAGTTTAAGCGGGCGGCAACGTTGATGTTGGCGGTGTTAAAAGCCAAAAAAGTTCTGGTCATCACAGCAGCCAAGAATGTGGTTGTAGATGACGAACTCGTACAACAATCCCGGCAAGGCGCTTTAGTATTGACTCAGGATAGGGAGCTGAAGAAAAGATTATCCCGGCCGTACCTGACGATACGGCAGAAAAGGATAGTGGTGCTGGTGGAATGATCAATTCTTCAGAACCTAATCAAACGGAGGATTAGGGACACGCTACTTTTTTGCTATCTTCCACAATTCTTCAAAATATCTCTTTTGGTTCCTTGCCATCTCCTCATTCTCAATCATTACTGAAAAAGGCTCCCCGGTCCACGACTGTAAAACTACGCGATTACTGTATATCAGCGTTGCAGTCGGTGAATGAACTTTAATAGGCATAAAACGGTACTCGGCGTGTTTAAATGTGTGAATAAATTGCTTGACCCGCTTTCGTGCCTCCGGGGAATCATTATAGAGTACACGCATAAAGACCTTTTGCTTTGCTCTTCGTTGATGCCACTCTTCCATAAATGCAGGAATTATTGGAAAAGATGATTTGGAACTGCCATAGGCAAGAAACTCTCTCGCACCAGAACGCAGAATATCGTTCATCACGGTTTTCATTCCCTCTTTTCCTTCATAAATCTCTACTTTTGGTCTTTTCACGCCTTCAATCTTCTGTAATCGCTTTAATTCTGGCAATACTTCCTTAACTGCTTCCTCCTTCTCGTGTATTATTCTAAGCAATTCTTCAGGATCTGCCGCCCTAAATACTTTTTTATTTGTCTTAATGGCGTATGAAACTAAGCCTAAATCGATTAACCTCTCCAGAATATCGTAAACTAAGGTCCGAGGAAGATTACTCTTTAGTGCAATATCACTCGCTACAGCATCTCCCAACTCCAAGCAAGAGAGATATACCTTTGCTTCTTTTTCTGCAAGCCCAAACTTCAACAGTTTCTCAATCATGTCGTAAATAATTGACAGCATATATTTAAATATTTCGGTCAAACTACGATGAAGTAATTAAAATGGAAAATAACCAAATATTACAAGTAGCGGGAAATGAAAGCGAAGTTAGCAGGATTAAATTACTGGTCTTGCTAACTGGCAAGAGCGAAGTAGTGGAAGCAATCTTGTGGGGGCCACTTGAAGCATATCTCTCTACCTACAAGCCTGAGCGATTTGAAGAGATGGAAAGTAAAATTAACAGTGGAGATTATTCTTCCCATGATATTCGGGAACTCCTTCTTCAACGAGTCGGAGCGGCCATGTCCATCGGTGCTAATGAAGTAAACCAGAGATATTCGTTAGCAACACCTTGTCTAACTTACACCTATAGGAAATTAGCAGACTCCACAGAAATATTGCCTAATCCACATGCACGAGGTACACTTATTGGAAGAAGATTGGAGTACATTCTACTAGATAAACTAGAAAGACGATAAAAATGACCCAAAGCAAAGAAAATGATCTTGTAAACAAAATTTACTCCTTGCTCAAAGAGAAAGCTGAGCATTTTAAGCCAGGAGAATGGAAAGAAGAATATGGGAAATATAATAATGGCGACTCAGACCTGACTGATAAGAGATACATCACCAGCGATACGAAATACCGGTATCAGATTCGGGGATTAGAACAGAGAATAGAGGGGAGTGCTTATGAGCATTATTCCTGTTCTTTAACCGTATTTGAAAATGGAAAGAAGTCACCCATTTTTTCCGATGAGGAAAATCAGAGTCGCTATGAAAAATTATTTCTGATGGTACAGGCAGCGCGGCGTCAGGATTATGAAGAAGAAATAAGACAACAACAGAAACGGAAGGAAAACCAAGAGCAGGCATCTAGAGAAAGACTGCGTAAACACCTGCGAAAGTAGGAAAAATAGTTCTTACTGTAATTTTATCTGCTTATTTTTATCCTCAATCTGTTTCTTTCTCTTCTTTTCCGGTTTAGCAAGATAATTCTTACTGGTTACGATTGGACGACCTAACTCTTTTTCAGTTTCCTTTCTGGCGTTACCAGCCACTCTTCCGCCTCTTTGGGCAGCATCTTCAACTTGCGGATACCCTTGTGCGTCTTCTTTTCTGGTGATTTCAGTAGATACTCTTTCGCCAAGCATACTAAAAATCAGCTCCAAATCGTTCATATGGTCTCGCAAGTTCTCTCGTTTCAGCCCTTTGAATGACTTATATTCGCTGGGGGTCATACCAAAAGTTGCTTTTGATATTTCAGCGGTAAGAATGGCATATTCATTTTCTGTCTTTATCCCTCTTTTATCCCACTCATCTGTCAATTCGTCTCGGATGGCGATTCCCCTAACTCTCTTTTCAATCCAATCATCAGAGTAGCCTTTGGCTTTGTATATTTCTTTCATACGCTTCTGAGCTAATTCCGGATTTTGGATTTCTTGAACCCTGTCATAGCCGACTTGAGCCAACCATTGCTTAAACGGCTCCGCTTTCGGAGATGGGATAGATTGAACAATCCTAAACATATTTTTAGTAGTGGCACAGTCTGTAAGCCGCAATTTGCCATCTTCCGCCATCAATTTCAACTGTCCGATTTTTTCGGACACTTCAAAACCTTCTTCAGAAAGCTTAACTTTTAAGTCAGACCAATACTTTCTAGCCCTATCGGTTTGTGTCAATGCCCCGATTATATCAACTACTGAAAACCACCATTCCTCATTAAACCAAGTTCGCCTAATCTGCTTTCCTTGAAAGAAAATCAGCCCTTTTTGCGGTTCATCCACCATCTCAACTATTAAAAACAACCCCTAATTTAAATACTTTCTTAAAACAAATTTATCACTAATTTATCCTAATTTTAACGTAGGACTACTCAACCTCAAACATTACGGCAACCCCTATTTATTTGGCAACTTAGAAAATCTGCGCTACGGATTCCGCTGCGACTCAACCATCCCAGCGTTCTTGTGCGCCCGCTAGTAGAACTCAAAGTGGTGGGTTTTCATCATCTAACCCACAGCAGCACCGCATCCTTCGAGCCCCATTCACCGGTGCAGGGCCAGACCATGCCAATCCTGATTCCTAGGCCCGCAGCCGCATGACCTAGCCGGCCCACTGAATACTGCTGGACACTCCAACGGACTGTCACCTGATCAACTTCGTGAACGGTAGCTGCGACAAATCCTTCATAGGGGTTGCTGGCACACTCCGGCGGATAGGCCGTCCATTCCCGCAGATCCAAATTACCGCCACTCGGCCGGACAGGGTTATTATTCCTGCTAAACAACGATCGAGCAGTAGTTTCCGCCGGATTGGTGTACATGGAACGATTGTTTCGATTTCCGACTAAGTTTAACATAAATTCCCGGCCGGGGAGGCTCAGGTACGCTTCATATTTTGCCGTCGCACAGCCCGGCACCAAGATATTTTCATTGTAAAGCGCATCATTGCTCCAATATTCAGAACTGTAGTGGAAAGTATCATCGCCCGCTAACGATTGCATCACCAGGGTCCAGCCACCACCAGCAGTCGTCATATCACAATATACTATGTATGCATCATCGGGCGCACCACCATTAGGATCAATCCAATACACCCCATCACCACGGGAAACACCGTCAGCCAATATCCTATTGCAGGAAAATCGGGCATCACGCGGCTCATTTTTGAGCTGGGATATGCCACCAATGGAATACCATGAGCCGGCAATGCAGTTTTCAATATTTCCCATACAACGCAGATTTTCCCTGCTCAATCCCTCATCGATTTCTCCATTGCAATTGTTATCGATGCCATCACAAACCTCATCCCTTGGATCACCAGGCATGGCATCACACAGTACGCGCAAGCCGTCTGCACTGCAGACATACGAACCAGAGGCAAGACATCCACCAACGCTAACGGCGCAGGGTCCTCCCACGGGGAAACCATTGTCATTATTTCCATCGCAATCCTGGTCCAGGCCATCACATACCTCTGCCCGAGGCATTTCCGGAACCCCATCACAACCGCTATACTCCACACTCCAGCCCGATTCTCCTAAGCAGGTTTGGTACTCTAAACCGGACGCACGGCATTCTCCCATTCCGGCAGTACACTCCTGGGAGGGGCGAACCAACCCTTCATCGATTTCACCATTACAATTATTATCACGGCCGTCACAAACTTCGGCAGTGGGATCCCCCGGAAGCACATCACACAGTGCAGTTAAGCCGTCAGGACTGCAACTATAGGAACTTGCCCGGGCACAATCACCAATGCCTACGGCGCACGGTTCACCGACTGCAAAGCCATTGTAATTATTCTCATCGCAATCCTGGTCTCGATCATCGCACAATTCTATACCCGGAATTCCAGGAACCGCATCGCAAATCACATCCAGACCATCGGGACTGCAGACATACGAACCAGAGGCAGTGCATGCACCGATACCAACAGCACAAGCCTCACCAACGGCAAAGCCATTGTAATTATTCTCATCACAATCCTGATCTACGTCATCGCACAATTCTATTCCAGGAATTCCGGGAACAGCAGTACAATCCCTATAATCTGCGCTCCACCCCCCTTCTCCCAAACACGTTTTGTATTCCACTCCTAGGGTGGTGCATTCCCCAACACCAGCAGTACATGCTCGTGAGGGGATAAATAATTCATCATCAATCCCCCTATTGCAGTCATTATCGAGACCATCACAGAGGCTTTCTTTATTTTCATAGCCTTCAACGCCATTATACATTTCCTGCCATTCGCCGTCAAGGCACGCCTCCCGGGAGCCACCACAAACTCCGTCCTGAACTGGGTTAAGGGGCGGCAGTTCACTGCTCCCATCAACCGTACGAAGATCGCAATCGTTATCCAAATAATCACAAAGTTCCGGTGAGCCCGGATAAATAGTGTTGTCGTTGTCCTCACAATCCGTATTGTTTAAAGCATAGCCTGCTGGCAAATCCTCACCAATACAGAGGGTTCCAAGATCGCCGGCGCCAAACCCATCATGGTCAATATCAGAATAAACGGGAATATTTTGCCATGCGCGGGCATTGGCATCATCACAATCAACGTCACCCCCACAGCCAGCAGTAGCATAGGAGCCATCGCCATCAGCATCAGCACAAACCGGAACCGGGTTGGAAGGAGCACTATTCTTTCCGCAGGATACATTCGCAAGAGCAGGAAGGGCTAAGAAGAACGGCAAGGCATAACTCGCCACGGTACTTTTGACAGCCTGCCGTACCCGTTGCAGTAAAGAAGTGGTTCCTTCCCGCCGGGTGATATATTCGAGAGACATTCCCAGAAAAGTGTAATTTTTCTATATAAAGATTATGGTGTTTGAGAACAATCAACCGCATAATCAAACACCCCCATTCCATCACCATAAAATATATAAACCATTTCTCCCCCAAAAGAGATATTATTGAGGGGGTGTATCATTCATGGAATACGTCAGCATTATCGCAATCATTGTAAGTCTTTTGGCCTTGGCCTATGCCTGGTATCTTGCCAAAAACATCCTGAAACTCAGCGCCGGCACACCCAAGATGCAGGAAATTTCGGATGCCATCAAAGAAGGCGCCATGGCCTATATGGCCCGGCAATACAAAACTATTGCAGTTTTTGCGGTCATCATCACCGCAGTCCTCTGGTATCTTCTGGGCATTCCTATTGCCGTTGGTTTTCTGGTGGGTGCGGTTCTTTCTGCCGTTGCTGGCTACATTGGCATGAGCATTTCCGTGCGCACCAATGTTCGTACGGCAGAAATGGCCAAGCAAGGATTACGGGAAGCGTTAAGCGTAGCTTTTAAAGGTGGTTCCGTTACCGGCATGGCGGTGGTCGGTTTAGCGTTGTTAGCCATTAGCGTCTTCTTTGCTATTTTCCAAGACCCAGCAATGTTGATTGGGTTGGGATTTGGCGCCTCATTGGTTTCCCTGTTTGCCCGGGTTGGCGGCGGCATTTTCACCAAAGCAGCGGACGTCGGCGCAGATTTAGTGGGTAAAATCGAGAAGGGAATTCCCGAAGACGATCCTCGAAATCCTGCGACTATTGCGGACAACGTCGGCGATAACGTGGGAGACTGCGCTGGCATGGGCGCAGACTTGTATGAAACATATGTGGTGACGCTGCTGGCAGCTTTACTGTTGGCCACCATTCCTTCCGTATCAGGCACATTCAATAACGCCGTAGAATATCCTTTAATGCTCGGTTCCGTGGCAATTATTAGTTCCATTATCGGCACCTTCTTTGTCCGCCTGGGCCGGTCCAAAAATATCATGGGTGCAATGTATAAAGGATTGTTTGCGGCCGGAATCTTTTCGGTGGCTGGATTTTACCTTGTAACTATGTATACACGTAATCCACTCAACCTGTTTCTGGCAACGGTGGTAGGCTTAGTCATCACGCTGCTGATCAACATCATCACCGAGTATTACACCAGCAAATCCTTCCGCCCAGTGCAGAAGATTGCGGAAGCATCTCAAACCGGTGCAGGCACTAATTTAATCATGGGCTTAGCGATAGGTTTGCAATCAACTATCGTACCGGTCTTAGTCATCGCTGCGGGCATTCTGACAGCATACTGGCTGGCGGGAATTTATGGGATTGCCATTGCCGCCGTATCTATGCTTTCTTTAACCGGGATTATTATTGCTCTCGACAGTTATGGGCCCATCACCGATAATGCCGGTGGCATCGCAGAAATGGCCAAGCTGGATAAGAAAGTGAGAAAAGTTACTGATGCCTTGGATTCCGTCGGCAATACCACAAAAGCAGTCACGAAAGGGTATGCCATTGGCTCTGCGGCTTTAGGTGCGCTAGCGTTATTCGCCGCGTTCACTCAAGAAGTGGAATTGTTTTCTGGCCGGCCGTTCAGTTTCTTGTTGACCAATCCCGCAGTCATCGTGGGACTATTTATTGGTGCCTTGTTACCGTTTGCCTTTTCATCGGTCTGCATGACGGCAGTGGGTTCATCAGCTCACCGGATTGTAGTGGAAGTCCGACGGCAATTCAAGCAGATTAAAGGACTGATGCAAAGAAAAGCAAAACCGGAATACGGAACCTGTGTTGATATCGTAACTAAAGCAGCATTGAAGAACATGATAGGCATCAAGGCGTTAGGGGGTTTGCTGATTGGAGTCATTTTAAGTGGATTATTGCTCGCGTTGTTCATGGCCAATGCGGGTGCTGCCTGGGATAATGCTAAAAAATATATTGAAGATGGGAAGTTTGGTGGAAAAGGAAGCGACGCGCATAAAGCAGCCGTGGTAGGAGACACTGTTGGCGATCCGTTCAAAGATACGGCTGGCCCGGCATTGAATGCTTTGATAAAAGTCATCAACACTTTTTCAATTGTCTTTGTGCCGCTGTTTGTGGTGTATGGGTTGAGCTTGTTTTAAGCATCGTAGTGGAAAGGGAATGTGCATGGGAAAATATCGAAGAAAAAGTACCCCAGAGAAAAAATGCGGGAAAGAGATTAATTCAAGATTCTACCAGCCGCCATACTCTCCACGAGAATCACATCATTATAAAAGCAGCGGAAATCCTTTGGATCGTATCTCCGAACCAGGACCGTTAGAACGCGTTTCCACTTCTCAGGATCCCCTGGACCGTATTTCTGGCCCCTCGCCATTAGAAAGAATTTCAACCAGTGGTGATCCTCTGGATAGAATTTCCTACGGCTATAGGCGGCGAAGGTATTGAAGGGGGTAGTAAAGCAACATTTATAGGCAATTAACAATACTTTTTTTGGTTTTAATAAGGAAAAGAATATTGCTTTTCTTTGCTAACATCAACAATATTTTTCATTCGCATAAATTCAGGTTCGTAAATTTGCACAAGCCTGAATTTTCCGGAAGTTGATTTTGTTTCGGCATGAATTGTTTGTTCAAGAACATGGGCTTTACCCCAATGTATCCATTTGCCATCAATATTATGAACAAGAAAAACGCGGGTAGGTGCTGGATGGTAGAGTCTCATATTCGGTTTGTGGAACTCATAGATTCTATCTTTAAATTCTTCGGTAGTGTATGGTTGTTGTAGATGTCTCTCTAAAACAAAATTGTCTGGAAAGCCCTGTTCTAAAGTTAGCTCCAAAGTATCGTTAAATTCGATGAGGCTGCCCATTTTATTTTTTCCCATCTAACACTTTTGCATCCAACCCCCTAGAAGGGTTATAGTTCTCTAAAAAATCATCATCCCCCATATGTGCAGTTAAGCGATTATTTTTATACAATGCAACTGAACTGCCAGCATGATTAACTCGGTATCTTACTCCATCAACTTCCATTTCAAAATTATCTCTCTTCAATTCTCTGCGGCAATAATCCGCAAATTCTAAAGCTCTCAAATCGTGTGCTGTGCCCCAACTTCCGGTCATTTTTTCACCCCATAATTTTCATTGTTTCTATATACCAAAACACAACTCCTTTACTTTGTCTACTCTCAAAGACTATGCTTCTTAAGTTTTTGTTTGGATTTTTTGTCATAAAATTAGATTTCAAAGAGTAATATTTATATATCGTCTCTCCCTCTAGAGGGGACAATGGAAGAAACGGCATTATTAGAAGGAATTGGATTAACGAAAGGGGGGATTAAAGTCTATTTTGCTCTTTTAGAGTTAGGTCCAAGTACAACCGGTGAAATTATCAAAAAGGCAAAAGTGTCTCGCTCTAAAGTCTATGAAATGCTGGAACGCTTAATAGATAAAGGATTAGTTTCATTTGTGATTAAAGAAAATACAAAATACTTTGAAGCGGCTGATCCAGAGCATATTCTTCATTATGTGCAAAGAGAAAAAAGCTTGTTGGAAGAGAAAGAGGAAGAATTGAGGAAGGTTTTACCTGCTCTGAAAGAGAAGCAGCATTTCGGTAGAGTTCCACAAACCGCTACTGTTTATGAAGGGATTAAGGGAATAAAGACGATGTATAGTGATGTAATCTATGCTTTAAAAAAAAGGAGCAAAATTACTTGCTTGTGTCAAAATTAAAGATGTAATTTCAAGAACTGTTGCTACCACTAAATTCATTAAAGTACGTTATTTTAGACAGCACCTACCGAGTGCAATATTAATTTATGGAGATAATGTTGCAACCTATGTTTGGTCTGCTAACCCGAGTGGAGTGGTTATTCGTTCTCCAGCAATTGCTAAGAGATATAAACATTTCTTTGAAGAGGTATGGTCAGAAAGTGAGGAATAGAACTAAAGATTAAGAAGTGAACCGTGTTTTGCTTATATCATCGGGTTAATACTTACCTCTTCCGCATCATCTTTTTAATCTCATCCACATCCCGCTGCAGCGTCTGGATTTCCCGCTCCGCTTTGCGGTTGATGGCATAATCATACCGGGCATTTATCCGGTCACGTTCCGCCTGCCGGTTCTGGGTCATTAAAATAATGGGGGCCTGAATTGCCGCCAAACAGGATAAGGTAAGGTTCAGCAGAATGTAAGGGTACGGGTCAAATACTTTTTGCGTGAGCAATAACCATGTATTTAATATGATCCAGGTCACAAAAAAAAGAAAGAAGATGATTATGAATGTCCAGCTACCGCCAAAATGGGCAATGGTATCGGCCGCTTTTTGTGAAGGTGTGAGCCGCTGAAAGAAAAGGGGATGATCTGATTTTTTCAGATTGGCATTATGGTTTTCCTCTTGAAGCATACCCAAGATGATTTTTCAGGAGTATATATAATTTTTGCCCCGGCAGACGAAGTCAATTAGCGTGTCCCCCGCAATCCCAGCCTCTTCACTTTCCGCTGCACCGTTTCCGGGCGCAGGCGTATCATCACCGCTGTCTTTGAAATGCTCCCGGAATTCTCCTTCAGCGCCTGAACCAGGAACTGTTTCTCAAACTCCCGCTCCGCTGCTTTCCAGGTAAGGTCCCAATGCGGCAGGATTTGGGCAATGCTCTTAGACAGTGAAGGCACGTCCTGATACAAGCTTTCCAGCTTCTGCGGCCGGATAAGCTCTTTGTACTGATCCAGGGTGGAACGAAGAGCTATATCTATCTCTGTCTGCCGGTAAGTTTCTGCTGAAAAACGACCTCCGCGCATCTTATTGATATTAATATCGAGTTCGTGGATAGCCCGATGAATACTCCTCCTATCTAATCCCAGAACTTTCGCCAGCTGGGAAACATTGCCCCGGTGCAGCTGCAATTCCCGCTTCATGAACTCCGCTTTAAATTTTTTCTTCGCGCGGGGAAAACTCAAGCCCAGAGGAAGGTACACCTGTAGCTGCGGACTCTTTAACCGATCAGTAATATCCGTTTCCAGCTGAGGAATGGTAATGCCCCAGTGCTTTTCCATGGTTTCTTCCAGCAGGGGCGTTACTTTCTCCCGGATAGTTTCTTCTAGATTAGGTTGGTTAGTCATGGTTTCCGAAGCAAGGTTCCGGCAGGCAGGCCGTAGAGGAACAAGAGGGACGCAACAACTACCGGACTGGCCTCGCCACTTAAATACAGGAAATAAAAGATGCTCACGAAAAGATAAATTCCTACTTCCAGAAGATAATGCTGAAATTTCAGACTGAGCGCAAAGAAAATAACTGCCAGAGCCAAAAAGGTCCATAAAACAACAGAGGCAAGAAAATAACTTTCCACCAGAAATAAAGATACCAGCAAAATGTGCTTGGCAATCACAAAATATTTTCTTTGTTCCAACTCATCCCAGCAGAGATACGAAAGAATAAAGCCAGCAATAATTCCACTGAACGCAATCAGCAGCTTAAGCATGGTCTAACTCTTTCTTGAAATTGTGCAGGAAAACATCCCAATCTTCCTGCTTAATCACCGCACCACAGGCATTGAAATGGCCCCCCCCATAACCGTTGATTCCCACCAAGGCACGCTGTAATGCATCCAAGATGGGAAACTGCGCCCGCAGGCTGCATTTCATTTCCCCGGACTTTTTCCGGGCGATGATGACGATTTTTTTAGGATACAACCCCGCGAGCTCATTGGCCAGATTAGCGGTGAAGGACCACTGTTCTTCCGTATAATAAAATAAAATGAGTTTTCCACTGGGAACGCTTTTCTTGGCCTGCACCAGCAATTCTTCATACTTTTGGTTGATGATCTCAAAGCGCCGGTAGAGAAATTTTCCCTGCGCTGTTTCCTGCTTCATGATCTCGTCAGGAGATTTTATTCGGGTCAGAATCTTGATAGATTTATGCACGTCAGAGGTGGGCCCTTTCAGCAGGAAGAAAAACATCTTGACTAACTGGCCTACGGGCTGCTTGAACAGGATCTCGGGCAAATCTCCCTTTTGGGGAAGCAAGTAGGGATATTTTTCTATGAATTCATCGATGAATTCCGGCAGGTAATGGTCTGCTAAACAACCGATGACCGCAATCCACATATCGGCAGGATTCTCGCTTACCTGCCAGGCCATCCTGGTCGTAGGAACATACGCATTGAGGTCCTGCAGGCGGGGATTGAAATAATGGATGTTATTCCGCTCTAAAGGCTGATGGTGATCAATCCAGAATATAGGCACTTTTGCTTCATCAATGAATTCCTGGTCTACCTGCGGGACGTCTAACACAAAAATCTTGTCGGGGTGAAGCTCTTCCACTTTGCGCAGGAATGGTTTTCCCAGGTTGGGAGCAAGCTTGACGATGATGCCTTTTCCTTCCCGATGCATCCGGTAGAGTAAGAGGAATGAAGCGAGACCATCGGCGTCATCATCGTGAAAGAAAATAGGATTTTTCGCGGTGTGAAGTTCTTCGCGTAAGAGAGCTATTTGTTTGGGGGTGAGCATAATCTAGATAAGAAGGGGATTGTTTTTAAAGGTTTGGGAGAATAAAAATCAGCGTGTTTTTAGTGTCTAATTACTATCGTAAAAAGACGAAAGTTTTATATATCCGACGCTACAACTAAAAATAGAATGACAGAACCACAGCCACGATTAGACATTTTGGTCATTGAAGATACCCTCAAGCATAGAGAAAGCGCCCAAGTCCAGCTTAAAGAACATAAACTGGTCGTACTTACAAACTACGAAGAAGGACAAAAAGCGCTTGAAAGCGGTTATCATTACAATGTCTTGCTTACGGACTTAATGATGCCGAAAGGTGGCAGAAGCACCATGGGTCCGGAAGGAATGAAGTACATTTTTGATTTATTGCCGTTTGGGTTCCCTTTGGCTTTCCTTGCAGCAAAGATAAAGATACCTTACATTGGCATTGTAACGGATATAAACCATCATGACCATCCTATTTCAGCGGCCATTGACCCCATTAGTGGTGGATACTGGCGTGACTCCTCCTCTGAACAATATCTTTACACCATAAATGATTCTAAATTAGGCATTTTCCATGCTCCGTTTACAGATGATGGCAGGAAAGACTGGAATAAAGTGTTAGAGGTTTTGCAAAAATGAAACTGGGGATTATCAAAAATGAAGACCGGGCAGTTTACCAAGCTCTTGAGCAGGTTTACAAAGCTCTTGGTTATGAAGTGGAAATATTTTCCCAGAAGGAATTTCAGCCAAAATATGTATCGGAAAGGTCTTTAGATGCAATACTTGTAGAAGAAAATAATGATTCTGATATGAGCGCAAGCTTTGCAATAGCGGTAAAAAGAAATGTTCCCGAAAAAACAATTGTAGGATACTTTTATTTTAAGCCATTATCTAAAGAAAGATTAACAGAACTAGAAGAACATGGCGTAAGAAATTTTGCTTTTCTTGATTTGGATAAAGAAAAATTCACTAAGTGGCTTGGAGGCTCATAAAATGACTGGTTTCAGAATGAGAATAGAACCGAAGATTAAACTACGTACTCCTGGATATAAATTCAAAAGAGCAGTAGATTGTGATCTTAATGAGTTAGAAAGTGTCTTAGATCGTTATGCTCCTCCTGCTGAACAAAAAGGCTGGTGGCCGCATAATCCAGTAGCGCCAGATCCAGTAGATACCTATAGGGCGTGTTATGAAACACTACGTCAGATAGACCCTGATATCGGATTAACGACTGCACAATACATGAGGAGAGCCTTGGCAGATAAAGAAGAAGGCTCTGCGGTAGTATTTAAGCTTATAAAAACATTGGCAAAATATTTACCGCAAGATAAAAGTGGAGGAACTGAATAAAATGGTCGACGAAAATTTAGAAAAGATATACGAGAGAGTAAGAAAAAATTATGGCAGCAATTTCAGGTATGACGGCGGGGATTATACCATGCAACGAGATGTGGGGAGCTTAGTCATCTCCATAGAGCCACCGCAGGAAAGATTAGGCCCCGGAGAAAACACCTATGTTCTTTTGACCGCACCCCTTCGAGAAGGAGGAACCCCAGAAGAATTGATAGGCACTTTAAATGAATTAATATCAAAACGAGATGCTCTGGAGAGAAAAACATATCAGGGAAGATTAAAAGACTACGATGATGGCATCGAATATGTGTATGAAATGCCAACGGCCGATGAATCTAAATTGGCAAGAATCGTACGAGATTTTAATGAGATATGAATGAGCTAATCAAAATGACCTCCTCCACAAACGAACAACAAGAAGGATTAGCTGCTTTACAAGCTACGTTTAAAGCTATGGCAGAACAGCAAGAACGGGAATATGCGGCACACAAAGCAGCAGCAAGGGCTTCCATTTTCAGCGCCATCCCTAAAGAAGCAACGTCACTATACATTCATCTTTCGCACAGAATTCCCAGCCATCCCTTTATAGAACAGATACAGAAAGACTATGGCAGTGATAATGTTCTGGTTACTATTGCGCCTCCGACTTCAGGACAATCATTTTATGACAATCATCTTGATGAAATTGCAAAAATAGAAAAAACAAAGCGCGTAATCGAGCCGTTTGAGAATTTTTCCGCAAAGAAAAGCATTGATGCTATCCTATATCTTTGTAACTACCTCTGCGATGGATATCAAAGCCCTATTTTCCCGGAAGATGTAGTAACGGGCTGGCATATTTGGCGTCCCATTAGAGTCGCTGAACAGCTTCAAAAGCCTCTTATTATAGGATACCAAGATAGATTTTGCTTCGGCGTTAAATGTTATGAGCGAGAGTATATTACTGATCCGGAAAAGATAAAATGCCCAACAAAAGTAGTAAATATTAGTCACATTTAATCGTATTTTTCTTTTTTTAATCCCATACATTAAGTTCATTTTCTCTCAAGGGGCACAAAAGTTTATTAATCAACTTTGTTTTCTTCGTGATTATGCTAAGAGTAGTTTTTGACACCAACATTTACGGGAATTTGCTAGAAGAGCCTGATGCTGAAGAGATTGAAAGAAGAATACGTGAAGAGAAGGATTTTGTCGTGTACAACTTCCCTCTTATCAGGAAAGAGATAAGAAATATCCCTAAGGTAACGGATGCAAGCAGAAAAGCACGTATCTCTCTTCTAGAGATGTATGATAGGATAACCGGAGGACACTATCTGCGGAATTCTATTGAAATTACTTTATTAGCCAAAAAGTATTTTGATCATTATCGAAATTTAGGAGGAACATATGGATGGGACACCAATATTCTGGTCGATTTTATGATTGTGGCTTGTGGCAGTTTTTATGGCCTTGATATTGTGTACTCTGATGATCAAAGAACAATGTTAGGTAAAGATGCAATGAAGGCATATCAACACATCAACATCAATGAAAGACTACGAACCCCTAACTTCTTGAAATATGCTGATTTGTTGAAACAATTTAGAACAAAATAATTTAATTATCCAACCCGTAATCTTTTAAATTATAAACCCCAGTAGTAATTTTTATAAATTTACGGATATCTTCCTGAATTCCGCATCTGATAACTTTGGTTTTGGCATACTGCGTTAAAAGTTAGGCTTTAATATAAAGGTTTCGGCAGATTTTTTATATGTTTTAAATGATTAGAATTTATGAACCAGTTGATAGAAATAGAGTGGGAGTATTATTCTCCATCCAAAATTATTTAAACATTCAACATCTATAGGTTCTTCATGCACCTCCAGCGGGTCAAGTTCAAGGACATCGAACAAATTCCCCACATCAACATCCAACAAAACTTTAAGAAAGACTTCTTCGGAACATCTCCCGCCCCTTTCATCGGCCGGTTTGGCTATCCTCAAGTTAATATTGGCGTGTTAAGCCCGCAGACGCTAAATGATACTTCTCATTATGACTCCCCGCGGCAATGGAGCCTGCAGCGGCTCCCTATAGGCACGATCGCCAGTCTCCGCTACGGATTAGTTAATTCCAGAACCTCGTGGAATGTAAAAGATATCCACAAAACCGGAAAATTCCTAGAGATCTGCCAGGAAGTGGGCATGGCCCGAAAGGCAGTAGAGCTGGAAGTACGCCTGAAGGAACAGCCTAAACTACGCATCAAGCCGGAGAAAGAGATCATTCCCTTTGGGCCGCAGGCAGAAGTACAGAAAGCACGCATAACATCTAATCCGGCCGTGGATTCCCGAGTGGAGCGAGTCGTCAGAAAGTTTCCTGAACAAGCTGCTGTCAGTAGGAAATGTAGGTTTGAAGCAGAACCGGAAATTAGTCCCCACCCGCTGGAGCATTACGGCAGTGGATGATACTATTGGCAAGCAATTGATGACGGAAATCAAAGATTTTTCGATAGGAGAATATCAGCTCTATTTTGGCGGCTCCTGGGGGAATTATTACCTAGTATTATTCTTCCCGGAAGTATGGAGTTACGAATTATTTGAAAGTTATCTGGGATATAAAGTAAATCCCTGGAGCAAGGAAGGAAACTTTTATTCGACAGATTACGAAGCATATGAAGGGCGGAAAGAGTATGCCGAGGAAACGGCAGGCGGATATTACGCGGCGCGCCTGGCTATTCTGGAAAAGATGAAATCACTGAAACGGCAGCATTCAGTTTTGGCTCTGCGATTCATAACCTCAGAATACAACATTCCCCTGGGAGTATGGGTGTGTCGGGAAGCGAGCCGGAATGCGCTGAAAGAGCAGCCGTTGCGTTTTTCGTCAGAAGAATTGATGGTAAAGTATGCACAGGAATTTCTGCAGCGAAAGTTTGGGTTTGAGATTGGAGTGCTATTGAAAGAAAGCCGATTACTGAAGGAAAAGAAACAGCAAATGAGGATGAGCCAGTTTCTATAATATCTTTACTTTTTGAAAGGTCGAGTTTCTTGAGATTTCTCGTCTTTTTTATGTTTCACTTGAAAAACCAGTATACAAAAACCTATACTGGATGAAATACAAAAGAAAACTTTATATAAAATAGCTATTTTGTAAGGTCTGGTTACAAGTAACACCCTCCCGAAAGGACTCTTCGGAGACCTTATCGCTTATGTGGTAAGGGTTGACAAGTAGGGCAGGTTTTGTAACCGCTTATTTTTGTTAATTTATTGAAACTTTACACCGTCAATCTTAACCTTGCTTTTGCTTATGAGGTCAAAATATTCTTTATTTCCATGCTCAACAAAAGCAAAGATACTCCCACTAATTAAATCCAGCGCCTGAAGTTCATCGCTTAACCTGGAATTATAATGTTCAATCTCTACAATAGTATTGGAAATATCATCTTTTGCTTTTTCAAACTCTTCAGCGCTTAATCTTGAAAAAGTGACCTTTCCATATTCTGCATCAAACTCTAGCCCTTTATCATTTTTCAGCTTCACGGGCTTTGAGGTATAGCTTTGCAGAATAAAGCGATTCAACTTTTCTTTATTAAAGAAACTTAAGTCGGCAATGACTTTGTCAATAGTTCTATCTGGTTTCTTCATAATATGGCGAAAAAGGTGTGTTAAAATTGTTTGTTTAATATCGGCATTTATGGCAGTTCCATCTTTTTCAAAAAAAATGAAATAAACATTCATTTCAATATCAGCTAATTTCCTAAGAGTTCTTTTGAGTAAATCTTTATCCGGAAAACTGTAAAATTTTATTTCCCCTTTTCGGCTTAACCATCGCGCAGTTTTGTTATGATCAAGAAGTCTCTTTTTGGCGTCCCTTATCACTCTCGAGATCTCTTTCTTCTTGCGTGTGCACATTAAAGTCAAGACCAGGTTCCTGCTTCCGTTAGGACCGAGATCGCCACTTTCATCAAGATAAGCAAATTCCATTACCAAGTTCACAAAAAGTTGACTTTATAAAATTATCATCACAAAAAATCCAAAGACCAAGACTCCTGAGGAAATCTCCATAAATTATTATCTGGTTATTACTTAAAATATAAGAAAATGTTCATTCCATAAAACTCCGCCATGCCCTACTTTCTCCTCACCATCACCCAGGCTGCCGCGCAGCTAAACAACGCTAGCAGCGCCAAAGCGACCATTCCCATCATTCCTTCACCAGACGCTACGTCATTGAATCCTATGGCTGCCCCCGTCAGTTGGTTGCCCTCCACTATCGTTTTCCGAGAAACTTTATTCCCATCCCGCAGGCTAAGCTCTATGTCTTTTTCGATGATCCGTGAGCTGGGAATGGAATCTTCCTCTGTAAGTTCAGCAGAAGGTGAAACCACAGTACCTTCGCGGGGAACTGGAACCACACTTTGTTCCGGGCTTTGCTCTGCTCTGGTCTCTTCCGCCACGCATCTTCTCCCCACCAGTTTCATGCCGGACGGACAAGAACTTGAACCACCACCGCCGCCAGAAGCAAATCCAGAAGGAGGAGGTGTTTCATCCGCAATGGTAAATTCACGGACAAACGAGTGATGTAATCCAGAAACAGTATACTGCGTTCCATTGCTAGTACAGGTATAATCAACATGGAGTTCACCATCACAACGAACAATGGTCTCATTTGGTTCGGTGCACCCAGAACTAAGCGCGGAGACGTTTCGGACTTCTGCATCCAGAATACAGACCGCATTGCTGACAGCATCCATCTTTTGAAGATTAAAATTTTTGGTTTTATTATGCACGGTTAAATCCAACCCCGCCAGCAGCAGATAGCCGGATGATTCAGTTGTCAGTTGCTGTCTGATGAAAATGTCTGCAAAAGTAAAAGTATTATTGGTAAAATTAAATGGGAAAAAGAAAAGAGGAAAGCCCGCTTCAAAGAACGTTACCGTGCCATTGCTCTTGGTGAGGGTAAGATTGGAGAGGGTGCTGTTTATTTCAGCAATATCTCCCTGAAACCCAAAATAACAAGTAGTGTCCTGAAATTCCCAGAAGCTCACGTTTTCAACCGTCCCACAGCGGTTGGCATCATATTGAATCAAGCTCCGGTTCTGGCGCAGGGTGTCATTGGAAAGGCAGGACGTCTGGTTCAGCCAGCCGCTCCAGCTGGAATTGACGAGTGAAACAGTACAGGCAGGAATCACGCTATTCTGCCGGCCGGGAGTTCCATTTGCAACCAGGCTTTCTGTAAAAATACTAAACTCATCCCGCTCCAGCGAATAGCCGTTATTATTCCCGCCGAGAGAACTGCTGTAATTCATAATATCTATCAGTGTGCCGTTGGGATAATAGAAAACCACCCGATCCTGATCGTTGTTCAGGTTATTGCCGATGGTTTTGCCTACTGAATAGATGGAGGCATTCATTCCCGTAGCATTAAACCCTTCTTCCACGATAAGGGAATAGGAAGCAGAACTATAGGAAACACCCACCAAAGTATCGTTCGAGACGGCATCGCCCACGATGTAACCAGACAGGTTCAGAAAGCCCGGAGAATGATAGATTTCCACGAACTCGCGGTCGTTGTCATTCCCGGCGGGATCGTACATGATTTCGTTGATAAGGATATTTGCTTGTACTAAAGCGCTTGCCAAGAACAGAAAGAGCACTATCAAGGAAAAGTTGTATTTTGAAATTCTGCCATCACCGCCTTTTAGCGTAGAAAGTAAAAATGTTATATAAATATTGCCCTGATTATTTTATTCCACCAAAAAATTACTCTGCGAAAACGGCAACAACAATTTACTCCCACACCAGACTAAACAACTTTTATAACGAAAATCGCACTAATCCTCGAGCTAAATCCCGAGGTATTTAATCGTGCGATTTTCGGGACAGGAAAATGCTATTGGCATTTTTCGTCCAGGAAATGCTCGGCATTTCCTTGGATTGAAAATTGCGCCCTAAAAGGCGTGGTTTTAAACCCAGCGCAATTTCCAATAAACTAAAACATTTTCCCAAAAGTCTATGGGGGAAGACATTGACCGTGAATTTTTGGAATTTGTGCGCCAACATTACGACAAGCTCACCGAGAACCAAAAGAAAGTCTGCTTGGAGCTAGGATTGGTCATCCCGCACTAAGTTTTTTCTTCTGCTGAATATAGAGGATGCAATAATCACCAACCGAAATTAAACATTAATACTTTCTCGCCCCCTATCATTTGATTGATAGACAAAATCAGGAAACTCAAGCACACTTCTTAACCGGCTTATGATCCATGCGAACCCCTATCAAGTATAATTCATCACAATATTCCCCCATCGTCATATTCCCGCAAAGGAAAGAGTCATACTGCTGCTCAATCTCTGACTGCAAAGCACCATTCCGGGAAAGAATATAATCTTCCAGCATTTCACTGCATTCCCCACCGCTGATGGCGCAGTGATCGTACAAGGCAATGATGTCTCCTAAAGTATATTTATCAAGGAATGGATTCATAAGCACCCCCATTCTACCCTAAAGAGGCCGTATTATTTAATTTTTGTGGCTCAAAAATGAGAAAATGACAAACCCACAACACCAGATAAAAACAAAAAGGTTTTTAATCTGTGGAGATTTCATCCTCATTAATAGATGGCATCTAAAAAAAGCTGGTGGCAGAGCCTGTTTGGACCTCAGGAACAGCATAAAAAAGCTGATGCTCTGAAAGATATCCAGGCCATTATTGAATTCTTGAAAGAAATCCACCCCGATGTCCGGGAACTTATAGCTAAGTTTCAGGAACTGGAAGAGCTGGAAAAAGAACGGGAAGTGGCCACGTCAGGGGTGTTGCATGTGAATATAGAAGCACAAGCCAAGCTCTTGGATGACATCCTGAAAAAGTATAGTTTCTTGCAGAACGACGTGGACATCAACGGCGTTCGTGTAGCTCAGATTTCACGACAATTGCTGCGAAGAGCAGAACAAGTCGGATTACATGACCTGGTGAAGCAAAAGAAGAAAGATGTGAATTGGAGAGTATTTTGATTGAATTGTCTCACTAAGTACCATAACCGTTATGTCTTCCCTTCTCCTTAAAGAAAATTATGAACTATTCCGTCCCAGCACCGGCCCCCGAACACTACATTTCTCCGAGAGAAAAACCAAACCCCCCGTCGGACCAAGAATCCACTATTCTTCCAAAATATGTTCTGTCCCATTCCTACCACGACCGTTTCCAGCAGGAGCGCCGAGATCTGTCGAAGTTCTTCCCCTTCCGGCTGGTGGAAACGTTCCCCCGCCAGGGAAATGAAAGGCTGCTGGGCTACACCTATCGGCTTGATGGCAAGATTCACAAGCAGGAAGGAATGAGCGCAGAAAAAGATTTACTGACCACTATCCATGAAACGATTCACACCGAATGCGAATATGAAACCCGAGTACTGGCAGAATGGATCTTAAATTCGATGTTCCCAGCAGAGGAAAAATACCGGATGAGGCCGCCGGAGTATAAGTGGTAAAGAGTATAACCAGTTAGAACACAAATATCCTATACTTCTCCTTCCCTTCCAGTTCGGAGATGATTCTCTTCACCACCGCCATCCGCGGATCGGGAAGCAGCTTTACTCTTGCTTTCAGGTCATCAAAACTCTCAAAGGGCTTGCCCTTGCGCGCTTCCAGCACTTCCCACATATGCTTCTTGCCCACGCCGGGAAGAAGCTCTAATTGATGCATTCGCATCGTCAATGGCTGTGCCTTATTAAAAAAATCAATGAATTTCTTTTCTTCCCTTTTGACCACTTCCTCAATAGTATGTGTTAACCCATTATGAGCGGTAGCGGTTAATTTGTCAATGGGAATCCGGCCTTTGATGTGGTGGATCTCTTCCCGCTTGCCGTCGCCAATATACACTTCCTGGCCGGGCTGGAGCTGAATTCCTTTTTTGGGGATAAGTTCCAGTAAAGATAAGTGTTGAAAGCCCAGAGCTTGCACTATGGGGGTCTTCATGGTTCCCTGCTCAAAAGGGTATCCATGTTCCAGGTAATCCAGGACGATCGCCTGCTCTTCCCGGATTTGGGGCGATGGTGGTATCATTTCAATATCTACCTCAAACTGCGTTAGTTTCTGGTCCTTTTAGGATAAAAATACCCCTAAGTTAATAAAAATTACGCTTTTAAATGGTGGAGAAAGCTAACTGAAGAGCTACGAAAGAAGCAGTGGTCAAATATTGGCGTCAAATCTTTATCAGCGGGAAACAAAATTCTCATACAACACTCTAACTGCCTCATGGCCCTGCTGCATATCAACCGCATAGATAAACGACCGCCTTTGAACGCCTTTGGTGTCGGCAATTACCTTAATTCGATGGTCCGCAAGAACTTGCTCTATCTCCGCAGATATTCGGGCATTCCGCTGTAAGTCCTTGCCAGCAACAGCCAAACACCCTATATTTTGCTTGAATGTCACATTAACATAGTCAGCACCAACAGCATTTTCCAACTCTGCGGTTATCTGATTGAGAACCGGGCGAACCGCATTCTGTTCCACAATGATGGAAATGTCATCAATTCCGGTAGGAGAAAACTCAATAGGAATTTGACGAGCATGAAAGACCCCCAGCAAGGCATACAATATCCCTTCCCCATCATTCAATCCCGGCATTTCGACACTAAATGAACAAAATCCATCTTTGTACGCAATGCCCACCACGGGATGGGCAGGATCGCTGATCCTCTCTGCCGTTATCTGTGTTCCAGGAAGAGGGTACTCTGTGGTGCTGCGAACATGCAACGTAATGGGTGTACCCATCAACGGCCCAATGGCTTCTTTATGAAAAATATCAAAACCGAAGTATGAAAGGTCACGCATCTCTTTAAAAGTCATCTCCGGAATCACTGATGCAGACGGCACAATTGTAGGATGAGCCGCTAAGACAGGGGTGTCGGTGAAATTTTCAAACACCGCCGCCTCCAACCCCCGAGCCAAAATCGCGCCCGATTTATTGGAGCCGCCGAGGCTAAACGTGGCAATATCTCCGGCAGCAGTTGCCCCATAAAATCCAGGAAAAACCAGTTTTTGATCCAGCGCTTGAAGAGAATGCAATCGTGCATAGGTTTCCGGAAGCACCTGTGCGTTATCATAATTCTCCGTCAGAACGAAGCAGTCTCTGGTATCAACGAATTGGTAGCCCAGAGCATCCGCCAATAGCCGGGCCTGCAATTCTTCTCCAACTGCTTTCAAAGCCGCAGTATACATTTGAGAGTTTAACGTATCGT
>JACPCD010000034.1 GCA_016179955.1 Candidatus Woesearchaeota archaeon | reverse complement strand
CGCCGCCAGGAATATAATTATTGCCAACAGCACGATGCTTCCGGCACCCATCCACGCTAACGGCCGTATAGTTTGCCAGCTATTAACGGACTCTTCCACCGTCGGCGCTTCCGCCGGGAAGCTTAAAGGCTCAACTCTAATCTGGGGAAGAGCGTCTCGTGGAGGAGCAGTTACTGGCCGGATTTGGCTGGGGGCTGGCTCCGCCGGGCTTTCCAACAGAGATTCAATTCTATCCCGCAGATTCTGGATGTCTTCTTTTAAGGTATCAATGTCATCCAATAATTGTTCACGGTCAGCAAGCTCATCATTTTCCTCAACATCATCCTGAAGGGTATCCACATCATCGTCCAGATTGGATAAGTCTCCATCGGTATTGTCCAGTTCATCCGCATAGCGACTAATGTCTCGTTGATTATTTTCCGCTACTGCCCGATCATACTTGCGCTTGGACGCAGAATAATCGTCTCGAAGCTGGTCATAGGTATCGCGAAGTTCTTGGTATCGTTGCTCTTCGGCAGAGATCTCAGGATTGTCTTGATTATTAGCATCATTGCCGGCGGGATTTTCATCTCCGGCTGGATCTTCCTCTCCCGCTCCATTGTCGTTGTCCCCAGCTTCTTCCGCTGGCGGTATCACGACATTAATAGTAACGGTCATCGTATCTTCCAATAGGCCATCACTGGCAGTAACCTGGAATTGATGTGGGCCCAGATCAGCATCAGTGGGAGTCCATTTACCAACGGCAAACCCGTCATGGCGATCCACGAAGATCATCGGCGCAGGCAGGTTTTCGGCCATTATCGTTATGCTGTCTTGTTCTGGATCATGTGCTTCTATGATAAACCCCAGTTCTTCACCGGGATGAGCTTCAAAAGGAGTTTCAATTTCTTTCAGTTGCGGCGCGCGGTTAACATTGACAACCGTCATGGTTATCGTTGCGGAGGTTTGCAGTTCTCCATCAGACGCAGTAACAATTATGAAATAATCGCCTGCATCTTCAAATGAAGGCCCCCAGCGGAACGTTGCTCGTCCCTCTCCATAATTCTGTAAAACTGCAGAGGCAGGGGCAGATTCTAATGATAACGTTATAGGATCGCGATTTCTATCCCGTGCTTGGATCGTGAATTGAACCCATTCTCCTTCCTGTACCAGCTGCAGGGGCACTGCGTCAATAGTCGGCGCATAATTTCCTAGGCAGCCATGGTACGCTGCAATGCCTCGTTCAGTAGGACAATAATCATTCTGGTTCAGAATTCCGTCGCCATCCATATCGCCTCGAGGACCATCTCCATTATTAATATCACACCCATTTGGGATGCCATCTCCATCCACATCAATACTATCGTTAAAACCAGGGCAGATGTCTTTATTATCAGGAACTCCGTCGCCATCACTATCCACTGCCAGCACGGCAGGAAGAGCCAGCATAAATGCTATCGCAAATACCAGTAAAAAAGTAAGTCCATTGGGTCGTGGTTGTTTCATAGGGGCACCTTCGTTGTTTTTACTTTAGAATGATGAACTATTTATAAATCTTTCGTTAAATATCACTTTAAAGTAATAAACTAGTTATGGGTAGTCGTGGTGGTAAAATGCAGTACGTTTATATATACACTATATGTTCTTGAACAATTATGGAATACAAACCACTCTTTGAACGGAAAGCAGTTCGGGTGCAGGGGCAGAGCGGAAGCTGCCGGACGGACTTCAGCCTGTACGAAGGGTCGGATCAGTCTTTATACTGGAGTACGAAGCCCGAGCACATCTATACTCCTTTGGGGGTGCCGGTGTCGGACGTCGAAGTTGAACATATCGATGATATACTGGCAAGAGTCATTAGAGTGGTTCTAAAAGAAGAAATTGAACCGCAACAGGCCGGGCGACTCAATCGGAATCTGGCGGAGCAGGTATTGAGTTACCTGGGCCAAGCCTGATTACAAAATTACTTCCCCGCGATGTATTTTGGGCAGGAAGTTGAGAATTTTCTGTTCCTTGTATTTGGCGCAGCCCAGAATATTCTTATGATAACTCAATAGTATCAACCGGTTCTCTGCTCCTAGTTCTTTCGGTAGATCCTCTCCCTGAAAGTACGCTTTCGTTTCCTCTGCCGTTAGTTCTACCACATTTTGGAGCTTTATTTTTTTGTTCCGGGCCGCTTCCGCGAGCAGTTGTGCCCCTTCTTTGCTGAGCCGGACTTGAGTATTCTTTACTTCCGCAAAATACAACCCCACCTTATCAATGATTAGGTTCTGGAGGTTAAGTTTGGCGATATCTTTGCTCACGAGGTAGAGTTTGTCGTTTTCATTCTGGATGAAGGCATAGTCTTCTTCTGGGAAGTAGCCAAAGTCTGCAGTCACTATTTCCTTAATCTTCTTGATGTCCCGGGTATTGAGGATGGCAAGTTGTTGCATGCAATAGTGAGAATCAGAACCTTATAAAAATATATCTTTTCATCTAACATCGGACATAGGTTCATGGTGGGTTATTTTTCCTTCAATGTAGGAATCAATTCCTGCCGCTAATCCCATGGTCTGGGGGAGGTGAACATCAACTATAAAAAATTCCCTCATTTCTTTTTGGTCATAACTAAAAGTACAGCCCCGTATAGTATATGTAAGAATCCGGGCAAACGCCTGCTCTCCAGTAGGTAAGTCTCGGTAAATAGTTACATTTTCCTTCCGCTGCTCCCGCAGGCTTCGGAATTGCGGTGCCTCTGAAAATGAAATCTGGTGGTGTTGTCCCTCATAATACTTATTCTCTGTAATTAAACCATTATCGGTGTGTGAATAAAGCCTATATCCATCATGGTCTCTGAATATTTGGTCAATCGTGCGGTTCTCAATAGAATAAGATTGCAGTTTTGCCGGGGAACGTTCACAGAGGCGATTTAATCTCCATTCTTTCTTTGCGCCGGTAATAACTGGATAAGTTACAATTCCAGCGCCACCGACAAGACCAAGGCAAACAACCGCCCTGATTACGTTTGCAGTTTTTTTGCTTATCTTTTTGTGTTCGACCATGACACCCCACCCCCCACACCGGATTCTCTGCCCTTTTTATCTCCACAATCTCCCGGAGAACTTCTGCCTCTTTCTTAGAAAGATATTTCTTCAGCGCCTTCAGCTTCTTGAAATCATCTTCCGGAACATCAGTATACAAAAAATCACCTTCATTCACCTGCCGGCCGATAGTGATGCCATCCATGGCTAACGCTAATTGTTTTCCCTGCTCTGCTTTCGTCAGCGCTTCCTGCCCTTCCTGCAGGCTCTTAACGGCAGAGATCCTTTTCCCGCTTTTATTCATGATTGGGTCGCCCGTCCGGATACTGCCCGCTTCAATCTCCACCCCCACGATGGCCGGGTGGCTCTGCCGGAAGACGTATCCTTTTAACACCTGGAACTTACACGGCCGCACAATAGTCGTTAATTGCCGCAGTTCCATATCTTTCTTCAGCTGCAGGATGAAGGCCTGATAATCTTCCATGATTTTATAGATGACATCATTTATTATCAGCTTTATATTTTTAGATTGAGCATATTCTTCCAATTCCGGTAAGAGTTTTACATTGAAGCCAATAAGGACAGCGTAAAATTCATTTTTTTCTTTCATCGACTCAACTTGGGACAAGTCTTTTTTTGTGATATCCCCTAGTAACGAGGACGCAATGGGGATATTTTTTTCCTGTAGCAGGTGCTGCAGCGCTTCCAGCCCCCCGATCGTATCCGCTTTAAGGATTATTCCTTCTTCGGCACTGTTTTGGATAAGCACTTCGCCCACTTCCTGCTGTACCTCTGCTTTGGTTTGCTCTAGATTAGAAAGTGAGGAACTGCGCAATGGCATGCCGGCAATGGCCTGGTTAAGCTCTGGTGCAGCAATCTTCACGCCCGTAGCTGCAGTAACTTCCGATACGTTCTTGAACTTGCTTTTTTTCTCTCTCATCTCCATCAGTTCAACTGGTTCCAGCAAGGCCCGCACTTTGGTGACGATTGGTTTGTCAATGCCGCCAATGACAATAAGGTCATTTACTTTCAGCGTGCCATTATAAATGATAACATCGAGGGTGGTGCCCAATCCTTTTTCTTCTTTAACTTCCAGAATAGTCCCCTTTGCTTGACTTTTCTCTTCAATCTCTAACTTTTTCTCCAGAAACTTTTGAGCTAAACCGGTCAGTACCATCAGCAGTTCCGGAATTCCCTGTCCGCTCTTGGCCGAGAGGGGAATGATTGCTACCTGCTTGGTATAATCATCCACCCGGTCAAACCGCTCTGCCGGAAATCCATGCTCCTGAATCTGAGCCACGAGGTCATACAGCTTCTTTTCAAAAGTTCCCTGGATGGAAAAATCCATGGTGTTAATGTTATCGAGCAGGAATTTAGAATGATCATATTTCCATTCATTGATTAGATCAATCTTATTAGCGGCGATGATGAACGGTACTTTATTTGCTTTCAGTATTTCCATGGATTCAATAGTCTGGGGCTTCAGGCCTTCATTAATATCTACTACCAGGATTGCTAAGTCGGCCAAGCTGCCACCGCGTTTCCGCAACGAGGCGAAGCTGGCATGGCCGGGAGTGTCAATGGCCAGCATTCCCGGAACGGTAAGTTTGCCTTTAAAGATGTCTAACAGCTTGCCGCATATTTTTTTAATGGCAGATAAAGGGATGATGGATACGCCAATAGCCTGGGTGATGGCGCCGGCTTCGCTCTTCGCCACGGCCGTCTGCCGAATCCGGTCTAAGAGCGTGGTCTTGCCGTGGTCGACGTGTCCCAGGATAGCAACTAAAACTTTGCGGATGGCCATGATGTTCATAGTATTGGGGCTATTTTTAAATTTAACGAAGAAGGTTTACTTTTTGTGGCTCTTCATTTTTCCGATTTCATATAACTCCTTAAACCATTTCTCCGGGATAAAAACATATTCTTTTAACTCCTGCATGGTCTTCTCCACACCCAATAGCACCCAGCCGTCGCCATGCCCATACTGCCAGCGGACTTCCTCGATAAAGTATTGCCAGTCAAAACTTTTATCTTGAGAAATGATAGTTCTAATATCTCTGAAATCATTCTCTCGATCTGTAACTGCTTTCAGTAATACAATATGTTCTTTACGCAATACTTTTACTAGTAACGTGTGCTTGCCTTTAAACTCATGCACCGCAAATACGTTTTCTTTCATCTGTGGGCTAAGCAGTGTTTGGAAAATTTTTTCTACAAATAGGTCAAACCTTCCCCCATTATCATGTTTGAACATCAGCGGCTTGCGTTTATCTTTCAACTTCTCTGGTATATAAATCGTAATGGGGCTGGTCTCTTTGTACCCCAAATCCCTCAAAATACGGAAAAATTCTGATCTTTCTTCCTCAGTCTCAAACAGGATATCAACATCTTTGGTTTCATCTTTATATCCGTAGTACATCATGGCATTTCCCCCAAAGGCATAGCCAGTTACATCCTGCGTAAGCAGTTTGCTGATTAGTGTAAACAGTTCTTCCTGATCTTTATTTGTAATCATAATCCCACCTTCCGAAGATCACCAATTCTAAAAGGAAGAGGAATCTTCCACTTCATAGAGATGGGCGTAAGTCGAGAATCTTCAGTTTGGTCTTTTCTATCAAACAGATAATTCCATATTCTATACTTCTCCTTCCGATATCTCTCGGGCATCTTCCGCACTTTGAAAAACATCCTCGCCACATCATATAATGCCCCCACTTTCTGCCAGGAATTATTCTTCCGTGCCGCGGTATACAGCCTGGGCCAGTCCCGGACGTGATTAAACAAGCGCAACGTGGCTAATATGATTCGAAAACTCTTGGTTTCAATGGCATCTACAATGACATCCTCGACAGTATACTTCCCGTGTACTTGGTGATCATACCATGGATTAAGCTGAAAATCAGGGTTGTATTGGTTCAGGATATCCCACATGCCCGGCACTCGCGGCAGCTGCTTTCTCATGGTAATCTTATAGAGCCTCTTCCTTCTGCCGCCGCCGGAAATCGTGACGTGCTGCTCTTTTTTGAGCTTGCTTAAGAGATTAAGAGCGGACTGCCTGTTGATGCTTAGCTCGTCCATGACCGTTTCGACCGTGTGCAGGCCTTCCAGCTTCCTGAGGGTAGATTCTCGGTCCATATGGTTATATAAATATATGTATTATATAAGCTTTTCTCTTTTTAGAGTATCTTATGCCGGACAGATTAAATTAGCCCGGTAAGCCCAAAGAAGCGGTTGTTCCCAGTTCATTTCTTGCTTTTGGCAGCAAATATTTCTTTCCCAATTTTCTAATTGCTTCTCGGCATGCTACTGGAACTTCTTCCTCCTGAGGAGCATCCATTGAAGGCATAGTGGCTCTGCCGACATCAACAAATATCAGCCAGTCACCGAGGCGTTCATTCCCATATTCATAATGGTAATGAGCAAGCCTCATCCGCTTCTCAACTACTGCGCCATTCTGCAAATTCTCTGCTCTCCAATTCCCAAACAGCCCCAATACCCAATAACTATCATCTAAAAAAATACCTCTTCCAACATATGAAAAATATTTATCTGGGAGCGTGTGAAGGTTATCAAGCACAATGCGATGGGGGTCGTGCAAACGAGAATAACCAGCGGGCGGATAATTTTCCCCAAGATCCACAGTAACCGCCTCTTCTTGATCGTAGCGTTGCAAGACCGGAAAGGTTCGGCGAAGAGTGGGAGGAAAAGAACCACTAATTTGATGTAAAGTAATAGTGGTTCTCTTAGGAGTTACTGCCACGAGCGAGTCTATGGAAATATGGGTTTCTTCTACTGTGAAATCAATTCTTTCCGGAACTAGGGTTCTTTGTTCTTCAATTTTAGTATCTGCCAGCAGAAAGTAAGGATACTGGTTAGATTTATGAAATGTTGTAATCGCCGCCCCGATGTCACCATTCTTGATGATTTCCGTTAGTGATGCCGGCAACAATTGCATGACTCATGAAAAGAGGCAAAATTTTTAAATATTCCGCTGATTCAGCTATCTATGGGATTAATTAAAGAACATTCTATCACTCTAAAAACACTTTCTCTTCCCTCAAAAATCAACCGCCAGATGGAAACATTCTACAACCCTTTGATGATTTCTAATCGGAATATAGCCATCCTGCTGCTCAATACTCTTCCTCTAAAAAACATGAACCTAGCCGATCCACTTGCTGGCTCGGGAATCCGCAGCCTCCGTTTTTTAAAAGAACTGGCGCCGGTGAAAATCAATCATCTCTTCATCAACGACCTGAAAGAAAATTTTCCTAAAGTCTTCCAGGAAAATATGGCTCTCAACAAGATAAAAAGCAGTAATTTATCCGCCTTCAACGAGGACGCCAATTTATTTTTATTGAATCGCGTGAACGATTCCAAAAAACCAGCCAACTTTTGCGGATATTTTGATTACATTGACCTAGATCCTTTTGGCAGCCCTAATCATTTTCTCTCCGCTGCGATTGCCCGGATTGCCCGGGGGGGAATTATTGCGGTTACTGCGACGGATACTGCTGCTTTAACTGGAACGTATCCAAAAGTAACTCGGCGAAAATATTGGTCTGAACCATTGCGGAATTACCTGATGCATGAAACCGGCTTGCGGATACTTATTCAGAAAGTGCAGCTGTTAGGGGTTCAATTTGATAAAGCGTTACGGCCGCTGCTGGCATATTCCAAAGACCACTATTACCGGGTTTATTTCCAGTCAGAAATCGGAAAAGAAAAATGCGACGCCTTGCTGAAAGAGCATCACTATTTTTTATTCTGTGCCAAATGCCTGAACTTCAAGACATCTTATTTTAATAATGAAAGATGTCGCTGCCATCACGATTTTACCTTTGCGGGGCCGTTGTGGACTGGTCCGTTGCTGGACCAAAAATTAATTAGCCATATGGCAACAAATAATCCCTTTCCGGAGGAGCAGAAATTGATGGACATTTTGCATCAGGAATCTATGATAAATGTCATGGGTTTTTATGACTCTCATGTGCTGGCGCAGCATTTTGGGAAAGAGCCTGTGCCTCTGGCCACGGTTTTAAAAGCCTGGAAGGGCGTACGAACCCATTTTTCGCCGACGGGAGTGAAGACCACGAAGACGCTGGAAGAAGTGGCCAGGTTATATTCTTAATATGGGCTAATTATTGTTGTTTAATTATCTATTATACTATGGTGGAGCCAATAAATGCTTATAAAGTGGTTTTATTCTGGCATTGTCATGGCAAAGAATTATGCTTGGTATAGCCTTGCGGTTGCTGTTGCCTGCAGCGGAACTCAAGCAGTCAGACCATCAACTATGCCATCCTTTCGTGATGCCTGTGAATACATACAACGTCATCCGCTTGGAGAAAACAACCGAAATTTATCGGATCTGGTTGCCAATTGCGGCGCGTTCCTCTCGTATATTACCTATGAAGCAAATGCCCGAACAATAATTGTTAATCTTTCGTTGGGCTACTCAGCCATGGCGGCTTTACGTAAGGATATTCATTTTGACATTCGTCGTTTAGGTGTTCAATATTCTGGTGGAGAGCCAACGTGTGAGAATGTGAGGGGTGAATTAATGAGCACCGCCATCAGAATAGAGGACAATTTACCGCGGCTTGAACGGCAAATCGAGACCAATGCCCCTAACATTACACGATTACGAGAGTATCGGGAAGCGCAAAGAAGTACGAGACTCGATGTGGCCCGACTCAGAAGAGACATAACTAATTTCAGATGCCGGGAACGATGATTTTGATTGAATAAATATGGTCGTTATCCTCACCACTCATCATCTTTATGCCGAGTATACACGACCGGCTTGTCCTGTACAATCATCGAATGCTCGAACTGGGCTACAATACCTTGAGAAATCTCCGCCAGCGGCGCATAGGCTTTCACGATTCCGGACTGCTGCAATTCCCTCAATCCTAACGCTGCCGGTCCTTTGCCAAATTGCCGGCTCAGCTGCCGCAGGTGAAAGGGCAATCCCTGGCGGGGCTTGACGAAATCAAACACCTTTCGGGCATAGGGTGAGCGGATACCTTTCTCTTTTTCTACCATAAAGACGGTTGCTTTTCCTTTCTCCCGGATCATTCCTTGCCCGTCCGTTACAAAGGGCTCGATGGCAATCTGCCAGCCTGCCTGCAGTTCAGTTTTGTCTTTGTTATTAAACGTGGGAATAGACACCCCGCCATGCACTTTATACTGTTCAATGGTGTGCCCGGACAGATTGCGGACCGTGGTAAATCCTAGGGCTTCCGCTTCCGAATGTTGTGCTTCTCCCAGTTCCCATAATGGGCAGCCGGGCCGCACCAATTTGATGGCTGCTTTGAGGGCATTCTGGGATGCTTTGATAAGATCTTTGTATTTCTTGCTCGAGCCCACTTCGACCGTCATGGCATTATCGGCAATCCAGCCGTCGAGATGCACGCCGATGTCAATCTTGATCACGTCGCCTTCTTTGGAAACCTGCTGGTCGTCTTCTTCTGGGCAGAAATGAGCAGCCACGTCATTCAGGCCCATCTGAGCCCAGGCCACTTCACCATATAATTCGACGATTCGTTTCTCGCAGAAATCCATAACGTCGCGGAAGGACGTGCCCGGCTTGGCTAATTTTAAGGCCCCTTCTCGCCGTACTTGGGCTGCGATCTTTCCGGCGTGCAGGCACTTTTGCAGTGTTTCTTTATCCATTTTATCTGAGAGTGGGTTCTGTTATATATTTCTTACCAAAAACCAACTGGTTTTTAAGCCAATTCATGGTTGTTTGAAGCAACAAATGGGGGCTAAAACATTTAATAAATCCCTATTATTAGAAATATGTTGTTTTATTAGGTATAAATAATTAATATTTCTAAAAATATGAAAATAGTAACATTTATATACTTAACTTAATTATCTATATCCAAATTACTGAAATTGATTAATTTTCAAACTGCAGTTTCATAGACCTCTCCTAAAATGTTCCTGGAAAATATACTTGGCTCGCGGACTAAAGTGAAGCTCTTAAGAGTTTTATCCGAAGCACGAACCGCGTACAGCCTCAAAAGCCTCAAAAAAGAAACTGCGTTAAGCTTAGGGATCACCCATAAAGCCGCAGAAGAGCTGGCCGAAGAGAATATCGTAATCAAAATTAAAGGCACCGGCAAAGAAAGGCTCTATAAGTTTAACAGCCATGGCGAGTTTGCTGGACCAATCTTTGATCTGTTCAGAACTGAAAAAACCAGACAAAGGAGAGAAGTAATTTTTCTCCATACCTGGAGCGTTCTGGAAAATTTTGTTTCTAAAAACCGGGGGAAGGTCGACCTTATTCTTCTTTTCGGGTCAGTAGCCCGGGGAGATGCTACTCTGCAAAGCGACATCGATGTGTTAGTCATACCCAGAAGCAATAAAGATTTTATTGAAAAAATTAATAAAATAAACCCCACTATATTAAACTTGGCCGCTTTTAAAGAAGAGATAGCGCATAATACTTTATTTTATCGAAATCTGAAAAAAGACGCTTTAATCTTATATATTCGCCCTAAACTCAAAAAAGAATTATCTTCTTTTAGGGAGGACTTACAGAGCGAGGAAACCTAAATGGATCTGCAATTCGAAGCAAAATGCTTAAGTAAAAGAACCATCACTGTAGAGCCCAGCGTATTCCCGATAACTAGTCAAGAACAAAGAGAATCTCTCGCGATTCAGCATAAAAACAATGCCGCTTATTTCCTGGAGTGTGCTACTAATTTACTTCGTAGCGCCACTCCGTCGGTGGCGATATTAATTGCTTATTTTTCCATGGAGCATAAAGCAAATCAATTGCTCGCTTTATACGGCTACAAGGTGGAAAGCCACCTCTGTACTCAAATCGGATTAAGTAAGATTGCTCAAAGAAAAGATTTAGCTAAAATGCTCAGTGAGATATTCACGCTGCGGCAGAATATTGGCTATCGCCTAACTTTGACACAAAACCAGGAGAGCAAGCTCGCGGCTGAGCGCATTATCAGCGAGATACTAATTCCATTTACACAAGAAATAGATAAATTAGCCCGAGAGCCAAAGTAATGAATCTCACTCTCACTTATTGTCTAAAATCACCATAATCTTTATAAATAAAGCGGCGCTGGAGAACATCGGACGGCCAGAGGGGCATGGTTCACCCGTTCCCATTTCGAACACGGATTGGATTTAAGCTTGGTCCACGTGAGAGTTAAACATGCCTCCGTATCGGAGTGTACTGCATTCCGTGGGAAATCCGGTAAGCTGTCCACCTTTATATTTTGGGAACAACAAGCTTCTTTTTTTCTTTTTTAATTTTATTAAATTCTAATTGATTCTTAGAAGTGGCCCCATAACTCCTAATAATTAAATCAAGCATGGAAGCCTTTCGGGGATGTTTAAAGCCAATTTTTTTATGAAATAATATGAAATTATCTTTTCCGGTTATGCTCAACACGAAACTTTTATCATAATCGCTATTAGCACGATTTCTTATGATCGTGTTTGTTGTAATATTGAACTTTTTAAGTATTATCTTGACCTGAGAAAGCATTTTGAATGAATTCGAAGCTAGGGTGATATTCCTCTTCCACTCCCTTGTTCTCTGATTTAGCCTTAATGAGGCGCAGCCTTCATCATCGTAGAATGCACGTATATATTCTTTTAAGACATTTTCTTCCGAATTCAGTACTTCTTTTGGGATAAAAATATAAAAACTGTTGTAGCTCGAAAGATATTCTTTCAATTTTTCAATCATCTTTTTATCATTGAATCTAACGTACTTAGTTCCGCTACTCATTCTCCCTTTAGTCATCGGGACATTCCCAAATACAATTCTAATGTCATTTTCAAATTCGTCAAGAAGTACATCACAGGTATTAAAGTACATGACTTGATTTTTGTATACATTGCCATCGCCACTAATTTTTGCGATTATTCGTGCTACGTTTTCTGAGACCATTTTAATAACCTCAAAGTTTTATGCCCATTTCAAAACTTGGAGCTGCTTGGAAAAGGAAGCAGTTGAGCGGAACTCACAATAAATTTTTAGGCGTAGCGCCGACCTCTTAAGGGGGGAAAAGCTTATGTTAAGAGTTCTGCGTTGCTTCATTTTTCATAAATTGTTTATACAAGAGCTACTTTATATACTTTAGCCGAAGTTGTCCAGTGGGTGTGTGGGACAAAATAGTCGATTAAGCCCCCGTATCAAGTTGCATTCCGTGGGAAATCCGGTAAGCTGTCCACTTTTTTTTTAGTTTCGTAAAACTATTCTACGGGGACGTCTTTCATTTTATTTTTAATATCATCACTTAAGAATAGCGAAACATTTATATATACCCTCTATTTTCAGCCTACTAGGTGATGCAAAAATGACACTACAATTATCCGGACAAAGTGAAAGATTACCAGAACCACATAGAGAGTTTTATGGTGAAACTCGATTACAAATGCCCCTCTTAGTAAGCGGAAAAGACGAACACGGGAAGGTTGTTGATGTTCCGCGTATTCCTGCGTCCTTTGCCTATGTTCTGGAACGAAGATTGGAAGCTCCAAAAGATGTCCGAGAAGCCTGGCAAGATAACTATTTCTTTACCGGCGATGGTTCTGCCGCAGGAACAGAAGGAGACCATTTGATCGTTCTTGATGCCCAGCCTTTACGTGAACTTACTGCAGAAAGTGAATTATATCAAAGTGCCTTGGTTCTCCCTGCAGGCGCGTGGCAGGAGTTGAAATCACAGCAAGAGAAAGTTTTTCATTTGACCGCCGATGAGGTGCAGGAAGCACGGGGTCAAGGATATGTTAAAAAAGATGGAATTTGGACTCCTGCGAACAAAGCAGTTGCTAAAGTATGGGATACGCTGAGCAGAGGGCGAGATCTTACCTCTTATGTTCAGTTAGTGAGTGAGAGTTCTCCTCGCAGCGACAGCTTGTTGAATGTGTATTTTAACTCAACAACAAAAGATGGGATGCCCACCATGCGGCCTTGGGTTGCTGATAGAATCTACAGCAATTCCAATGCGAGTGGCTACGACTACCTCAACGGCAATGACGGGCGTCTGGTCGGGGTAGCGCCGGAGGCGCACGTCGCGCGCGAAAAAGCGTTGGAAGCAAGAGTGCAGTTGGCTCTTGAAGCTGGAAATCCATTTGAGTTTAACGGCAGAGTGTATGCACCAGTAAGCGGCGTTTCACTCAAATAAATTTTTATTTTCCGTTACATTTTTATATCTTCATTCTTTTCTGTTGAATGTCCCAGCTTCACTCAACGCGTAATAGTTGGGTTAATATAAGAAGTTGGACTACATGCTCTTTCGGCACGACAGCCTCGCTGTTATAAAATTCAACTCCGACTTGATGCGTAAAGCACTGAAGGGGTGGTGCTCTCACAAAGCTGAAAGGGCTACTCTGGGCGGCCTTGGGTTGCTGATAGAATCAACAACAATTCCAATGCGAATGGCAACAACAACCTCAACAACAATAACGGGCGTCTGGTCGGAATAGCCAACCTCTCAAAGCTGGGACTTTTTTCCGGTCTATGGATTTATACTCACAACTTTGCTCTTATGAGAATCTGGAATTAGCGTTTCGGAAAGCGAGAAGAGGCAAGACGCTTAAACACTACGTCATTGAGTTTGAGGAAAAGCTTGATGAAAATTTAAAGCTGCTTCAGGAAGAGTTAAGATTCCAAACGTACAGACCGAAGCCGCTTGAAACATTTATTTTAAGAGACCCCAAAACAAGAAAAATCTGCAAATCAGCATTTCGCGACAGGGTTGTCCATCACGCAATATGTAATATCATTGAGCCCTTGTTTGATAAAAACTTCATCTTTGATTCCTATGCTAATCGGATAGGCAAAGGAACATTTAAAGCGATAGAGCGCTTTGAATATTTTGCTCAAAAAGTATCCAGAGGGTTTACTCGTCCCTGTTTTGTTCTTAAAGCAGACATAAGACATTACTTTGAAACTGTTGACCATAATATTCTTCTCACCATTATCCAAAGAAAGATAGATGATAAGCGATTACTTTGGCTTATCAAAGTAATCTTGCATAATTATCAAACCGATTATCCAGGAAAAGGCATGCCGTTAGGCAACCTCACTTCACAGTTTTTGGCTAATGTCTATCTGAATGAATTGGATCAATACGTTAAACACATACTGAAAGCGAAGTATTATATCAGATATGTAGATGATTTTGTTATTCTTGATAATCATGCAGAGAATCTACAATACTTCAAAAAAGAAACTCAGGCTTTCTGTAATCAAACTCTTGCTCTTCAGCTTCATCCTGATAAGTCAAAAATACACCATCTAAGAAATGGCGTTTGTTTTCTTGGAATGAGAATTTACCCCTATCACCGACGAATTAAAAAGAAAAATGTACGCCGATTTGAACGGAAACTACTCTCATTAAGAGATAATTTTGAGAAAGAGAAGATAACGAAAGAAAAAATCGTAGAGCATTTTGAAGGATGGTTAGCTCATATCTCCAATGCCAATACGTTCAAGTATCGTAAACATTTGGTCAGGCAGTTTAACCAGCTTTTTCCTTTCAATCAAAATTCTGAGATAAAAGATATTGCCCAGCATCAGAATTTCATTAAAAAGTCAGAGCAGGCTAATCTTCAATTCAGCGTGCAAAAAACATTATTCTTATGGAAGAAAGGGAAAAGTATTGAAGAAATTTCCAAAGAACGAGGGATAAAAGTTAGTACTGTCTGGCAGCATCTGGCTAATCTTATAGAATATAATCAGCTTTCAGTTTGGAAGATATTGCCACCCGAGAAAATAAAGCAGATTCTTCAGAATATTATCTCTGAGAATGATACTCTCCAAGATATAAAAATGAGAATTAAAGATAATTCTGCCTCATACGACGAAATAAATAATGTTCTTTCTTATGTCAAGAGTAAGAATCGGGCAAAGCATGTGGCGTTTCATGCCAACTGGTACAAGAAAGTTCACTGCCTGAGAAAATGCTATCTGAACAAGAAACAAAGGGAAGAATGTGCTGGAAAGTTTGATACGTTTATTTCAAAGAATCCCCACTTAAGGATGAAGAAGTCCGAGTTTCTTGATTTATTCAATAATGGTCTTACTATTTGTGTTCTTCCCGAGAAAGAAAAGAGAGGTTATATCGCCTGGAAACAGTTTAAGATCATGCAGTCATATTTCAAGAAGAAAAGAGAGAAGTAGAGTTGTAAAAGAAAAACCACCCTTCGCCTTCTGGGCAGTAGTATTTAATTTCTGCTGAACAAAACTCCTTTTCCACAACCCTTTTAAACCATTTTTGTTTGGTTTTTAGGCATGAAAGCGTTGATTCTGGCTGCCGGCTATGGCCTGCGGCTGAAGCCCCTGACCAATTCTACCCCCAAGCCTTTATTGGAGATTGCAGGAAAACCGGTGCTCGAGCATCTCCTCGAAAAGCTGAAGAAAGCCAAGGAGGTCCAAGAAATACTTATCGTCACCAATCATCGTTTCTACGATTCTTTCCGCATCTGGCTAAACCATTACACGTCATCCCAAACTATCAGATTGATTGATGACGGCACGCTCAGCAATGACGACCGCTTAGGCGCCGTCGGTGATATCAATTTTGTTCTCCGGGAAGAAGATCTCAACGATGATCTCTTAGTTATCGCCGGAGATAATCTCTTTGGCTTTTCGTTGCCTGCGTTCATTGATTTTTTCCGCTCCAGGGGCAAGACCACTGTCGCTTTTCACGATCTGAAAGATCTCGAGAAAGTACGGAAGAAGTTTGGCGTGGGAACCTTGGAAGGCAGCAAACTCCTGGCATTTGAAGAAAAGTCTGCCCAACCAAAAAGCAGCCTGGCCAGCACCGCCTGCTATCTCTTTTCCCGGGATGATCTGAAGCACATTGAGAAATCCATTACCTTGGGAAAAGCCGACAATCCCGGCGACCTGGTAAAGTATCTGCTTAAAGAATCCGAAGTGCATGGTTTTGTGTTTAACCAGCAGTGGTTAATCCGAAGTGCATGGTTTTGTGTTTAACCAGCAGTGGTTTGATATTGGGAGTCCCGAATCGCTGGAGGAAGCGAGGAAAGCGTATAACCAAAAATGAAAGCATTGATTTTAGGTGCCGGCTATGGAACGCGGCTGGCGAAAGGATTAGCAGAATCCGATGCCCCCACGCAGCATAAATATCAACCACTTCTCGGGGGAAAGCCCAAACCTCTCGTTCCCATTGCCGGCAAGCCGCTGATAGAATATCTCCTGGAAAAAATACAGGCAGAAACGACTATCCATGATGTCTATGTGGTGACCAATAATCATTTTTATGAACAGTTTAGGTCCTGGCAGGAATCCTATGCCACCCCCCTTTCCATTCA
The DNA here is from genome assembly GCA_016179955.1 of Candidatus Woesearchaeota archaeon. Classification (GTDB taxonomy): domain Archaea; phylum Nanobdellota; class Nanobdellia; order Woesearchaeales; family GW2011-AR9; genus JACPCD01. The sequence continues at coordinate 2,677 of JACPCD010000034.1, read as the reverse complement.
CATCCTTAACGATGGTACGAATTCCAATGAAGATCGTCTCGGCGTCATTGGTGACTTGGAATATGTGGTAAGAAGCAGCCAGATTCGCGATGACGTGTTAGTTTTAGCCGGCGATACCCTATTTAATATGGACTTTGGCGAATTGTTGCAGTGTTTCCGGGAGAAAAAAAAAGATCTAATCTCCGTCTACCGGGAAGATCCAGCAGTCCTTCATCGCCGGGGTGTCGTCGTTACCGATGCTTATGGCAAGGTCCTTCAATTTTTGGAGAAACCGAAAAATCCACCCACCAATCTGGCAGCACCTATTGCCTACGTCTTGATGAAAGAAACCCTGGGGCTGCTTCCAGAAGCATTACATGGTAATTATCAGCCAGAGCGAAATCTTATTGAGTGGATCGTAAGCAATAGCAAGCGGGAAATCCATACCTTTCATTTTTCCAAGCGGTATGATGTGGGCGTTATGGCTGATTATATCGTTGCGGACACTGATTTTTCCAAAGAGGCACGGCGATGAACATTCTCGTTACCGGGGGAGCAGGATTTATAGGATTTCACGTTACCAAAGCCTTGCTGGAGCGCGGGGATAAAGTTGTAGTAATCGATGATTTGAACAGTTATTATAATCCACAGTTAAAAAGAGACCGCTTGGCGCTAGTGAAAGATAAGATTACTTTTTATCAGACCCAGGTTTCTGAGTATGGAGCCCTGAAGAAAATATTTGCCCAGCATCATTTTGATAAAGTATGTCATCTGGCTGCGCAAGCAGGTGTCCGGTATTCTATCGAAAATCCTTTTGCCTATAACACCGCCAACGTTCTGGGTACTTTGAATATATTAGAATTGATGCGGGAATTCAAAGTTCGTGATTTGGTCTTTGCCTCTTCCAGTTCAGTGTATGGGGGAAATGAAAAGAGTCCTTTTTCAGTAGAGGATCCGGTTGATAAGCCCATCAGCTTGTATGCCGCCACCAAAAAATCTAACGAACTCTATGCCTATGTGTATCATCATTTGTATGGCTTCAATTGTTTCGGCCTGCGTTTCTTTACCGTCTATGGTCCGTGGGGCCGGCCGGATATGGCCTTATTCAAGTTCACCAAATCTATCTTGGAAGGAAAACCCATCGATGTCTACAACCACGGGAAGATGAAACGCAGTTTTACGTACATCGCTGATATTGTAGAAGGGGTGTTACTCTCTCTTTCTAAAGTTAAAGGATACGAGATACTTAACCTGGGAAATCCCCGCACCGTCGAGTTAAGTTATTTTATCCAATGTATTGAAAAAGCAACTGGCAAGAAAGCTATTCAGCATAATCTTCCGTTGCAGCCCGGAGATGTTTTAGCTACTGTTGCCGATATAGAAAAGACCAAACAAGTGCTAGGCTGGTCACCCCAAATATCAATTGAACAAGGAGTGCAGGAATTCGTGGAGTGGTACCAGAAATATCATGACTATTAAGACTATTTGCGTCGTTGGACTGGGATACGTTGGTCTTCCCCTCGCTGCTGCCCTTAGTAATAATTTTCTCGTCATCGGATTTGATGTGAACACTTCGCGAATCAAAGAATTGCAGCAAGGGAAAGATAGTTCCGGCGAATTTTCTTCAGGCTCTTCGCATAAAGATACCCTCATGTACACCAGTGATCCCATTAAAATACGTGCCGCACACGTCGTCATTGTCTGTGTTCCCACCCCTATTGACGACCAGAATAAACCAGACCTCCAGTATGTTGAGTCGGCATCTGTTATAGTGGGCCAAAATCTGTCTCCGGGTACGGTGGTCGTCTATGAAAGTACAGTCTACCCTGGCGTAACCGAAGAGATCTGTATTCCCTTGCTGGAAAAAAATTCCGGCTTGCGGTTAGGAGAGGGTTTTAAAGTTGGTTACAGTCCCGAACGTATAAACCCCGGGGATAAAGAGCACACTATTAGCAAGGTAGTAAAGATAGTTTCCGGCAGCGATGAGCAAGCCCTGGAAATTATTGATTGGGTTTATAGTTCCGTCACTACAACACATCGTGCCCCTTCCATCAAAGTAGCGGAAGCTGCTAAAGTCATTGAGAACATTCAGCGTGATCTGAACATCGCGCTGATGAATGAATTAACGTTGATATTTGATAAGATGAACATCAATATCTATGATGTGATGAAAGCAGCTGGCACCAAATGGAATTTCCATCCTTACCATCCCGGCTTGGTGGGTGGGCATTGCATAGGTGTAGATCCCTATTATCTTACGTTCAAAGCGAAACAATTAGGGTATGATTCTAAAGTGATCTTAGCTGGCAGAACGATCAATGATGCCATGCATCAATTTTATGCCAAGAAAATCCTGCAGCGATTGTCGGCAGCAAAGAGCCAGACAGTATTGATGGTAGGGCTTACTTTTAAGCCGGATGTTCCCGATTACCGCAACAGCCGCATCAAATTCTTAATTGAAGAACTGCAGCATCATAAAGTAGAAGTGTATGCGTATGATCCATTTGTTCCGCCGGGTGTGGTGGAAAAAGAATTTAGGGCATCGTGGAGAAGCCCCACCGATAATTTGTCAACTATTGCTCTGGTTATTATTGCCGTTGAACATCAGAACATAAAAGAATTGGTACAACGGGGCGTTTTTGCAGGGAACGAAGTGGTGACGTTAAGAGATTTGGCAACCAAAAAATAAATCAACTTT
>JACPCD010000033.1 GCA_016179955.1 Candidatus Woesearchaeota archaeon | reverse complement strand
AGCCTCCGGAGATGACGCTGAGAAGTTTTAAAGCATCTTTTTCCCGCAAGATTTCTTTTTCTGTGATGACTTCTTGGTTGCGGACCACCAAGATGGTTTCAGGATTAACTTTAAGATGCTGCAGAAGTTCCTGCACGGTGTTACCGGTAAAGTTAAGGTTCAGCGTAGTCCGTTCTCGTTCGTTCCATACCGTTAATTCCATAATCATCCTTCCGGCCGTCTCCTACCGAGGCAGCAGGTCGTAACGATATTTTGAGGGGGACATTTTATAAACATTTTGGCGTTTTTTTAGCCTATGGACAATTTTGTATTGCTGAAGAGAACTCCCGCTTTAGAACGGCAAAGCAAAGCCTTAGGATTTGAGCGGCTGCGCTGTACCGGGGAAGATATTGTAATTATTAATTCATTCCATAAGAAAGACGTGCTGCATTCAATCCTGCAGGCCAAAAAAAAGAGACAGCTAATGATTTACCGCGCTACCCGGGAAGAGATGCTGCGCTTTGCTTTAGAGAAAACGGACATAGATATGGTTATCGGCCAGGAGTTTATTCATCCGCAGGACAGTTTGCATTTTTTACGGAGCGGCTTGGATCAAGTGTTGTGCTCCATAGCAGTTCAGCGGAAGAAAACCATAGCTTTTTCGTTTCACGATATTCTTACGTCCCCTCATCAAGCCAAGGTGCTGGGGCGGATGGCGTTTAATATGTGGCTTTGCAAGAAGTATAAAGTGCCGATGTTCTTCTCTACCTTTGCCGAGAATGAATGGGAATTGCGCTCGGCGTCAGATTTACAGGCTTTTTGGCGGGTGTTAGAAAGATAAATACGTTTGAAAATAGTGCTTAAGAACACACACCATTATTTTGGCAGTGCTCGTTAAACTTTCCATCAAAATCACCATCGCAGGGGCGGCCAAGGTCTGCTGATTTACATTCGCTGTGAAACGGGAATTCCGAATTTCCTCCCGGAGTTATTCCCCGTTGTGCTAACTCGGTCGCTTGCCGGTTAATACGGTCTGGAGTGATTAGTGCCGGTCTCAGGTTTCCCGTATAAACAATTGCTTTTTTTTCCAGTTTACAACCCATCGTTCCGGCACACCAGCCCCCCGGGGTGATGCTAAATGCCGGTTTCCCCGCGCATTGGGGGCTTGGTTTGGTACACAAGTCAGCATTTTCACTTCCACACATCATTTTATTATCCTGTAAATATAATTCATTGTTGTAATCTCCTTCACAGCGAATGCCACTATCGCCCTTACATGACTGAATCTCTTTTTCCAAGACATATCCCTTATTTTCTTCCTTCGTGGTAAGCCCCCTGATTTGATCATAACAATCTGGTGCCGGATTAATGAAACATTCTTTGTTATCTGCCGGCTGGGCAATAGTCCAATCCGATAAGCAACAAGCATGAGTAGTTTCAAATGGATTGATGTCTTCTGTTCCTACATACTTTTCTTTATCTGTAATTATCTTGCCCTCCGGAGTTGTAGTGGTGTCATATTTATATTTTTCATAGTGTCCCTCTTCATTATATCCCCAGGGATGCGTTGAATTTTGATGGGGAGCACAAGCATCAACACGTATGTTTAACGTCGTTGATGTTTTCAATCGTTCTGTTCCACAGTAATCGGCCGCATAGCTGAGCAGTAATCTCCCATTATATGTCGTTTCGCGGAAAGGATGCTGTGGATATTTTTCTGGCGAAAATCCAATATCTGTTTCGACATAGTCATCAAGCCCATCACAGGAAAAAGGGCCCGCCCCTCCATCTGCCGCTATGCTTTTAGGTATAGTATAACATGAATCACCTTCCGGCAAGCCCTCCGGTGGGACGAAATTAAAATCTTTCTCGCCCGTTCCATCATTATAGTTGAATTCTGTGGGCACTGGCTGAGCAGTTGGATCTATCGATGGCCGGGGTACGTGAAATTGTAAATAGACTGGATCTTCTTTGGAGAGACGATACGAGGCCGGACCGTTATCATATGATATATCTTCATAAGGAGATTTGAATGAAACGGATGCGTCCATTGCTCGATCCACCAAGATCCGTACATCCTGCCAGTCACTTAATCCATGCTCATCTGAGGCGTTGATAGTCACATAATACGGGCCAACATCAAGATTGTCGCGAACATACTCTTCCGTAACATTATCCTCTGGCGTCAGAGGAATCCTTGGCGGGGCGATAAATTGGTATTGTATTGCATCTTCATCGGGATCCAACGCAAACACCGAGACATTAATTCCTCCCAGCACCGGATCATTCTTGATAACCAAATAATCATACCCGCCGATCGGACAGGAGCCCCGTTCAATATAATCCAGCGCTGGCGGCCGGTTCTGCCGTGCTACCCGAAACACAAACGGTTCCGGGCTGTTCACGATGCTGTATAACGCTGGTTTAAAACTAAAGACATCATCGCCGTTGGGCAGCTGCTCCTGGGTCATCTCTATTCCCAACGAACTCCGACTTTCCTGCCGCAAACTGCGCTGGCAGATAAAATGATCCTCTACCGGACGGCAATTCCTTCCCAAGTCCACCTCGCTGGCAAAGGTAAAGGACTGCTCTTCTAACGACGGGGCCGAATAATCAAAATCAAGATACCGCTGGTCCTGTTGCAGCGGGAACGTTACAATATCATTCAGCATGGTGCCAAAGCGGGAAGAGTAAAAAAAGTCAAAAGTCGACAGATGAAAAAATTCGTTCCGTCCGATGGCGAAGCGCAGCGGATATTCCGATTTTATGTTAATGCCTTCGTCAAGGATATCAATGGAAACCTCGGCTGGCTCGCTTTCCAGCACTGCCTGCCGGGAAATATTATTGGCGATGAATTGCTGTACGCACCAGACGGTGCGGTTGGCCATGAACCGCTGCAGATCGCTCCGTAAGGTGCTGGGCAATAATTCCAGCGTGCCAAAACCCAGCGTCGTATTTGGGAATTTGTATTGGCAGAATTCCGGGCTGTGCCCTTCATCAAGGCAAGGGTATGCATTTTCCTGTTCGATATAATCTTTCTTAGTTACCCCATATGCTATCCTGCTGCTGTCAAACTCCCCCAGTAATTCACCGGGAGCATAAACGATGCCGCTTCTTTCCGGCTCAAAATGAAGCCTGCCGCCGGGCTGATCGGCCCACAATCGTCCCTGCCGACCCAGTAATAACAATCCTTTTTCCAGTTCATCCTGCAGGCAGTCGTCAACATATAAGCGCAATCCTTCTTTCTTGAATGCCGCATCAAACACCTTTTCCCGGCTGATATCAAGCTTCTCCTGGTTGAGGCGCGTGCTCAGCTGCAGCAGGAAGAGAAACACTACTAAAATTATTAAGCCCAAAATCATAAAAATAGTGATTTGGGCTTTAGAGGAAAAATTAGTCAAATCACCTCTTTTATGGTCCATAGGGGTGAATAAAACTCTTGCCACTTATTAAGTTTGTTCTCTGTAATTGGTTCCGTCAAGGAATTAGCGATCCCGGCAAGAAAACAATTATAAACTTCCTTTTCTTCCCTGAAAGAATGGTTTTTGTAAAACGTTTTGGAATTGCCACCCTTCTCTTTCTTTTTCTGCTAACTGTCTTTTCCGTTTCCGCCCCGGACGGCTGTTTTGTGCTGCCCGAGAGCGCCTTTTATTGCCAAACCGTATCGACCGCAAGCGCCGGGGACGAATGTTCTTTTTACCCGGACTGTGTTTTCAATGAGACTTTTCATCCCGAGCAGGACTGCACCCAGTTTCCCGAATGCCGGGAAATTCTCTGCAAGAGTTCCTGCACTACCCAGTTGGCTGGGAAATGTCCTGCCGGTGCCGTTCCTGCAGGCGAAGAATCAACATGGTGCTCTCCTGGCTGCTGTCAATATTCCTCGTCGGGGGGCATCTCCTGCGGCCCGGTCTCCAAGAAATGGGACTGTGAAATTGGTGCCCGCCAGCAGCAGGCAGCACAGTATCGTTTTGCATTGTTATCAGCACCGGAATGCGTTTCTCTCTGCCAGCAGAACGTAACTGCTTTTCCCGTGGAGCAAATTTCTCGCCCAGCTGAAACAGAGCCAGTTCAAGGTTCCTTACCCATGATTGCCGGGATTATTATAGGGGCGGGGGCGCTGTTGGTGTTAGCGTTAATAGTGTACCGGTTGTTTCGCTCTGGTACCACAGCACCCCTATCTATCATTGAAAAAAATCCACGTTCATCATGGTACTCTTTTTTGCTTCCTAATCTTAAAGCACAGACTCGGCTGCAGCAGCTCAAAGTTCAACACCGCCGTGCAATTCAGGAACAAGAGCGGGAAGCGTTTCTTTCGATGTTTGGCTTAACGCCAGGAGTAATTCATTCAGAATTTTCTAGGCTGCAGCGGCTTATCTGGCGACACCAGCGAGCCAAAACTCCCCCCACCGCGGTCGAGTTATTTCGGAAGTTGGAAACTTTAACGGCAGCAGTGCCTCGTTCGGCCGTCATGCGTCCCTTGCGGGGCGTATCGAGTTCGGAACAAGAGAAAATTATCGCGGAGTTGCGGGCGATTATTGGCTTGCGAAAATAGGTTTAGGGCAGGGCCTTTATTCTCTTAGAAAACTCCGGATATTTACCACTTCATGTCGGGAGAGATCTTAAGTTGGTTGGTCTAGGCCAAGATTTGCAAGTAGCGGAAGATAACCAGAAAAAGTATTCTTACGCAACTACGCTCTTATATTTTGAATGATTATAACTTGAACCGGATAGATTCCAGAACTTCTTCAACGAGTGCTCCTGGCGTTTTATTATCCACCTTAATTGATAAGACATTTCCATACTCATTTTGCACCCTTTCCATAACTTCATCAAAAATTATAGTTCTTCTCTCGTATTCCTCGTTTGAGTCCAACAAGTCAAAATCTTCAAAGCCATTATCTACTCTCTTCAGAAATCTTCTCTTTCGTTCCTCAAATGAACATTTTAAGTAAAAGAACAATTCAGGTTGTATGAAAGTACTTAGTGGAAGATTATTTGCAAGGCTTTTGGAAGCAGAATACAATGCTCCATAAAACATGACGGAAGGGTAATATCTATCCTGAAGGATTACATCTGTCGTATTATCTAAATGGATATGCTTATCCTGGGCTAAAAGAAAAGTATAATACAAATCTTTCTCGTATCTGCTCATTTGTTCTTCTCTCTCAACCCCCAAAACATTGTTACATGTTAAGGCCCCTTTATTTATTCTGGAAGTTATTCCACTATTGTTGAGTCGGCGGTTGAGTAAATCAATTAAAGTTGATTTTCCCGATAAGTCCAATCCTTCAAAAACCACCAATGTAGTCATTTTACTACTATAGTATAGATATATTTATAAATTTTTCTTACAATGATTAAAATCACCTAATTAAGCCGGAGTTAAAATGAGAAATAAAGAACTGTACATTGCAATGCCCGTTTATAATGAAGAAAAAAGTTTAGAAAAATGTTTATCTTCTTTAAATAGAGAAGTAACCAATCTAGGTTTACGTGTGCAGACCTATCTCTGTCTTAATGGTTGCGTTGATAATAGCCACACAATTGCCGATTCCAGCAAAAAGAAATTTCCTAAATTAAATATAATCATTTTAAGTTCATCTCAGGGTAAGTTAAAAGCACAAGAAAAAATTGTTCAGAATATCCCCACTAATAAAGTTTATGTTGCTTTTGTGGATTCTGATATTGAATTAAAGAAAGATTCACTTAAAAATATTTTACTCGAATTAAAGAGGCACAAAGAATTACTGTGTGTAGGTGCATTCCCAGAAGCAAAAAAATACGTTGGCGTTAATCCCTGGAAAAAATTCCTGGATGAGATATTAAATATAAGATCTAGATATCCTAGGGCAGAAATTAGTAAATTTGATGTCAAAGAATATCACCAATTAGCATTTCAAGATCCACAATCTAAGAATACTTCACCGGAACACGAACTTAAATCTAAAATATTTTTTCATGGAAGATTATTTGTTCTACGTTCTAAAGATTATTGGAAAAAACCAGACAAAGAAAGCGTGGTGGGGGACGATAGCTACTTGCCAGATTATATTATTTATAATTTTGGGAAAAACAGAATTCGGATTCGTTACGACTCCATCGTTTATTTTAATCCGTTTGTATCAATATTTAACCATTACCGCGCTTACAAGAGAATTTATTATGATCTTAAAATATTAAAAGATGCTTATCCTAAATTTAAAAATATCCGAAAACATTCTCAGATGGTTTTAAATTGGCCGTATATTAATAAAAAAGGATCCATAATTATAGCCAAATTCTTAATTTTTTCCCTGATAAGATCTTTTGAAAAATTATTCTTTCTTTTTTCTCTAAATAAAGAGCCTAAAACTATTTGGAATTATAACCTGAAGAATTAACATTGTAGTAATGTCCGGAAAAGTTCTTAAAGAACACCCCATTTAACTTATTTATGATTTCAGAAAAAGGGATCTGGAAAAATCAAGAATTTACTAGTTATTTAATAGAAACTACATCTTATAAAAATTTTAGCCCCATCAAACAAGTTGCCGCAATCTGTTTTAATGAGGCGGGCAAAATTCTCCTTATTAAAGACCCCCAACATAATTATTGGGGGATACCCGGAGGTACCCCTAAAAAAGGAGAGACTTTTGAAGAAACTTTAATAAGAGAGGTACATGAAGAGGCCTCCTGTGTAGTGAAACCACTGTTTCTTCTTGGCGTAATTAAAGTTCTTTTCCCGGGCAATGATAACAAAGACGAAGGCGAAGTATTTTATCAATTGAGGTACGTGGCTAAAATAAAGAAGATTAATAAACAAACCATGGATCCGGCCCGAAGAAGAAAATTGGAAAGAATTTTTGTTGACCCCCAAGAATTCTTTAATTACATTACCTGGACTAAAAGGATTAACCAGGTTATTTTAGAAAGGGCCCAACACCTTTTTAATTAAAAATGAAAGACAGTAAATATGTGAAAAATTATTTTAAAAGAAAAGGAACAGTCTCTAAATGGTGGAACCCCACGGACGATGACTGCAAGCATATTTATATTCGGGAGATTGAGATAATATCCTCTTTTTTAAAAAGAGATAACCATTTAAATAGAAAAAAAGCCTTAGAGCTTTCTGTGGGAAAAGGCCGATTGGCGCTCCCCATTCATAATCTTTTTCAAGAATATTTAGGTACTGACATTTCAGAGGAAATGCTCCAAATTACCTGGAGAAAAGATAAGAAATTAAATTTAAGTTATGCCGATGCCGAAAATTTAGAATCTATCAAAGACGATTATTATGATTATGTTTTTTGCTTAGCAGCTTTAGTTCATTATCCCCATCCCGAGAATGCCATCCAAGAGATTTCAAGAGTTTTAAAAGAGAAAGGGACTGCCATAGTTTCGCTGGATAACAAATACAGTCTAAAAAGAATCATTAAAGATAGTATAAATAAAAGATATTTAAAAAATAAGGAAGGCTTTGAACCACAAGGGGACCATATTTTTCAAATATATCCGAAAAAAGAGCTAAAGAAGATGTTTATTAAATACAATCTAAAAATTCAAAAAATTATAAATTTAGGAATGTTAATCCCCATAAAATATCAAACATCCAATCAAAAAAACAAATACTTTTTATTTAGTCCAAAAACAGGGTATAGGTTGCGATATCTGAGCGTGGTATTGGACCAGATTCCAATCGTTAATAAGCTTAGTACATATAACATTTACATTTTGAAAAAAATATCATTTAACTGATATTTTCTTAGATCAAGAACAATGAAGAAAAAGAGGAATAGCCCATCCTCATTTCCCCACCGCAACCTTTAAATATAATCATTCACTTTAAGTAGTAAAATGGGATTAACTGACTTAGTGCGGTCGTTGGCTTTAAGTGCGGCGTTGGCTCTTCCTGCAGCTCATTGTACTACTAATAATTATTATAGTGGGGATGGCGGAAGCGGTGGCGGAAGAGCCTGCGGCAACTCGCCGTTAACTGGCCAGTATTTGTGGAATGTGGGGAACTGTGAAATGGGGGCGGAAAGACCTGCCGATCGAGATTGTAATTTATACCTTGCTTCTGATGATGATCTGTTGCAATTTAGTTATCAAGGACTTACTCTAATGAATGACCGCGGCGATCATGCCCGTCTGTTAAGAAATTTTTCCTGCGATGATGTTTGCAGTGACAGTACTCCTGAGGAAATTACACGAAAATGTAACAATTATCAATGCGCTTTAGAACGAGACATAGGTTTATATGTTGTTGAATCTGGAGTTAATCTTTGCGATGAAGCTGGTCATTGTGATATCACCTGTCAAGGCGTGGGGTTGGTTGATAATCTATGGGTCATTAAAAATTCACCTTGGCCCGGAACGGAAGAATGCCGGTCGATGGAGCTTTATGACCGGTCTTGTTTTTCAGGGGGGGGACCGTAGTACTATGGCCTTAACCGAATTACTGTCCAAGGGAATAAAAGCTGCTGCTTTTCGTGCCGTCTTGGCGTTGCCGCTGGCTTATGGTTGTGGCAATACTACCAATAACTATTATGGTGGGGACGGTGGACCGGGCGGAAACGGTTCCTGTGCCGTCCGGGAAACTGACGGCTGTGAGGATTTCACGGGAGTTTATAGGTTAACAGAATTGTGCGGACGCATAGATCAACAATTTCTAAGTCTCCGAACGCATCCCGATTGCACTATGGATGCAGTAAATCATAATTCCGAATCAAGTCCTGATAATTCTGATTGTTGGTTTTCTGCCGCCTGTCAGGGAATAAAAGCGCGAGGCAATCATATATCGGTGCCAGAGTATGGGTTGGAAATAATCAAATGTAGTAATGGTAATCTCCAGGTTAGTGATCCCGAATGCCATCTTGGTGCTTCTTATGTTTCTGGCATTTTTAATGTTGATGTAAATTGTGCGTGCGATTTTTAATTAAAGTTCTTTAGTCGGTACATTTATAAATAAAAAAGAATTGATTGTGTTCAGAATACCATGGATAAAAAAAGAGGGATATTGATTACTGTACTTTTAGTTCTCTTGATTTTTATGTTCTCAACCATTGTAGCTGCTACAACTCGTGAGCAGGCGTTCATTATAAAAGGGGATATTGATGACTGCGACGATGGAATTGATGAAACACAAGGGCCACGATTCTGCACGGATTGCGGGCACACCTATACTGATGATGAAGGATCGGGGTGGCCTGGTCGCAATGAATTTCCAGAAGAAGGGTGTTATCTTTTTTCCGTAGAAGCCGATTCTCCTGATGGAAATGCTTATGGAACGGCCGCGCTTAGTTCAGGATTTATTCTCCCCAGCCAGCAGGAAGGGGGGCTACGCCTTACACCTACACATGAGGAAACAAAAATCCAGGATGATTCAGAGTGGCTTCATCCATTTTCTTGTAATGTTAAATGGCATTCCAACAGTCCTGAACCATATATCTGTTCTAGTGATCATTATTGGTACAAATGCGATGCCAATGAAGAAGGGCAAATATTGGATATTACTGTCGCTGATGTTCCCAAAAGATTTATCTGCCTCGCCGTTGAGGATTATTTTAAGTGGGAAGACACCGAAAACTTAGACCTCACCGTCGACCGTGATCAGGATAAAGTTCCAGATGTCTTGGACTGCGCTCCCGACGACCATAAAGTATTTCCGAAGTTCGGCTGCTCGACCGTGAGGGATGCGCAAGGGAATGACGTTGAAACGTGTATCACTACTCCTGTTCCTGTCTGCGGGGACGGAATTGATAATGACTGTAGTATAAATCCCGGTAATCCATATAATATTAACGATGACTGCGATCTCGATCAGAACTCCTGTGAAACTAATTGCCGGAGTAAAGACGGCAAGTGCAGCTGGCGCGATTCTGCTGAAAGTAATAAGTGCTGCGGCGATGATGGCATCAGCGAAGTAGGTCAGGTATTGCGTGGGAGAGAAGGAACTTCTTACGTTTGCCTCAATAAAGAAAATCCACAGTTGCTTCATACCGCAGATAATGTCATCAATTGGGCTGGCTGTGATGACACTAGCACGAGCTGCTGGCTTGCTGCTGCGAATGATCCTTTCCATACCTACACCCTCACCAAGCCCGGCGAGCAGCCTTACGATGTCGTCTCGAACAACAATAACTGGTATGTCTGTAATGCGACGACTGGTGCCGGGACCTTAGGTATCAATTCCGGTGCGGCCGTCATCCAGCCCGGTGATATTAAAGAGGCTAACGGCCTGTACTGTACGCAGCAGGGCAATCGCTGGGGCTGGGCTCAATGCGGTGATTTTCGTGAGCCAATTGACAGTACTGCCCGAAAAGTTGGTGATGGCCCCTTTGCCCTCGCTATTGAAAGTATCACCGACAACGTCGTTCAGCTGAACCATCTCGACGGCCGGTTTGATATTCCCCCCAACCATGTGTTGGAGTTCCGGGCCAGATTTACGGGAAGTAATGACGCAGAAAATATCGAGTTCCCTGCTGACATCCAGTTATTCATCACCGGCACCCAGCCCAACGGCGAGAGAATAATTTATCTTGATCAGAATGTCTCGAGCTTAGCCATCGGCAGCCCTTTGCTGGACGTTAATCGCTGGATGCACCTTCGTGTGCCCCTCCCAGAAATGCTCGACATAGAATCCATCCAGCTCAAAGCATATCCCTCCGAGAACCACATGGAAGTAGCCAATGTTTACCTCCATCCGGTCGACAGCACTCCTCCGCTTTGTTCGGGAGAAGGCAGCACCAATCATGACGAAACGGCCTGGCTGAGCGGTGTTGATTTCTGGCAGACTCGTTCTTATAATGCGCAAGAATTGTGTAACGCGTTGTATTCCCCATCTTATAACCCTGACGATCCCACCTCTAAGACGGCGTGGTTAGGTTCCACGGTTCCTGGCGATAAGAAATGCTGTGGGAATACTCCCCAGGAATATTATGCCGGTGCGAGTGAAGAAAATAACGGACAATTTTATGGCTGTTGGAATTCACAGCCCATCGCGTCGGGTGAAACAGTGATGAACGTGGAAGTGAGAGTTGAATCGACGATAAGGACGACTACATTTACCTATCCGGAGGAAAGGTTTGATGTTAGTTTAAGTAGGGCGTCATTTAAGTATGAACTTCTCTCGGACGCCAGGTATCAGTGTCCCACTATTTCTACCTGTGATCAACTACGTCCTTACCTTCCTTTCTTTGAGCCCCAATGTGGCGTCATTCACGATTCTTCCTGTACCGGGCCTAGTGCCGATGCCCATTGCTCGGTTACCTATATTCCCCCTGGTGCTGCTCCCGGGGATTTATTTAGCATTAAAACAAAAACAATAGATTGTACCCTTACCCACGCCGATGCCATTCTTGTTGATACATATGCGGACTTGCCTGCCGACGGCGATGTAAATGCAATTTATTTAGTTGAAAATGGGGCACGGCAAGGATACTATAACCTGATGGCGCCAACCAGCTCACAAGATTTTACAGCCCAAACTCTCTCCCTGCGAAATTCTCCTGTTAAAATTGAGAGTATAGAGGTTAATAAAGAAGATTTTAAAATTCAAGATGATTACTTAGGTTATCTACGGCTTTTTTATTTTGACCCCTCTGTGGAGATCTATTTTCTCAATCCACTTGAAGGCAACGAACCAAATTTAATCCAAAATATAGGGGCCATAAACAGAGCAGAAGGTGGATTTATCACTGAACTTGACCCCAAAAATCTCCCTGCTGGAAAATCCACTCTCTACATCATGGCAGAGGTCAATCAGAATTACCACGTCCAACAAGAAGAATCTCCTGCACCTAGCACCACCACCCTTACCTACACCTGCACTCCCAATGCGGATGGTTCCACCAGTTGTACCTATCCACTTCCCGGAGAACCACCCTACCATATCATCAACCTTCACCCGGATTTATATGAACTTTATTTCGTGAGCGCCGGGGAAGATGGACGACCTCATGAAGAACGCATCACGGCAGAAAATCAAGAATTCACCGTTCCCGGCAATCTCCAAGCGACGAAAGTGGCGCAGCAAGTCGTTTTCATAAGTCAAGAAGAGCCCGATGTTGACACTGGATTTTATGGCTGTCAAGCCGCAAGTTATCTGGAAGGAAATGCCCGGGCTGCCGGATCTGCGCTCACTAATCTTCCCTACTGCTCCGTCAAAGCGGGCCGTTATTGTGCGTACAGCGTTCCCCATCAGCCTTCCGATGATCCACGAGATCGATTTACGACCATCAATTCCTGGGATGATAAAGGACTAGAGAAAGTGGGCTATCAACCGCTGGAAGCATCAGGAGAACAACCCGACATCAATGCGTTTTATGCCAATGCCGACGTCCTCGCCTTGAGGGACGTGAATGATCAAGAAAATGATCCTTTCGAGCGGAATTATTCTTCAATGGTTCTGCCGGCCAGAAACATTATTTCCAATGCGGAATTCCAGACCACCGTGAGAGATTTGCCCCACTGGGAAATTTTAGCTGCTGATGGCGCATTGTTGGATGATGAACGCAGCGTTATTGCCGAAAACACTATTACGCTGGCCGCTGGCATGCTGCTGCGTTCCGAACGTATTGCCGTAACTTCCGACAGTACGCTGCACTTTTCTTTTACCGGCACAGCCACTCCCAACATAATTCTCGTTGATAAAGATGGAAACCGGCAATCTATCCGGACTCCTGATTTTTCTACCGGGGATGCGTCGTATGTAATCCTAGAATTTGCCGGACCTGGCACGGTCAGCCAACCCCAGCTCCAGCGTGTCGATGAGCTGGGTCCTGTTCCTTATCAATATGATACACAATACTCAGAGCGTGCTGGCGCTGCCTGCTGTCCGCAAAACTACTGCTGGAATGGCTATGCCTGCGTGGAGCCGATGGGTTCATCAACGTATTTAGCGGAACATATTGGTGATGGCCGGGACTACCGCTGCATCAATGGCGAATGGACCCATCAACCAGTAAAATTGGATTGGAATGCCCAGCAGTGGGGTTTCTGCAGTTCCAAAGATCAATGCCTAGTGCTTAATTCGCTTCAAGGCGGCAACAGCGAGAAGCGCGCCAATGATTTTTACCAAGGGAACTATCCTACGTGC
>JACPCD010000032.1:3017-31575 GCA_016179955.1 Candidatus Woesearchaeota archaeon | reverse complement strand
CGGGTGATTGAGAAAGGTGTTGACGACGATGGCGTTTATTATCTGGTGAAAGGGGATAACAACCGCTTTGCGGATCCGTTAAAAGTGAGGTATGCGGACGTGGTAGGGGTCGTGGTGGCGGTTATTTATTGATAAAAAAAGATAGAAGCATTTAAAAATAGACGGCAGTTTACATATAAACATCAGAACTTTTTGACTGTCGGTTAGGCTGTTTCTGAAAATTAAACATAAGGAGATACACAAAATGAAAGGAACTGTAAAATTTTTTAACGAAATGAAAGGATTCGGTTTTATTGCCGGAGAAGATGGAAAAGAAGTTTTTGTCCATAAATCAGCATTGGCCCCGGGCGTAACTTTACATGAGAAAGACTCCGTTACCTATGACGTCGAGCAAGGCGATAAAGGCCTCAAAGCAGTTAATGTGAGAAAAGAGTAGTTCAAAACTGTTTTATCACGTCATTACCTCAGATAATGTCATTTCAACAGCTCAATCTCATCGAACCACTGCAAAGAGCGGTGGCCCAGCAAGGATATACGACGCCAACGCCGATTCAATCAAAGTCAATTCCGGATCTTTTAGCCGGCAAAGACCTGATAGGGATAGCCCAGACGGGAACGGGTAAAACCGCAGCCTTTGTATTGCCTATTCTCCAGCGGATGACGGAAAGATATCCCCGAACACTGCGTACCCTTGTATTGGCACCGACGCGGGAACTGGCGGCTCAGATCGGCGATAGTTTTGCGGCGTATGGCCAATTTCTTAAATTTAAACATACAGTCATTTTCGGCGGCGTCGGTCAGGGACCGCAAGTCAATGCTCTATCTCGAGGTGTAGATATTGTAATTGCTACTCCCGGAAGGCTGCTGGATTTAATGAATCAGGGCCGGGTGAGTTTAAAAGACATTGAGTTCTTGGTGTTGGATGAAGCGGATAGAATGCTGGATATGGGATTCATTCATGATATTAAAAAGATCATCAGCAGATTACCGCAGAAACGACAATCACTTTTTTTCTCAGCAACGATGCCTGCCCAGGTTAGCCAACTGGCGCATCAACTGCTGCGGAATCCGGTTCGGGTGGAAGTAGCACCGCAAGCCACCACAGTTGAACGTATTAAACAATGTGTGTTTTTTGTGGATTCGGCAGCAAAGGAAAAACTGCTCTTAGATCTGCTGTTACAAAAGCATCTTACCCGCGTATTAATATTTACCCGCACCAAGCATCGCGCGAATAAAGTGGCAACCTATCTCAGCAGCCATCATATCAGAACTGATGCCATTCATGGCAACAAGTCGCAAGGCGCTAGAACTCAGGCGCTGCAGAATTTTAAATTAGGAAGAACGAAAGTATTAGTAGCGACGGATATTGCGGCGCGCGGCATTGATATTGACGATATCTCTCACGTCATCAATTTTGAACTGCCGAACACGCCGGAAATTTATGTTCATCGCATTGGCAGGACTGCACGAGCGGGAGCGGAAGGGACGGCGTATTCTTTTTGCGCTGCGGATGAACGGGATTTTCTGCGGGATATTGAACGATTGATCCGCTTGAAGATTGAAGTTATGCCTCATAGGTATCATTCCGAACACGCCCAATATGCTGCCGGTATGGCTGCCCGGCCGCCGCCCATACATTATAGGGGGCGCTCCCGAAGTTTCAGGCCGCGTCAGCAGGGCAGACCACATTTTAGACGGTAAGTGGCCTGAGATATTTACCCATTCTCGTCCCCCCTCTCTTCCGGAGCTACTAAGATATTCTTCTGCTGCTTCCGTTCATGAAAAGTACGTGCTACATACACTTTCTCTTTGGTAAAGGTATTCTCGCCAGTATAATACGCCGCCGTACTCAGCGTTCCCGGTGTGGGAGTAAATACTTGGGTCAAATTAACAAAGAGCTTCTGATCATCACAGAATTTCTTTAATTCTTCCATATCTTCAACCGTAGAACCGGGATGGGCAGCCACAAAGTACGGCACCAGGTTCTTGTGAGTTCCTTGCTCTTTATTCACCATTTCATATTCTTTCAGAAATTCTACAAAAGCCTGTCCGGTGGCTTTATTCATCTGCTTCAGGACGCTATCGACAATATGCTCTGGGGCGATCTTGAGGCGGGTGACGAACTGCATAATTTTCCTAAATAACTTCTTTTGATCTAAGATAATATCGTGGCGTATGGCACTGCGCAGTTCCAAAGAAGTTCCACTGTATTTCTGATGAAGCTGTTCTACTGCTTCTAACAACGGGAATAAATCATCACTCAGCACTCTATTTTTACAACCCACGCATTGCTGGTTGCAATATTCCTTTTTATTATACACTTCAATGTTTTGGCCTATCAGGGGAGAATAAATCTGCTCCGGAATAGTATACAGATTACAGCGTGAGCCGTACATATTCAAAGTTGGGAGCGTCAAATCGTTAATCTTTTTTTCCCCGGTGGCGTATAAAGTTTCTATTTCCTTGACCACGCTTTTAGTGCTTCTTTTGGCTACTTCTTTTCCCTGTACTAAAGGGATGACACAAAAAGAACAGCTTCCCCAGCAGCCGCGCCCCAGAATAACGGAGTTTTGTAACTTACCCACCATCTCCTGATTGAATTGAAAGTTTTTAGACAGAGGATGGAGTTTTCTGGTGAAAGGCAATCCATAGATATAATCCATCTCTTCTTCCCGCAAGGGATGAGCCGGCCGATTGTGCTGTATAAAACCGGCACCACAGGGTTCAATGAATGGATCATCGGGCAGAAGATAATGAATTCTGGTTAAGAGTGAAAAAGCAGACTTGGCCGCCACACATTCTTCAAAGCTGGGCAAAACTCTTATCGTAGGATTAATCTGTTCTTTTTGTATGCGAAACGCGGCGCCATTTATAGCAAAGAAGTCAGTCTTGCCGGTTTTAAACTGGTCTAATAAATTTAATAACGAACGCTCCGCATTGCTAAACAATAATATGTCTGCTTTGGTATCATTCAAGATTCCTCGACGTAACTTATTTTCCGGATAATCAAAATGAGTGAATCGTCGGATAGTTGCTTCTACGCCCCCCAGAACCGTACAACAGCCTTTAAACAGCTGCTTCACTTTTTGAGTGTAGATCATCAAGGCGTGTTCAGGGACTAGCACCTTCTCTCTCTTTCGTAACATGGGGGTATAATTAGCAACGGAAGAATCTAACAAGCCCGAGGTAATGCAGAAAAAATATTTTGGCTTCCCGCAAACCTGAAATTCTTCGTCCGTCTCCGGTTGAGCAATAATGCCCACTTTGTATCCTTTGGCATCTAATAATCTGGAGAGAATAGCCATGCCACTTAAGGGATGGTCGTAATAAGGATCACCGCTTATAAAAATTATATCAAACTGGCTAAAATCAAGGCCATAGTGCTGTTTGCCTTCCTGGAGATGTATCGGTAAAAATGACATATATACTCCAAACTAGAGGTTATTTAAAAGACTTCGTTCAGAAATATAGTATGCTACCCGTTGAGAGGGTACTTCAGCGGCGGCGTTTATAGTAACTATTATTAAGTAAATACGGGGGGAACATTTAAAAATATGACCTGATAGTGGTATTTATGACTGAAATATATCTTATTGGAACGCAACATTATGATATAAATGGGCCAGGACAGTTAGAAGAAGCTCTACTTGAAATTGAACCAGACATTATATTGGTGGAAGGACCGGAAGCAAAAACCACCGCAAAACAGAGATATTATGGGTTTCTCAAAAATGAATTAGATAAACAGAAGATTAATCGGGAATTAGCTGAAGAATTCTTAAAAAAACAAGAAAGAGTAGGTTACGAAGCAAATGTATCCATAAAATATGCTGAAAAAAGGAGTGTTGAATGTGGTCATTTGAATGATGATTTACCAGTTCCATCAAGACAACAAGACAGAGCAACAGCAAGAGAAGAAGTTAGAGATATTATAAAGTATGGGATTACTTTAGAAAATTTTTTTGATCATTTAAATCGACGCCAGGCACGAATCCAAGATGATTGGGCATATCTGAGAAGAGTTGTTGGAACTCTTCAAGAAAAAATAGATACAGACTACAATATTTCAACATCGAAAAAAAATGTTGGCCCAAGAGATTCTCAGATGGAAAATGTTTTACGAACGGTAGTTTCTACCAATGAATCTAAACGAATTGTAACTGTAACCGGATTTATTCACGTGTTGGATGACCCTAAAAACAGGAACCTTTATGGTAGAGTTCGAGATTTAAATCCAAAAAGAAAGTTTTTGTATTGATTTGGAAGTAGCTGGCCAGGGAATTGAAGTACCCCATTATTATAACACTATTTTATCCAACGAAAGCATTTTATACCTCTCTTCTTCTGTGGAAAGAGTATGACTTCCCTACTCAGTACCTGGATCACCCCGGAATACCTCCATCCGTCTAAAATTACTTCTCTGCAGCACGCATTCAAGACCGGCAAGCCCTTTCCATCCCTAGAATTTCCCCGCTTCTTCCATCCTGAAAAAGCAACGACTTTGCTCAAGGCACTATCTACAGAGAAATTCTACCCGAAAGAAGCGGACCTTTTCCAGTTCAAGCAAACCAATGATTTAGTGTCAACCGCTAATCCGGTATTGCAAGAGTTCCGCAAATTCCTCGTGTCTCCTGAGTTTGTAGAATATCTCCGCCAGCTTACCAATACTAAATGCCTGCCGGGAAAGATTGATATGGCCGGAACGCTCTATGAAGATACTGATTTCCTGCTCTGCCATGATGACCAGCTGGAGCACCGCGCGATAGCTTTCTTTTATTATCTTTCAGATCTGCCCGTTAAGAAGGGGGGCACGTTAAACTTGTATGCATCGGAAAAAAAACAACCAACAACAGTTGCAGGGACCATTCAACCTAAATTTAACACTTTTGCCTTCTTTAAAGTCTCTCCGCAATCGTTCCATAGCGTGGCGGAAGTTCTCGCTGGGCAGCGTTTGGCGATCTCCGGGTGGTTTCATGATACATAAAGCCTATCTTCAGAGCACTGACAAGCTGCGTACTGCGTTTCGGAGTGCAAAAGTCTTGCCCAGCCTAACTTTGCTGGATATCCTTTCGCCAAGCGCCTATCAGCAGGTGTGCCGGCAGTTACCACTTCTTTCTTTTATCCGCGAAGAGAAGTCACTATCTCATTCTTATGGTGAGGCAGTTCCATCTCCATCATTGAACTCGGTGCTTACATCTGCTGAACTTTATGACTTTATTTCTGCCATTACAGGAAGAAAAGTAGGCTCCATTTCCTGGAAAATATATTCCCTCACATGGAAAGATTACACCCTGCTCCATGACCAACATCGTGAAAAGGCGGGAGTGGATATTATCCTGGACTGTAGCGCGGAGTGGCCTGCTCCGGCCGGTGGGCAAATCATGTATACTGATGGCCGGGGGAATGTCTTTTCCATTCCGGTGCGGGCCAATGCATTGACTATAGTTTATCGTTCAAGGCGGATTCAGCGCTACATTCAGTACTGTAATCATTATGCTCAGAATAAGAAAAGATATTTGGTAATGGGAAAAGTGCAGTAAAGCTTATAAGCCACCACTTATTTTCACAACCGCATGAGAAAACTACATACCCGGCAAAAAAGGCATCTGCGCATCCGCAGCCACCAGGGAGGCCGGAAGCTGCTCAAAGACCGCAAGAAACACCAGTTGTTGAAGCATCCGCAGCAGTAAGGCATTTTTCTGAAATCAATAGGCTATAGGCAGACCCAACTTACCATTATCCTCCCCAAAGATTTTTATATACGCCACAGAATTTGTTATAGTTATGGAATTGATCATTACCGAAAAGCCCAGTTCAGCAAAGAAAGTAGCTGAAGCGCTGGCTGATAGCAAAGCCGTGCAGAAACGAAACAAGCAGAGCAGCTACTTTGAACTCACCCATAACCACAAAAAAATAATTGTAACGTCTGCCGTAGGCCATCTGTACAGCATCGCTGAAAAAAAGAAGAACGGATGGACGTATCCCATCTTTGCGATCTGCTGGGAACCGGCATATAAAACTGCGAAAGGCTTAGCGTACGTCAAAGAATACATTGATACAATATCCAAGCTGGCAGCAACGGCAGACGAATTTACCATTGCCTGCGACTATGACGTGGAAGGGGAAGTTATCGGATTTAACGTCATCCGCTTTGCCTGCAAGCAGAAAGATGCCAACCGGATGAAATTCTCAACGTTAACTAAAGAAGATTTGGTAGATGCCTATGAGCATAAGATACATCACCTGGATTGGGGGCAAGCATATGCCGGCGAGACCAGACATAAATTAGATTGGCTGTATGGCATCAACCTTTCCCGGGCGTTGACTGCTTCCGTCAAAGCTGCCGGCTCGTTCAAGGTGATGTCCGTCGGCAGAGTACAAGGCCCCGCGTTAAAGATTCTGGTGGACCGGGAAAAAGAGATTGCCGTTTTCAAGCCGGAACCGTTTTGGGAAATTGGTTTGTGGGGAAAACATAACCATATTCCAGTTCAAGCCTGGCACCACCAAGGAAAATTATTTGAGCAGAAAGAGGTTAGCCGAATACTAAATGCCGTCAAAAACCATAAACACGCGAAGGTCAAAGATGTCCAGAGAAACCAGCGGGAACATTCCCCGCCGTATCCTTTTGACTTAACGACCCTGCAATCAGAATCCTATGCCCAATTCAAGATTACGCCCAAAGAAACCCTGCAGTTAGCGCAGAACTTATATCTGGCGGGAGTAACATCGTATCCTCGAACATCGTCACAGCAGCTAGATCCAAAATTAGGATTTGCCAAAATACTGAAAAGCCTGGCGCAGCAGCCCGAGTACGAAACGATGTGCAGTTCGCTTCTGGCTCATAAACAACTAAAGCCCAACAATGGAAAAAAGACGGACCCGGCACACCCGGCAATTTATCCCACGGGCATAAAACCAGGAGCGCTCCAACCCCGAGAAAAGAGAGTGTATGACCTTATTGTCAAGAGATTTCTCGCGACATTTGCACCGGCAGCCATCCGGGAAACGATGGAAGTATCTCTCGATGTTAATGGCGAGATATTCATTGCCAAAGGCACCCGTACGCTGCAAGAGAACTGGTATGTTTACTATAAACCGTACCTTAAAGTTGATGAGGTCTCTCTCCCCGATATGAAATCAGGCGATACTGTTACCATCACCAACATTGAGAAAGTAGATAAAATGACGCAGCCGCCCAGCCGGTACAACCAGTCGTCCATTATCAAAGAACTGGAAAAACGAAATTTGGGGACGAAAGCGACGCGGGCAGATATCCTGGATCGGCTGTTCCAGCGGGGATATATTGAAGGCGTGCAGATAACCGTTACGAAATTAGGGATTGAGACTATCAGAATTCTGGAAAAACACGCCCCCACCATAGTGGATGAGAACTTGACTGGGCACTTTGAGGAAGACATGGAACAGATTCGGGAAGGGAAAGAGAAAGAGGAAAAAGTATTGGAAGAAGCGGAAGTGATTCTTACCAAGCTGCTGGCTGATTTCAAGAAAAAAGAGAAAAGCATTGGGGAAGATATCATCCAGTCGTTGCACGAAACCAGGGAAGAGCAGAATTATATTGGCAAGTGCCCTTCCTGCACTGGAAATTTACAGATGAAGCGAGGCAAGTTTGGCCGGTTCATTGCCTGTGACAAGTATCCGGAATGTAAAGTAACGTTTAAAGTCCCAGCGCAGGGATTAATCAAGCGCTCGGAAAAGACGTGTGAAAGCTGCCAGTATCCCATGATTGAAATCATCCAGAAGCGCCGAAAACAGGTGGTGTGCATCAACCTGAGCTGTAAAAGCAAGACTAGCGCAGACGAGAAGAAGGAAATCAAAGCGTTTGAACAGCAGAAAGTGGAAAAAAAATGCCCCAAATGTGGCAAGGACTTAGTTCTCCGCAAGTCTATGTATGGCACGTTTATAGGATGCTCGGGCTATCCGGCCTGCAAGCATACTGAGAAATTGGAAGCGAGTAATGGGAAGAAGAGTAATGGAGCAGCGGAAGAAAAAAAATAATTAAAAAGTAGTATTTTACTTAAACCCGCCAGCCCCCATCGTTCTCAGGACCTGTTTTATTTCATTGATAGTCTGCTGTTGATGATTTTTATCCGACATTCGTACGAACCGCAGCAGGAGGTCTATCAGCTTTTCTTCTTCCAGGCATTTTAGCTTAAATCCATCCGTAATAAAGTAAAAGCGAAATCCCGAATACTTCAATTCTTTGATGACGAGCGCTCCGACTGTTCCCAGCAATTTTCCTTTGTGCGGAGAAGACTCCAGACTTTTCAGATGGTTCAATACTTCAAGACTTTCCTGCTTAAATTTCTTATTAATCTGGTCCAGGAGCGACTCCGTTATTTCTACTTTTGCCATTCTTTCCTGGCTCTTCGTATGGCTTCATTGATGGGAATGGTATCGACGGAAGAAAGCAGGAATTCCCGTAATTGCTCTTTCGTTGCCAGATCATACATCTTTTTAATGATGTCTTCGTAGGTATCTTCTTTGGTGCCAAACGTACTAATCAGCTGTTTCGTTTCCGCACTGAGTTGGATGGTAGAGGTCATTCTATAGTGCCTATAGTGGCTATAGTATATAAACTTTTGGGAGATATAAACATATTCCAGCGCTCTCGCTACCTTCTTTTTAAAAAAAAAGAAAAATTTCTCTCCTTGCGGAGAAAAATGTAAAAAAACCATATGGAGACAAACACAAAGATATGGACGTTAGTAAGCGCATGCTGAACACCTCGTTGCCTTGGTGCGTACACACCGCTTCTATCAAACGGCTGTTCTTGC
Organism: Candidatus Woesearchaeota archaeon; assembly: GCA_016179955.1. GTDB lineage: Archaea > Nanobdellota > Nanobdellia > Woesearchaeales > GW2011-AR9 > JACPCD01. Next base: position 22,780 of record JACPCD010000032.1, on the reverse strand, counting down.
CGTGTCCTAAGGTGTCTCTTTTCAAGGAATGCTTCGTGCTTAGATGCGTTCAGCACTTATCATCTATAGCGTAGCTGCTCGGCGTACCTTGTCAGATAACCGATTGACCAGTGGCTACGAACCTTCGTTCCTCTCGTACTAAAAGGTCCTTCCTTTCAGACACCCTACATTCCCAGTAGATATCAAACAAACTGCCTCACAGCGTTCTGAACCCAGCTCACGATCCCTTTTGACGGGTGAACACCCCCACCCTTGGGCGCTTCTGCACGCCCAGGATAGGAAGAGCCGACATCGAAGTAGCAAACCGCGCCGTCGATCTATTCAAATAAAACGGGAGACTTACATCTCGTGTTTTATTGTATGAACTCTCGGGCGCGACAACTCAATTATCCCCGGAGTAACTTTTCAGTCATTCCTAGCCCTCATTAAGAAGGCATAGGAGTTCGCTAGGCCACACTTTCGTGTTTGGATATCGTTATGTTTGAAATCCAATCAGGCTGGCTTATGCCCTTACACTCAACTCCGGATTTCTAAACCGGATGAGCCAACCATTGGGCGCTATCGATACTTTTTCGACAGCGTGCCACCCCAGCCAAACTGTCCACCAACCGGTGTCCCTTCTTGCGAAGGTAAGTAATACAATTTCTAATAAGTGGTGTTACATTGGTGCCTAAGCCATATGCTGACGCTCATGGCCTCAAACGGCTCCCACTTACGCTATATACCAAAAATCGCATCACAGCGACAGGCTACAGTAAAGTTTCACGGGGTCTTCGCTTCCCACTGGAAATCCCTGGCCTTTACACCAGGAAAGAGTATTCGGGAGACTCTAGCTCGGGACAGTGGCGATCTCGTTATACCATTCATGCGGGCCGTCAATCAAACGGCAAGGCATTTCGCTCAATATTTGTTACAAATCCTTTTTCAAGAATTGGATTAGACATTTCTGCTAATCTCACAACATCGCTGCTGTGTTCGGACTATATCTTACAAACTGTTACGTTTGTTCTGGCATTTAGTCTCTGAGGATTCTTCTCGTAGAGAAGTCTTTCCTGCTGATTATCTCTCCAGTTTCATTTTCAGATACATTTTCTGTCACCAAAAAATGTTCCTAGAAACCTTCCTTGAGAGTTCCCAGCATACAGCCAAATTTTTATCCCATCTTCCTATGGTATTACGATCTATAGTAAGTGACCTACATTTTTAGACAAATGTCACTTACTATATTCGAAAGACATAACAATTTTGTATAATTATTTACTTAAGAGAGTTATAGTTACTCCCGCCGTTTACCAGCTCTTCACACCGTTGAAACGATGCTTAAAGTACTGGCACTGGGCAGATATCACATTCTATACAAGGCTTTACAGCTTAGCAGAATGTTAAGTTTTTGTTAAACAGTCGGACCACCTTTGTCACTGCGCCCTGACTTCGCACCCATACGGATACGATTGCAGGGATCCCTTATACCGAAGGTACGGGACTAATATGCCGAATTCCCTAAGCTAGATTACACTCTCACATCTTAGGCTTCTCACCTAGGGGCACCTGTGCTGGTTCTGGGTACGGTTACTATAGATTTATCGCTGTTCCCTTTTCAGGGGCTCAAGACATCAGGTAAACAGACCATAGGCCTGCTCATCAGGAGTTTCATGGTGTTCTCATCATTACGATACTCCCACCATCTATCTCCTTTGGCACCTCTGACAGGAGGTGTTACCCTAGTCCAAAGCGTCAGAAACGGCGCTGGCGTTGCCGCACATACTACAATAGTAGAGGAATATTAACCTCTTTCCCTTTCCCTCTCTCCGTTATGAGATTGGTTAGGACCGACTACCCCTTGGCTGATGAACATTGCCAAGGAACCCTTGCCCTTTCGATGACAGGGTTTCTCACCCTGTTCTGTTCCTACTATCACCAGGATATTCATTCCATCCAGGTCCACATCCTCTTATGAAGATGCTTCTACCCTAGAAGGACGCCTGCCTACACCCACTTATCGTGGTCTATGGTGTCGGCGGCCAACTTAGACCCGTCAATTTTCAGGGCTCACGATCTCAACGAGTAAGCTGTTACGCACTTTTTAAAGGGTGGCTGCTTCTAAGCCAACCTCCTCGCTGTCTAAGATCACGAACACCTTTCACCCTTTATCACTTAGTTGGCACTTTGGGGCCTTAACCATAGTCTGGGTTGTTCCCCTCTCGGAGATCAAGCTTACCCCAAGATCCCCTGTTTTCTGGAGTCTACGACGTTACAGCATTTGGAGTTGGACAGTAGATCGATGAGTTTCCCCACCTTAATCTTCTATCCGTCGCTCTACAACCATAACTGTCTCGTCCAAAACTTGACTAAGGTCAATTTCGGCAGGAACCCGCTATCGCCGGTCTCGATTGGCTTTTCACCCCTATTCCCAGGTCAGAAGAACACTTGCACGTAGAACCTCTTCAGGCCTTCACAAGGTTTTACCCTCGCTTCACCTTGCCCAGGAATAGATCGCCCGGTTTCGGGTCGTACCCCTGTGACTTATGGCACTTTCGTACCACCTCCCTCGTAAACTGCGGAGTTTTGCGTTCGCTATGGATACCCTTTTACAGGTTATCCTCGCCACAGAGATACACTCCCTGGCACTTTATTCAAAGAGCACGGTAGAACTCCGTAGAGCCCTACCCCACTATAACTGCTAGATTTCAGATTCTTTTAACCCCCGGTCAAGGGTTCTTTTCAACGTTCCCTCACGGTACTGGTATGCTATCGGTTTCGAAACGTGTTTAGTTTTGGAGGTTAATGTCCCCCAGATTCCCGCTCCATTTCCGAGGAGCAGTACTCAGGATGCTTCCAAAGCCGCTTTTCTTTCCTTTACGGGACTATCACCCTGTGTCGTGCTGCATTCCAGCAGACTTTAAGTCAGAATTGCGGCGGAAAAGGAAGTCCGCCACACTACATTTCCACCATATTACTACAGCGGATTCAGTTTGAACTGGGCCGCTTTCGGTCGCTCTTACTCACGGTATCCCGTTTGGTTTTTTTTCCTGCAGGTACTAAGACGCTTCTATCCCCTGCGTTCCCCGGCCATGACTGGCCTGATTGAGAAGTCTCATTCGGACATCCCTGGTTCAACGCTTACGTTCAGCTCGCCAGGGCATTTCGTAGCTTGTCACGTCCTTCGTCGGCGTTTCGAACCTAGTCATCCATCTAGCAGTGTACCTAAAATGTGTTTGTCTCCATATGGTTCATTACTATGAGTTCTGACGAGGAAACACTCTCCTCATAGCTACCAGAGAGCCGCCAAGATAAAGTTCTTGAAGGCGAAATAGATTAAAAATGAAGGCTATTTAAAAAGGTTTCTCATGGGTTTGATAAGTGGGGCCATCATATTTTTGGTTCGCACTTTAATGAATTCTAAGAGTTTTAAAAAAACACTCTTCCTTGAAGATTGGGGAGTAAGCCCTGAGCAATGATTAGCAGAATATTCTCAGCAAGAACAGAACTGCGCTCCACAGTCTTCATGGGGGATTTAAAAAATTATTGGCGGTGATACTAAGACATCTTTTTAGTAAATAGTGAGTAAGAAAAAAATAAAGAATTAGAAAATGGACCCGTCGGGACTTTCAAAGCGGCGCTTTCAATTACTCCAGCCAGCGTCAGCTTTTTGAACCCGAGGCCTCCCGCTTGCAAAGCGGGCGCTCTACCCCTGAGCTACGGGCCCTTATGAAAGTAAAATAGGAGTTTAATTATAAAGGTTTTGGCAAGTTACTTTTAAGAATGCAGTGTCAAGAAATTTTGTGTCGAATTGGCGGGAGAGCAGCGTGCGGAAAAAAAATTATTAACTCAACTTTTATCTCAAAAACTACCGAATTCCCCAGCCCCCCATCAACTTCTCTGAAGGTGAATATGTCCCGAAAGCTATCGCTACTTTAATGATTACTATTCAATTCGAATTAGACTAAACTTACTCAAACCAACAAACAAGAACCTACGGCTGGGCACTTACTATTTCTAAGAAAAAAAAAAAGGAGGTGATCCAGCCGTAGGTTCCCCTACGGCTACCTTGTGACGACTTAACCCACCTCACCGAATCTAGATTCGAGGCAACTGAAAGCTGTATCTCACCTAGACCCAACTCGGTTGGTTTGACGGGCATTGCCTTGTTCATCCTTATTCAGGATTACTTGGCGTTCCCACCGCACGTACGGTTTTCCCGTATGCGGCGAGCCCCCAATGCATTTGCTCTTTAAGCCGTTCAATTTCAGCTAAGTCAACAGGTTCTTTTATTGTCAACAGGGCTATTTGTTTGAACAACTCAAAGTCTCGTTTCCTACTTTGGATTTGGGGCTGGTTTTCCTCAAAGAAAGGAATAATCCGGTTGATTATTTCTTCTCGAGTGTGTACTTCGTACCGATAACAGAGAGTGTGGTTAACCCTTTTGTCTCTTTGAATGTAGACGCTTCCACATCCAAAAAACTGTTGCAGGGCCTCCAGCATTTCTTTGTCTTGATGACGAAGCTTTAAGCAGAACCTAAGGTCTACTTTTGGTCTTGTACGGTTCTTTCGGATTATCTGAACGTTAAAAGACCCTTCACCATCCACCAATCCAAGTATGTAGTTTTTATCGAGCATCGAGGTTTACCCCCTTCCCTTCTGGTACTATGGGGTAAGCTGACTTCCTATTTAGACTTTTCTTCCAAACAGGATCTCCTAAGGTCACTGTCAATACTGTTTCTTCCATCCCTTTGAAGTTTCTCCACGATTTCCACCTACCACCGACCCGCAATAGGTGTCATCGTTACTCCGCATTGAGTTGCATCCCTTACGGGATAAAAGGCTGGAATTTGTCTCAGGCCCTTCAGCGTTCCTGTTACCAGTAAACGCCTGCCATTTTGACTACGAGGTTGGATTTACACCAACTAGCTTTGACAGCTGCTTAGCACATTTCTTTCGGTGTGTGCAAAGAGCAGGGACATATTCACCGGACTGTGATGAGGTCCGATTACTAGGGATTCCGTTGTCATGAGGATGAATTACAATCCTCAATCTAAACTAAGACAAGGGTTTGAGGTTTAGCTTCGCTTTTCAGCGTTGCATCCAATTGTCCTTGCCATTGTTGCGCGCGTGTAGCCCAGCAGATTCGGAGCATACAGACCTACCGTTGCCCACACCTTCCTCCTTGTTTCCAAGGCAGTCCCTATACTGTGCTCAGTCATTCCGAAGAACCCGTTAGCAAGTATAGGTATGGGTCTCGCTCGTTACCTCACTTAAGAGGACACCTCTACCGAACCTTTAGGTGAAGGCTTTTGGTTAAGCTTTTCCTAAAAGGTTATACGGCACGAGCTGACGACGGCCATGCACTACCTCTCGGCTCGTTAGGTAAGACATTTAATCTGACCTTCATTCTGCCGTCGCTGCTGGTGAGATTCTCTGCGTTGAGTTAGATTGAACCGCACGCCGCACCCCTTGTGGTGCTCTCCCGCCAATTCCTTTAAGTCTACTGACTCTCGAAAGCTCGTGGCTTTCGTTGAGTTTCAGCCTTGCGACCGTACTTCCCAGGCGGTGAACTTAATACCTTCGCGCCGACACTGCCCATCCCCGAAGGATAAGCAACATCTAGTTCACAGCGTTTACGGCTAGGACTACTGGGGTAATTAGTCGAGCAACCTTGATTTTATTTCAGTTTTATTCTCGCAAAGTAGTTTTATAGCAAGACTTGCGAGAGTAATTTCCGAAAACTTAGCTTGCAAGGTTTTCGATATCTAATCCCGTTTGCTCCCCTAGCTTTCGTTCCTCACCGTCGAACCCGTTCTAGTGAGGCGCCTTCGCCACAGGTGGTCCTCCTGAGATTATAGCACTGTAAACACTCGTTTACAGCTACGAGCTGTAGCGAGTATGTTTTACCGCTCCCTCAGGAATACCCCTCACTCCTCCCGGTCCCTAGATAAGTAGTATCTCAAGCACGCCGTTTTGTTAAGCGTAACGATTTCACCCGAGACTTTCCTATCCGGCTACGAACGCTTTAGGCCAAATAATTGCGATTGCCACTTGTGGCGCGGGTGTTACCGCGGCGGCTGGCACCCGTCTTACCCACCACTTATTCGCCAAGCTGTCTACACTTGGCAAAAGCCCAGGCTAAAAGCCTGAGCACTGGGAGTTCCCCTATCGCACTTCCGTACATTGTAGAGTTTTCGCGCCTGCTGCACCCCGTAGGGCTAGGGTCAGTGTCTAAGTACCCTTCTCCGGGCTACCGCTCTCACGGCCCGTACTGATCAAAGGTTTGGTAGTCCGTTACACTGCCAACAGCCTAATCAGCCGCCAACTCATCCTTCGGCATTGCTTTTCAGGAAAAGAATATTCCAATACCAATTCCCTATCCGGGTTTAGCCTCAGTTTCCCAAGGTTGTCCCAGACCGAAGGGCAGATTATTGACGTGTTACTGAGCATTCAGCCTGTGCCTTGCGGCCCTCTGACTTGCATGGCTTAATCGAACTCTCATAGCAGCAATCTTCCGCAGGATCAACGGAAACTCACTTCGTTCGTTTCCGAGCATTCTTCGCCTTGCTCAGAATACAACGGAAACTTCTTTCAAAATTTCTGAATATTCCTCGCTCCGCTTGAAACACAACGGAAACTCACGTATCAATTATCAAACATTCTTCAAGAATAAATGAAAATCAATTACTGATCCTTATACGATCGCATTATCATGGAATTGTCGTACCACAAATTTGGATCACCTTTTTCGTACTCAACATTATTTGAGCACACATTTTGAGAATTTTATAAGAAGGGGGTTTGTTTATAAAGGTTTCTATGAGGTACGTGCAATTCTGATGAAACCGGAAGGCAAATGGCTCTTTTGTTCGTGGTTGTTAGGGGGGAACAGTTGAAAAGAAACAAAGCAAAAACTGTCTATTGGTATCCTCTCAGTAAATAACAGAAAATTAAGCAGACCTTACGCCGCCTCTATCTTTCGTCGTCTCTTAGCTTTCTTGATCTTCTTGCGCTGCCACTTCCAGCGCATCTGGCCTTTTTTCTTCCAGCGACGGGAACTTCGTTTCATAATTCCTCAGGATGCATCAAGTTATTTATAAAAGTTTCGTTGGGATGACCCTCAACTCCCAAAAAGGAAATTTAAGCTAAAACCAAAAATTAAACATCACGGGGTTTTAAAGCAAATTCAAAAGAAGCTCTCGTATTATTTTTGCGCAAGATGTTCTTGATATTCTCTAGCTTCTCTAACCACCGGCATAAAATCTCTAACTCTTTGTCTGTCAATAGGATTATAAGTATTATCACCCATTTTTAATGAAGTTCCAACAACAGCACCATTGGATAGGCATAATTGTTTGTAAGCATTGTCGGAAGTTAATCCCGCTCCAACAACTAATGGATGCTCTCCTATGATTTCTCTAAACTTTTTTATTTTATCAAGTGGTGTTTCTTTACCGGTGGCTTCTCCGGTTACTACTATAGCTTCTGCTTTTCTAATTCCTTCTCTTAAGTCTTCTTCTAAATTTGAGCCGGGTACTGGGGTGTAATATTTAGGCCAAACACCCCCTAAAACAGCGAGGTTAGGATATCTTTTTTTATACAGATCATAAGAACAAAAGTCAATACTTGAAGTGGGTTCGTCGGTGGTATATCTTCCAGCTATATAATCAATTTGGATAAAATCACACCCATATCGATCCGCATAAGTAAAAGATTGATCAAATTCGTTGGGAAGAATATTTATACCCATGACAACCGGGGATTTTCTTCTCTGTGTTTCTTGAAGTGTTCCTATTACATCTTCAACAGAACCATGATAATTCTCAATAATAGCACCATCTATTCCCTCTTCTTCAAAAATAGCGAGTTCTTCGAGTGCTCTTTTGGTTGGATTTTTTCCCGCTAAATGAATCATTCCAAAAACAGGGATTCTCCCAAACAATTGATTATATCTCGTGTTGAGTTGCATATGGAAAAGAGTTACCTTAAATTTAATGAAAATCTCATTTTAATCTATGTTCGTATTGTAACCCTTCATATGGTCCCGACATTATAGTAAGGTAATAAATCAGAAATGAAAGGGGGAGAGATGTTGATTCTCTTGCTTGAACTTCGGCTTTAACCACCGCTCCAGTTATCACCGAGGGATCTAAGCGGGCAGGAAAACTTTTCTTGTGATCCCCCCGATCTGATCCGTCCCTATTAGTTATAGTAAAATAAGTACCTTCATCTGTTATTTTAAGTACTCTCTCAACCAATCCCGAAAAATTAAGATGTTCAAAATCTTTCATGGGATAAAGAATATCACGGTTAATTTATATTGATTTCGATACTATAAGCCACAGATTAAAAGAAACTACTCTTCCCTCCGTCGCAACAACCAATACGCCACTAACAGCAGCAAAATAATTAACACTATTCCCCCCAAGACCCATTGCGCCACAGACAGATGAGAAGGAACTAATCCAGAGAGGAAACCAAATGCTCTCCCGAAAATATTTTGAGGAGCAACATCAGCAGTAATCGCAAAGTACGAGAAATGCGACAATTCTGATTGATACACATATTCCACTTCGCCTTCGGCCGTGTTTTTGGTAGGCAGTTTCTTCCATTTTCCGTCAGAAAAAGTATTCAACCTGACAGCCCGTGGATCATACTGATGCTCGGCTAGCCACGATTTAGGCACGGTAAAAGTTATTATGGCTTTAGTGATATCTTGTTCAGTTATGCCCGTGGAAACTTCAAAATATTGATATAGGCCGGGAATTTCCGAAAGAGTTTCCGGCTTTTCTGAAAGATAAGTTATTTCAAAATTTGTTTCTTTGTCAACCCCAGAAGTAATAGATACTTCTTTTACCGATCCGCCATTTTTCTGCATCTTGACCACCGTTGATTCTTGAGAGGTAAGATGGATTGACGTGGGAACGGCAGCTTCTTCCGTTGATGATCCTTCTGCAGCAGAAGATACGCCGCCAGAGGGAACCGCTGCCGGAGAAGATTCTGCCGGGGACTCGGCTGATGACACCGCAACTGCAGGACTTGAGACAGTACTGCCTCCGCCGCCGCCACCACCTCCTCCCCCACCGCCACCGCCGCCACTACTGCCGCCGCCGCTACTAGAAGCTGCCGTCGTAAAATTAGTAGGGCCAGTCGCGTTGCAGTTTCCCGCCACGTCGCAGGAGGTTATATTATAACTGTACGTCGTCGAGGCCGAAAGACTGCTGAGAGAAATACTGTGGGACGTTACAAAAGCACTATCCCCACTTACAGTTCCTAAAGTGGCAGAGGTGCCATAGTTAACGCTGGAATTGGCTGCTTCATTCGTCGTCCAGGTAATCGTTGCCGCGGAGGAAGTTGGTGTTCCTGAACTGACGGAACTTATAGATGGCTTGGTGGTATCAACAGTAAAGGTACGGTTAGAGGCTGCAAACGCAGTATTTGATTCATTATCCGATACTTTGCAATTCCAGAGATAATTACCATCAGCTATAGTGTTTGTAAACGTCGTGGAATCACTTGCGCCGCTCAGTGCATTGGTTTTGTTGGCGTGCCAGCCGCCGCTCCAGTTGCCATACAGCGTGGCATTGGCCAGACCACGATCATCAGTAGCGGAACAGTTAAAGGTGACGCTGGAACTGGACGAGTTAGAGGTGTTAACCGGGCTCTCCAGGGTAACGACCGGATCAACGACGGAAATATTCAGCAGGAAGGTGGAAGAATTTCCCATATTCTTGAGCGTGTCAGCACATTGCACCGACCAGTTGGTATATGCATTGGGAATAGTGGCAGTAAAACTTTGCGCGGTCGATTCTGTAATTGAACTATTGCTTTGATTTACGTTTCCACCAAGGAACAGGCTGCAGTTAGCAACGGTGAGCAAAGCATCCGTGACATTGTATTGGAAAGTGATGGTATTATTTGTCGTATTGACAGAATTGTTTGCCGGAGTTTCTAAACTCACCACTGGTCCCGTCCGGTCAACAGTGAAATTTATTGATTCGCTGTCGTTCAGATTTCCCAGCGTATCATTCGCCAACACTGTAAGCACATGGGTTTCCTCTGCCAGCGTGGATAGATCGAGGCTGGCATTCCAGTAACTTTCTCGGCTATTGCTGGCATTGAGCAGGACGAAACTGCTGCCATTGGTAAGGTTGAACCGCACTTTGCTGACGCTGGAATGCGTATCGTTCACTGTGGCATTGAAGACTTGGACTCCGGAACTTAGGTTGGCATTCTCTGCCGGAGAATTTATGGCCGCAACATTCGGGACAGTGTCATCGACAATTAAGGTCCTGGTTTTACTTGTTCCGAGCGTATTGGCAGAATCGTTGCCATAGACTTTATAGGTGTGCGTGCCGACTCTTAATCCCGTGATATTGTAAAAATAATTGGAAACATTATTTTGAGTCATAGTATTATTATTTATCGTACCGTTGCCATGGTTCCATTCCAGTAATGCAGTGGTGATGTTGACGTCAGTCGTGATATTGATTAACGCCCAAGTCACGTTGAGCGTACTGCCGTTAGTCTGGCTGTTGTCGGTGAAGTTAATGAATGGCTGGAGCGCAGCCAGGATATCAATACGGGGAAATAGCAAACTATTTTTGGTATCGTTAATAAGCGCGCCAGTGATTCGCAACTTGTTTTTGGTTTCGGCAGCAGAAATGTTCGAGCCATACGCCACGCGCCAATACTGAGAAAGCAAGGCGGCAGCACCCGCAACGTGGGGAGTCGCCATGGAAGTTCCTCCTTTCGCGCCGAAACCGCCGCCATCCGCGGGAGCAAGAGTAGAGGTTATGCTTCCTCCCGGCGCGAGCAGGGACAGAAAACTGGCCGCATTCGAAGAACTGACGACACTATTAGCGCTATTGACCGACCCCACAGCGGTAGCGTTCGCAAGGCACGCAGGAGAGGAAAGCGCATTCGTCGCTCCCCCATTTCCGGACGCAATTATCACTGCAATCCCGGACGCCACCGCACTATTGATGGCCGTCGCAGTACTCGCGTAATCACTATCACAGGCACTAGTGTACGTCGTGCTGGTCCCCACGCTCATGCTGATCACCGATATATTGTATTTAGTTGCATTGTTGACACACCAATCTATCCCGGCATCCAAATCGGAAAACACACCGTTCCCCGCAGAATTCAAGGCTTTTATAGAAATGATGCTTGCATCCGGAGCAACCCCTTTATACGTTCTATTGGTCGAGCCGACAATCCCGGCAACATGAGTACCATGCCCATTATCATCCTGGCAGGCAGTATTATTGACCCCACAGTCTTGCTGGTCTGCACCAGAATTCAGCGAGCGATAGCCGCCAATGATCTTAATGCCCCAGCCGCCCCCTAACGCGGTATGATTAACATCAATCCCAGTATCAATAATACAAACCGTTTCCCCTGCGCCAGTAATATTAACGCCGCTAACGACCAGACCATGCGCATCATCTCCATTAATCTGTGGAACAGATACATCTAAAGCAATAGAGACCGGCCTATCAATAATAATTTTATCCACCGTATTATCCTGCTGCAACTTGCGCAAACCGGCTTTCGTTATTTTCCCGCTGAAGCCGGGAATGGTGGCGTAGCGATGCCGGAGATCAAAGTCATAGTCTTGCGGCGAGGCAACACCTACCCCTGCATTATTTGTTTTTACTTTCAGATTTTCTAAAACCTCTTTCTGATCTTGGGCGATAGCGTTTTTTCGGGACTTGAATTTCGTTTCAAAATCTGCGGTGGAAGAAACGGTTTTTGTTAGAGATGGGTCCTTGAGAACAATGATCACATTGACTGCTTTTGCATGCTCAAGCTGTTCTAGAATGTCGGGATCGACGTCAACCGCAAAAGCAGCTGACGCCAGAAGAACTACCAGAACGATAAAAGTAAAAGAAGTGAACATGAAATTAATTCTTCTCATCTATTGTCCTCATCTTATCGCAGCAATAAAGGATAATTTTGCTGTGGGCGTAAGCTTGAACCTATCCCTTCTCCCACCTGAAACGAGAAGTCCGAGAATACCCCGGTCAGCAAATCAAATAATCCGGCTTTCTTTTCATATCTAACCGTCTCCACGCTCTCTAATCCATAGGTCTTTTGAATATAGTCTTCTGCCGTACTCATATCTCCCAATTCATCGACTAAACCCACGTCTAAAGCTTCCACGCCCAGGAAAAATTCGCCCGTGGCCAGCTCCCGGACTTTGGCAGCGTCCATGTTGCGGTTTACTGCAACTTCATTAATGAAAAACGTATGTATCTTATCCATCTTCTGCTGGAGGAGAGTACGTTCTTGCTCCGTCAATGTTTTGAATGGAGTCCCACTATCTTTATACTTTCCGGACACTAACCGCTCATAATTCACTCCATATTTTTCCATCAGGCCGCTGAATTCCAGGTACGAAGAGATGACGCCAATGCTGCCGGTAATGGACATGCGGTTGGCAATGATATGCTTTGTCGCGGAGGCAATCCAATAGCCGCCAGACGCACCAACTTCCCGGATGACGGCAATAACCGGTTTTTCTGATTTTTTTACTGCACTGGCAATTTCATCAGACGCAACCGCTGAACCGCCGGGAGAATTTATCTCTAGCACAATGACTTTAACATTGGAATTGTCATTTGCCTGCTGGATAAAGTCAACGATGCCCTGAGATGACGTAGTACTTTGCCCTAAAGAACTGCTGCCATCGCCGGTGATAGGCCCCGTAATGGGAATTATAGCGACGTTCCCGGTTTTAGAGCCATCGAAGAGTGCTAAGGTTATCGGGCCGAGCACGAAGATGACAAAAAGCACTGCTGCCAGCGTAAGGAGAATAGGCTTTACTCTACTCTTGGCCGGTACCACCTTTTTCATATTGGAATGAAAGAAGGTTTGGTTTATAAATGTTTTTCTCAAGGTTGCTATTAGGAAAGAGCGTAAATCATTTTTGAAAGCCATTAATTTAAAAAGAAAAGAATTATCTTTCCACGCTAATGGAAGAAAAGAAGTACGTGGTTGTTTTTGATGAAGAGATGAAGAAGAAGTTAGAAGAAATCATCATTAAAACAAACAGCAAAGAATTAATCAAAAAGTGGTTAGATAAGTTAGAGCACTTAGGCCCAAGTGCGGGAAAGTTATTAGATAATCATGTCTGGATTTATGAACTGAAAAACAAACATCCACCTTTACGACTATATTATCATCACCACCAAGAAACCGGGAAAATTATTCTCTTTGAACTGGAAATGAAGACCAGCGAACAGAAACAGCAAAAAACAATACGCCGATTATGGTATCGCCTACAATCTTAAATCTTTTCGGGTATATTCTTTAATTTTGAGATTTTCTAAGCACTCTAAAAGCCGCCGATAGAGAGCAGTATTACGAAGGGACTCCACTTCTAATTTAAGCTTTTTATTATCCTGAACTATCCTTTCAAATTTCACTTTAGGGAGCGTCACTGTTTCCATACTGGCAGTAAAGAGGCCCTACTTTAAATAATTTACTCAAAAAAGTACCCCGGCCAGAAAGTTACTTCGTAATCCCCTAAACATTTATATATTTACCCTGCTTACGTCCCCGCATGCCCGTCAAAAAAACAGACGCCAGACTATTTATCCACGACCCAAATACCGGCATAAAAGTCAAGTATAAAGACGTCTTTGACCTGAAAGCATTCTATGAAGCCCTCCATGACTGGCTGCAAGAGTACGAATGGACGGGAATGAAACTGGAGGGAGGAGATTCCGTCACGAAAGATTTAGACCGTTGGGAGACGTACTACGGCGAGCGAAAAGATCAAAGTGGAGCCACCGAAATCTGGTTCCAATGGCGGATGATGCGGCCGGTAGAGCATGCTGCGTTCTTGACATACTATTTAGACATGGACTTTCATTGCATTGGCGTTAAGCCTACCCAGATTGTGCGTGAGGGCGTGAAGTGGGAGGTGAACAAAGGAGAGATTGAAATTACTATCAAGCCGTCTATCCATAAGAAGTATGAGGATGAATTCAGCAAGAACTGGTTCCTGAAAGAATTCCAGGGGATGTTCACCAAGCGGATATACCGCCGGGAATTGCAGGAACGGGAAAAAGAGTTGTATCAGGAAGCGTATGCCTTACAGAACTTTATCAAGCAGTGGTTCAAGCTGAAGCGGTATCTGCCGTACGAAGAAACCAAGAATTTCGCTCCGTCGTATGCCTGGCCCAGCCATGTGAAAGAATAGAGTTTCAGGGTGACCACTACTTATTGAAAATGAGGCCCCAATAATGGTGAGAGCAGTATTGCCTTCAAAACAAGTACAGGATTATGCGAGAAATGCTGGTTGGTATGAAGAACCCATTTTCAAAAACGGGTTATTACGATCGAATGACCCACGCCTTTTGGGATTGTTTGGGAGAAACTACCTTTAGGCCTTCCGGCGAGTTGTTGTTATCACTTTATTGTTCGCGTGTAAGCCCATTACGTGCTGAAGATTCATCATTAGTTGACATAGTCGAAGGAATCAAGCAGGGAAACATCTCCATTAGTGAGTTTCCTCACGCGTTATTTGATAGATGGGATATTACTGTCCACGAACCTGGCAGCCTCTATTCCGAAGCTAAGGATGAGCCAGTCTATGCGGGAAGATTTACACTAACCGACAGAGGATTACAAAATGCGGGATTTTATTCTCAAGAAAATTCAGCGTGGATTCAAGGATGGGGGTACCCTTGTATTGACACATTGTTAATGAGCCCAGCGGTTGAGAGGGATGGTTCTTTCTTTCAAAGAGAGATTTTTGCGTACAAAAAGATGAGTGATGACCTGAGTAATAAATTAAAAATTGAAAAACGTGTTACAAAAAATATTAGTTATTTATTGAGGGCATTTTCTGAAATTACGGCACAATTCCATGAAGGTCTTTACAATGAAGACCAAGAACCATATTATTTTGGAGAAGCGACCGAGGCGGCGATTGCAGTTGGGGAAGCAATGACCAAGAGGCCTTCCAAATTAAGATTTCAGCGACTTTTTTCAGGAAATTTTACTTCGGGGACAAATTAATTGGTAACCAAGTAAATATGTCATAACTGACGAAATCTTAATAAACAAACCTGCTCCACTATCACCTAAGCCCCAGTAGCTTAGTGGCGAGAGCACCTGACTTGTATTACCTGCGCTGTTTCCAAATCAGCAGACAACAGCAGGGTAAGATATCAGGAGGTCGGGAGTTCAAAAGTAAGGGCAGTCTGCCCTTACCAACCCCCAATTCCAAACATTCAGGAGTGGATTGAAAATCTCCCCTGGGGCTTTTTTTAATAATGGAATTCCTGTAGTAAAGTATTTAATAGTGTTAATGTATCAGAGATAAAAAGTGGCAGAAACCAGAATCATTAAAGAAGTTAGTTATTTTGAATATAAAGAACTTATTGATAGATTTAAAGACAGGATAAAAGTCAATCCCCATGCATACTTCAGATTAAGCGAAATGCAGAGAAAGGTATATAAAGATGAAACTCTTATAGAAATTTTAACTGGAGAAAAGCCCGCATTGATTGGGATTCAGAAAAATCAGAATCAGGTAATTTTCTTCAGTAAGAAACAAGGTTATCTTAGGCTCATGTTTAAGATAACAAAAGAAAACATTGAAATAGTAACATTTTACATAACTGATACCATACCAAAAATCTAACATGAAAATAAAACATCTTGAAGCAAAGGGAGAAATGGATTACGATTATTCTAATGACATTCTCTTCTTTAAAGTGAAAGAGAGGGAATATGATAAATCCATTGAATTGGAAGACATGGTTTTAGATATTGACGCTGAAGGATATATAACTGGAATACAGATCTTTGGCGCGTCGAAGATGTTTAATGCTGATAAAAGCGCGTTGCGTAATGTTCAGAAATGGGAATTTAAAGTAAGAACAGAAGGAAAAGTAATTTTTGTTCAGTTGATGTTTGAAATGTTGCGAAGAAACCAAGTGGTGGAGCGTGGTCAAAATTTAGTACGAGAAGCCTCCTCGTTGTTAACTGATTCCGAAGTCCTGTGTGCAGCAGCATAGATGAACGTGAGCTTAATTATAGTTTTTGATGATGGTGGTAAACGATTGTTTAACCTTAATCCTGAATTAAACAGAAACTCTCTTATTTAATTTAGCTCGCCTCTCATGATCGCATCAAGATCCGTTTTATCCCGAGCAGGAATTCCGGCTTGTCTGGCGTTCTGCACCACGTCAACGGAGCCTGACAGGCCGTAAAATCTATTGCCTCTTCCCTGCTCTTGGAGAATGCGATAGACTTGTTCAGCCGGCGTGATGTCGCCAGCAGCCGCCCGGAAATTTAAATCCATCAAATATAAGTCATACGAAGAGCGGCGGCTGAGCGCAAGCATCTGTTCTGTGGTTTCCGCCATTTCTACTCGATAACCAACACGCTGGAGAATTCGACGGGTCAGCTCCGCCAGAGTTTCATCATGGAATCCTACGAGTGCAGTTTTAGCCATAAGGTGCTCAAAGGCATACCCCTATATAAATGTTACGTTGGTGGTTATTATATAGTGGTGAAATTAATATAAACAAAACGAAAGAAATATAAATGGGTGCTACTTTCAAGTAATCATCTAGTAGAGGGGGCATAAAAATGGCCAATTATTTTTCGAATACGCTGAAGGGGATGGCACTTGCTGGAATAGTAACTGCGTTGTCTGCTTGCGATACCGACGGAAAGTTGGAATTGGCCATAAGACAAAGTGACGGTCCGGTTACGATACGACTGACTCAAGAGGTAAAATTTTTGCTGAAAGAGGTGTATATTTTAGAAGTATTTAATACCAAAGGAAAAAGATTAGTATATATGAGAACCTATGGAGAGCCACAAGCTGCCGAGATAAAAGTGTCACCCGATAAAACTTATAATCTAAACGAGGGGGGCGTGAGGGTTCGACCTAATCGTTTCTGAACATCAGCAACTGAATCCGCCGGTGGAAATTATATGAATATTACCTCCCCCTTTATTCGAAAACCCCGCCCCTTTCCGAAACATTTAAATATATAGCTGGTTTTGTTTAATCTCAGGTGATGAGATAAAAGTCATTCTAGGGATTTGCGATGGAAGAACAACTTAAAACCGGAACAACCACTGTCGGCATAAAGTGTAAAGATGGCATAGTCTTAGCCGCTGATAAACGAGCTACCGCCGGTCATATGATTGTGGACAAGAGAGCAGAAAAGGTCCATATCCTTTCGGATGATTTTGCTGTTACTATTGCCGGAACCGTCTCGGATGCCCAACTCTTAATCAAGCTTATCAAAGCGGAATTAAAGCTCAAGGAGGTCCGCACCAATAAAAGAGCCAGCGCCAAAGAAGCGGCTAACCTCCTCGGGGGTCTATTATATACCAACATCCGCCGGATGAGCATGCTTCCCGGCATAGCCCATTTCCTGCTGGGAGGAAAGGACTCTTCCGGCGTCTATTTATATGATCTATTCCCTGATGGAAGCGTTACGAATATCCGGGACTTTGTGTCCTCTGGCTCTGGTTCAGTGTTTGCGTATGGTGTCTTGGAAACCCAATATAAAAATGATATCACGACCGCAGAAGGGATTAAGCTGGCAGTAAAATGCGTCAATACTGCCTTGCAGCGGGATAGTGCCTCTGGCAATGGGGTCGAAGTCGTGGTGGTAACTGAAAAGGATATTAAGCGGGTGATGAGCAAGGACGTAGAAGTGAGCCTGTATTAGTTTATTCTTATCACCTTTTCATGAAGTTTTAAGGTGAGGATTACGCTTTATGCCTGACATACTTAAAGAAATATTGAAGGTGCTGCCGGAAGGAAAAATCTCCGATGCCGCATTTGAAGCCGCCAACATTGTACTCTATACCAAAGACCAAAACTATTTTTTAGATAATCAAAACACCATCAGGAGTGCGGTACAGCAGTTCAAGAAACGGATTGAACTGAGGCCAGATCCGTCCTTGTGCCTTGACCGTGAAAAAGCAGAGAAAGAGATCAAGAAAATAATCCCGGAAGAAGCCGGGGTGCAGGAGCTTATCTTTGACCCGCCCAGATCGCAAGTCATCGTCCATGCCGATAAGCCCGGGGTAGTTATCGGAAAACAAGGCGAGATACTGAGAGAAATAAAATCAAAAACGTTCTGGGTTCCACTGATCAAGCGGATGCCCCCGATACGCTCCAAGTTAATTGAGAGCATTCGTTCGGTTCTCTATGAAAATGCCGATTATCGCAAGAAATTCCTGGACAAGACCGGGCACCGGATTTATGACGGCTGGTTACGGGTAAAAAAACACGAGTGGATTCGGATGTCTTTTTTAGGTGCAGCGAGGCAAGTAGGACGAAGCTGTCTCCTGCTGCAGACGCCAGAATCACGCATCCTTATTGAGTGCGGCATCGATCCGAGCGAAGAAGGCACGGAAACGTACCCTTACTTAGACTCCCCGGAATTTAACATCAGTGAACTTGATGCCGTGGTTGTTTCTCATTCGCATTTAGACCATTCGGGATTGATTCCCTACCTGTTTAAGTTTGGCTATCGCGGGCCGGTCTATTGTACCTGGCCGACGCGAGACATCATGGCCCTCTTGCAGTTAGACATGGTCAAGATTCAACGGACAGAAGGGAAAGAACCCATTTACACCAGCGAAGAAGTCCGACAGATGGTGCTGCATACAGTGGGGTTAGAATATGAAGAGGTCACGGACATCACCCCGGACGTACGATTGACATTATACAATGCCGGCCACATGCTCGGCAGTGCCGTCGTACACCTGAACATCGGCAACGGATTGCATAATTTAGTGTATACTGGCGATCTAAAGTATGCCCGCACCAATTTGCTGGAGCCGGCCAATACCCAATTCCCACGCGTTGAAACGGTGATTACAGAATCAACCTATGGGGGAAAAGAGAATGTGCAGGCCGACATGGAAGCGGATGAATACATGTGCAAAGTGATCTATGATACGTTTGCCCGCGGTGGAAAGGTCTTAATGCCGGTGCTCGGTTCGGGAAGAGCACAGGAAGTGATGATCATCATCGAACGACTAATGCGGGAAGGAAAAATGCTGAAAGCTCCCGTCTATCTTGATGGGATGTTATGGGACATTACTGCTATCCATACTGCCTATCCAGAATACCTGAATAGAAATATACAACAGCAGATCATTCATACAGAAGATAATCCTTTCTTGTCTGATATTTTCAAGCGGGTAGGCTCGCAGAAAGAGCGGAAACAGCTCATTCTGGAAGAAGGCCCCTGCCTGATTTTAGCAACCTCGGGCATGTTGATGGGTGGTCCATCGGTGGAATACTTAAAAAATCTGGCCGAAGGAAGCAAGCATTCGTTAGTCTTCTCGTGTTATCAGCCGCCGGGCAGCATGGGACACCGCATCCGTGCGGGAGAAAAGGAAATTACCTTCCGCGGGGAGAATGGGCGGCCGGAAACGCTTAAGATAAACATGGAAGTGCATAAAGTAGAAATTTCCGGCCATTCGGACCGGCGGGAATTAATGAATTACATCAAGCGCTGCAATCCCCAGCCGAGGAAGGTCATTGTGATGCACGGAGAAGCATCTCGCTGCCTGGATTTAGCGAGTTCGATTCACAAGCAGTTCCGGATTGAGACAGTGGCTCCAAAAAATCTGGAAGTGATAAGGATTAAGTGAAATCAAACGGTTGTAAGAGTTTCTTTTTGGAATATTTTTTTCCGACAGTTTTATAAAACCAGATACACTTCATCGAACCACGCCACCGTCGCATAATCTGGTAGTGCGCAGGTCTTGAATAAACT
>JACPCD010000032.1:0-2984 GCA_016179955.1 Candidatus Woesearchaeota archaeon | reverse complement strand
AACATTTCAGGGGATGAAAGTCCGGCCGGTGGCGTTTTTTATTTATGGTCCTCTTTTCTGCAGATATTTCTGATGGTATGCTTCAGCCTCATAGAAAATACCCACCGGAAGAATCTCGGTAAGAATCTTTTTCCCAAACTTTTTCTGCTGCTCGGTCTTGCTTTCTTCGGCTTCTCTCTTCTGCGCCGGAGTATGATAGAAGATAATGGAAGAATACTGTCTCTTTTCCACCAGTGTAGGATCATGGAGTTTCCAGAAATGATGGAGTAGTTCCCGATAGGGTATAATCTTCGGGTCAAAGGTTATCTCCACCGCTTCCGCATGGCCGGTAGAACCACCGCATACTTTTTGATAGGATGGATTCTTAACTTCTCCACCCATATAGCCAACTCTAGTTTTGGTCACACCCCGAAGGCGAGCAAAAAAGTCATCCGGCTCCCAGAAACAGCCCAACGCAAAGGTAGCTTTCATCCGGTATGGCCGATAAATTTCAGAATCCAGCGGGTAACCGGAGACATGGTTTGGTCATATTCCCGGACAGCCGAACCCGTAATGACTTCCTGATTGGAGGTGTCCGTTCCCGCGTTTCCGGTTTCCTCTTCGACGGGAGAACTTTCAGGAGAGGGAGTACTTCCACTTTCCCCACCATTTCCAGACTCTCCAGAATTATCGCTGGGAGCAGGAGAATTATCTGTGGGGATTGGAACAGTATCTTCCGGCACCGGTTGTTCCGTGATGCTTTTCTGATAATCCTCTAAATATTTCTGGTATGCTTCCTGATTTTTTTGATCTAGATCTTTTTGGTATTGCTCCTGATTCTGCTGATACTCCTTCAGGTAATTCTGATAATCTTCATCTACATTGGAAGTGGGATCTGGTACGGAAGGCGATTGATATTCTGGGGGGTAATCATTGTTATATTCTTTATTTTTCTCCCCTGTCCAGGGAGTAGGTTCAACTGGAACGTAATCTGTAGGGACTTCTTTAACCTCGCCATTGATATCATTTTCCTCCTTGAATTCTGGCGTGAATGAATTCTTGGCCGAGTTGTAAAAATCTTCATAGCACTTTGATTTTTCAGCTACATCAACGATGGTGTTGCAGTCCGTCCCGAACGAAACCTGCGGCACATAGACGCTGTCGGTCGACGTACCCCGCCATTGGCCTGGTCCAATCTTCTCATAGTGAGCGTCCATATAATTATCACATTCTTTAATCGTCTTAAGACCGGCATCAGCACAAGGGCCTGGGCCAAATTCAACTTCTTCTTCCCCCTGCTCTTGCTGACCAGATTTCATCACCGCTAATTTTGCCCCGCAAGATCCTTTATCTTCATACTTCAGGCACATCTCCATAAAGTTTTGTTCGGATTCTGGGGTGCCATCATATTGGAATATCACGTCAGTAGAAGACGTTCCGTCAGCGCCAAGCACTTTTCCGGACTTCATCATTTCCACTTTTTTGGCACAGCTTTCCTCGCGTTCATATTTCCGGCACATCTCCACAAATTTCTGGATGGATTCCGGAGAACCGTCAAAATCGACTCTCTCCTCATCTATTGCACCTGATTCAAATCCTTTCATGAAACTTTTTAATGTAGGATGCAAGTAGGAAGGAATGGAATTGAAAATTTCCTCTTCGGTTACCTGGCTCTGACAGGATGCGTCATCGCCTGCCTGGCACTTTGCTGCCAAGGCACTTTCACGCTTGCATAACGCTTCAAAAGACTGGATACCCATACCTTGACAATCACAGTTAACACCATTGCTCTGGGCGCACTCTTTCAGTTTTCCAATAAAAGATTTGGCATGCTGCTGCTGCTCATCAGTCAATTCTTCATCCAGCTCTTGCTGCCATTGAGGAGATTCGTCCGTGGTCTTGCAGGTCTCCGCATACTTCTGGGCATCGAGCTTAGCGAGTGTCTCACACAATTTCTTAATCTTTGAGGACAGGTGGGATGCCGCTTTTATCTTGTCTTCTTTTTCAATAAGTTCAGTAGCATGCTCTTCCAGTTCTGGAACGTCACTGGAAAGCTCTTCCAAAGCAGTCTTGGTAATGGTAGATTCCCGGGCAACTTCCTGCTCCATCTCGGGAGTCACTTCTTTCTCCAGGGTGCTGCTGTACTCCAAGGCTTTATCCAAGGCTTCTTTTGCGTCGGCTGCGTTCTGCTTCTCCGCCATGGCTAAAGCTTCCGCAATCTTTTCCTGCTTATAGTCCCAGGCATTTTCGGGATTATCGGCATTGAATTCAAAGGCTTGGTCAAGGAAATAAAAAGGGCTATCGGGAAGAATGCCGGGATCAACGTTGAAATCTATCTCTTTAGCGTTATCAGCTGTTGGCTGATTTTCTGGACTAGGTATCGGTGAACCAGCATTCTCTTCCGCCAGCGCCAAGCTTAGAGCTATCAGCAACAAAGTAGGGATGATTAAAATGAAAGACGGCTTCATGGGACTATTTTAATTTTAGGGTAAGACAAAGAAGAGAAGTATATAAATATTGTGGGGATTATTTTCTTTGGATTCCATTGGTTGTTCCAAAGTACAAAATCAGATCTCTAGTCGAGTGAGTAACTTCAAACAATATACGGATGATAATGCCATCTGAATTGCGATTTTGATGAACTCTTTCCGGGGCATTCCCGTAATTAATCCTTTAACACCTTCTGCATGTTTCACATTAGCGTTTTTAGTAAGTCCAAGATGGTATGCCACCTTATCAGATTCCTTACCTCGTAAAACTTCCCGCATTAATCTTTCGGGCAGCTCATAGGCCGGTGATAAACCAACTGCTACTTTCTTCCCATCATACACTACAGCAACTTCTGTATCAAGATAACAACCTTGGACCCGTGCTATTCTCATCAGCCCACTTTCAATACCGACACCATAATCGCAATCATTAAATGCTCCTTTTGCTCGTAAAATTGCTCCTTGTACTGTTTCATCAAGAGACATTGGCTGAGAAGAAACGCCAGACGAAACAGA
>JACPCD010000031.1 GCA_016179955.1 Candidatus Woesearchaeota archaeon | reverse complement strand
TAGTATTGATAACATTACAGTCGGGGGCATTGGGCATTCCATTAGCATTTATGCTATTGAGCCTGCCCGGGTGCGTATAGTGGTTGATGATTTGCGCAGCGACTGGGCTACCGAAGGCAGTACTATCACTTTTTCCAATGGAGTAACTTTAGTTATCAAAGAAATCCTGTTCCAGTCTTTTTCAGAAGGTCAGAGAAAAGTGGTTTATACGGTGGGGTGAACCGGGTTTTGTGTAATGAAGAACTTTAATAGTTATTTGTAAATCCTATCGTGATGATCAAAATCATAAAACACCACTTTATCTTCTGATTCAATATATCTAAACGTCAAAACAAAAGAACCTTTGATATGGACTCTCTTTAAGTGCTGCAAAGGGCTTCTTAAGTTCTTGTAGTGGTCAATCGTTTCACAATTTATTATTTCATCCATCTTTTCCAGAAGATCTTTAAACATGGATGGATCTTTCTTCGATAACTTACCCATGATTTTGGTAAGATCTTTCTCTACTGAAAATCTACGCATTTTCAATATCTCTTCGTAATTCCAGTATGCTATTAAAAGTCTTAAATTTGCCTTCTTTCTCTATTCTCTTCATTTTCTGTATAAACTCTGGTCTCAACTCTGGTTCTAGGATATCTTCACCATATTCCAGCACCACTTTTTCTATGGCTTCCGATTTGTCTTTAAGGTTAAATCGGGCTTTTACAATATTTAATACCTGGTTGGTATTGTCTGAGATATTGATCATGGCTTGTACCATATACATCACCTATATCTTAAATATATCTAATGTATATAAATATTTCGTTTTTTTAGCTTCAAACATCATGGTAAGAAAATGCTGGGTAAAGTTTATATATAACTACTATTAAATAGTTCTGTTTATTTGTTAAAAATGAAATTTCCAATACTTGAAGAAAAAATACAAGAAGAAGCTAACCGGTTAGAACTAATGGAGTTGATAGGAACGGATTCTGGTTGGTCTCTTTTTCGTTATGGAATAACGGGTTTGATTCATATGGTTACATTTAGTGATGCTAAAAAAGTTGCTTCTGGCGAAGTATCTTTTGAAGAATTTATAGGTAAATATAATCCTACTGTAAAGAAATATGCAAGAGGACAGGGATATATACAGATTCCAATAAATAGTTTGGAGGAAAAGGGAATTTTTGTACCCAGAAAAGTTTATGATATAATTCATGGCGGTACTTCAATATTTAAAGAAGGAATTGAACTTTTTGATCCGGATTATATTAATTTAAACATAGGATTACGAATTTCTGCTGAGGGAAGTTTTTTAGCGCAGTTACGTGAAAAAATAGAAAATGCTGGAGAAGCAGAGGCTTATTTTTCTGCTTTCCGCTTAGTTGATGATAACAGAGAAAAACTTTGGAAACCGGAAGACTTAGTTGATAAAAAAGTTGCAGAGAAAGGATTTAATTTAGGGAGATATATGTGGCAAATAAGTGTTGCTCAATATTTTGATACAGAAAAAGGAAAACCAGAAATCGGATCAGAGCCAGTTCCTTCAAGAATAGTTTCTATATGCCGGGAATTGATTCCCTATTATGGTAAGATTATAGAAAGTTTAGATGTGAGAAGCACTTCAATTTCAAGTTCTCTCTAAACATAATATTTCTCATCTGTTTATGAATAAAGAACAGAAGCAGTCTAAACACCAAGCCACCCGAATATTTAACCTAACCCATTACCCTTCCCCAAACCGGCGTTATTGAAAAGTTAATAAGTGGGTACTACCCACCTTGTTTTGTTACGAGCAAAACAGGGGGTGGGAGAGGTACCCACAATGGGAGTAGATTGGAAAAGAGGTATAAATTTGTTGCGGAGGGGATTCCGCAAATTAGGACTGCCGCAGTATTGGCATAAACATAGCCCACACACCTATGAAGTGTGGCAACATGGGGTTATGCTGGTCTTTTATCGTCGCTACTGTGATTCTTATACAGAATTTGTGGAGTGGCTTCCACACTCCAAGCTTCCAGAATATATTCATCTAAAAGCTATCCCAGATGAAGGAACACTCTGCAAAGAAGAGAAGAGACTTAAGAAATATTTGGAAGCAGTAGCTATTCTCTTGGTTTTACCTCTGCTGCCAACCTCATTTGTGGCAGCAGCAGACATGACTGGTTTGCAGACAAAAAGAGCTAGTCCATACTATGTTAAACGAGTAATGGGATCATTTTCTCATCGAGGATTTGCTAGATTAGAAATTCTGTGTTGGAAGAGATATATTCTGGGGTGGGAGCTTCGTCTTTACAGAAAAGACGAACTCAAGATGTTGAAATCTCTATGGAAAAAAGTCAGAAAGAAGCCAACCACTCTAGTTTATGACAAGAAAGGTGATTCTGAGCCATTCCATGAATGGCTCGAAGAGCAAGGAATACGAAGTATTGCTCCTGTTCGCAAGGGAGCAAAAAGAGGAAGACTACGTCGGAAACTGATGAAGTCTTTTCCTCAAAAAACCTATAATAAAAGAAATCGAGTGGAAAATGTAAATTATATGCTCAAAAATAAGTATGGGGATGCGTTGAAAGCGTACACCACTAAAGGTAGAAGAGCAGAAGTTACCACTAAAATACTAGCCCACAACCTCTGGGCTAGGTTAAAAGTTCTACTCTATGGACTTTTCAATAACGCCCCCAAACCACATCTTTTAAATATCCCGGGTCTTTTCCATAGTCATGCACAACGCCAATACTATTTTCAAAATCTTTGTCTTCCTGGCCTGGAGTCTCTCCACCGGTTTCTTTCCGCAATCGTTCCCCGGACAGACCTCTACGTTATACTGGCTGATGGGCATTCTGTCGTCCCTGCTGCTCTTTGTCTCCGTCGTGCTGCATGAATTAAGCCATTCGCTGGTTGCCATGGCTAAGAACATCAAAGTTCAAAGCATAACCTTATTTTTCTTTGGTGGCGTTGCCGGCATTGAGAAAGAAGATATGGAGCCGGGCGCAGAGTTCATGATGGCCATCGCTGGCCCTTTGTTTTCTCTGCTCTTAGCAGGCGTGTTTTATTTCATTAACGCGTACAGTGGCAACGTTCTGTTGAGCGCCATCACCAGTTACCTATACCAGCTCAATTTTGTGCTTGCTATATTTAATCTGGTGCCGGGTTTTCCGTTAGACGGCGGCCGGGCCTTCCGCGCCATCTTGTTTGCCTATACCAAAGATTTAGTGAAAGCAACCAGAATTGCTGCCGCTGGCGGGAAAGTGGTCGCAGGATTACTCTTAATCTTGGGAATTTTTGGGATGGTCACAGGAACGGGCGGAGGCCTGTGGTTCATTCTGCTGGGGGCGTTCCTTTATTTTCTGGCAGGGATGAGTTATGAGCAAGTTGTTATAAAAGAAGCCCTGCGTAACGTGACCGTCAAAGAGATCATGAAAACAAAGTTTTCTGCTCTTAGTCCAACGATGACGATTCAGGAATTTTTCCGGAAATATCCTGCTGTTGAGGACGAAGTGCTCCTGGTCAAGGGAAAGCAGTTTACCGGCCTGTTGAGCCTGAATCAAATCAGCGCTTTTCCTGAGCATGCCACTCTCCAGCAGGTATCTCGGCCCTTGGCACAGGTAAAAGGATTGCGTTTGCAAGATACTGCCTATACTGCTTTCCGTGGGTTTGCAGAACAGCAGATTGATTTGCTTCCAGTTATTGAAAAAGGAAAGATTTGTGGCCTGGTGACTAAAAATGCCGTTCTCCATCATCTGCAGTGGGAGTTGCGGTACACCACTATGGCCCGGCGGCTGGTGCAGAAACATCATTCTCAGCACTCGCATAAATAATGGGTATAGTTTCTGAGTTTAGTCGTTTCGTGAATGGCAGGAAGTTTGGTTAAAGTCGTGGTGGTCGAGAATAGTTTTCGAATAGTAATCTTTATAATTATGCCCATTATTTGCTAAAGGTTAATGGTGAGGGGGCAAGAATGGAAGAGGGGATAAAGAGGGGGTTGGAAAGGTGAGCGATAAAGAGCAAGCAAAAGAGAAAATGAAGCTTCTTGTAGAAAAATACAATCGTTTAGTTGATGCCGGAAAAGTAAAATCTTATAATGAAGAAATGACTAAAAAGGATTTCATTCTTCCATTATTTAGGGCGTTAGGTTGGAGCGTAGAAGATAGTGAAGAAGTTACAGCCGAAGAAGAAATATCTAAAGGGAGAGTAGATTATGCTTTTCGTATTCAAAATATCCCTAAATTATTTTTGGAAGCTAAATCGCTTAAAGAAGATTATTGAGGAGAGTTTGAAATGAAATGCCCCCTGCCGCCCTCACCGGAGAAGTAAAATGACCAAAGACTTAACCATCCGAAACAGCACTGCTGAATTCCTGATATTTACCGCACAATCAGGAGAAGAATCCATTGAAGTAAAGTATGCTGATGAAACCGTTTGGCTTTCTCAAAAGATGATGGCAAAACTGTTTGATGTCACTATCCCTACCATAAATGAACACCTCAAAAATATCTATCAAAGTAAAGAATTAGATGAAAATTCAACTATTAGGAAATTCCGAATAGTTCAAACGGAGTCTAATAGAAGTGTGCAGAGAGAGATTGATTTTTACAACTTAGATGCCATCATTTCACTAGGATATAGGGTTAATTCTCAGAGAGCCACCCAATTCAGGATTTGGGCAACCAGAGTATTAAAACAGTTTGCAATTAAGGGATATGTCTTAGACAAAAAAAGATTAGAGAATGGAATCTTCCTGAACCATAATTATTTTGATGAGCTTTTAGCTGAGATCAGGGAAATCCGCTTAAGTGAGCGGAATTTCTACCAAAAAATAACCGATATTTATGCAACAAGCTTAGATTATGATAAAAATGCAGAAACAACTAGAGAATTCTTTGCAAAAGTTCAAAACAAGCTTCATTTTGCAGTACACAAACATACTGCGCCAGAATTAATCGTGAAGAGGGCAGATAGCAACAAAGAGCATATGGGCCTGACCTCTTGGAAAAATTCTCCTGAAGGCAAAATCATTAAAATAGACGTGTCCATTGCTAAAAATTACTTAACAAAAGAAGAATTAGGATCATTAGGGAGAATAGTTAGTGCTTATCTTGATTTAGCTGAAGAAAGAGCAAAACGAAGAATACCCATGACGATGGAAGATTGGTCAAAAAGGCTTGATCTGTTCTTAGAATTTGATGAACGAGAAATATTAAAAAACGCCGGCAAAATCACGATGAAAATAGCTAAAGAATTTGCCGAGTCCGAATTTGAGAAGTACCGGATAGTACAGGACAGATTATTTAGGTCTGATTTTGATAAATTAGTAAATCAGTCTGGAAAATTAATAGAGTCTAACAAGGAGACAAAAGAAAAAATCTAAAATGCCCCAAACCACCCTCACCGGAAAAGAATTGCCCGAAGAAGAACCAGAAGAAGACGAATTCTGGTCGGAGGGCTCTTTTGCTGAAACCATGAGTGGAAAAGATTGGGAACTAAAAAAGAGAACGTTCCACATGAAGCACAATGAAGAAATGAACTATAACTGCAAGCAATGCAACACGAAAATCTCCGCACACAATAAAGACTGGCACGCCAATCTATGCGACAAATGCTTTGATAAGATGATGGGTAATGATTGACGCAAAAATGCTCCATAAATTAGGTCACTCCAAGAGCTGTAGATCAAATCGTAAAAGACTAGCTGAAAAATGACCCCCCTGCGCCATAAAATACTCGACTGGCTGCGAATGGCCATCGGGCAACAGTACCTTGAACTTACGACTCGGGGAAATACTGCTATTAATGCCGCACTTTCTATCATTCCTCCCGGCCGAAAGATACTTATTCCAGCGGAAGGCGGCTGGCTGCATTATCGCAGCGAACCGAAGAAACGAGGGTTGGTGGTGGATGAAGTTTCGTGTCATGATGCCAAAATCAGCCTCCCGGATCTGAGAAATAAATTGTTTACTACCAGCTATGCGGCCCTTCTCTACCAAAATCCCGGGGGTTATTTTGCAGAGCAGCCAATGAAAGAGATCTATGACCTTTGCCATCAGCATAATTGCATTGTGATTCTGGATGTTTCAGGCAGTATCGGCACATCCTTAGCGGATGGCCGGTATGCTGACATAATGGTCTGCAGCTTTGGGAAATGGAAATTAATAGAAGCGAACGTCGGTGGCTTTGTCTCCTGCCGGGAACAGGACATCTTCGAGAAATTGCGTATTGAAAAATTAGATGATGAATCGGCGTATACAATAATATTGGAGAAACTTCAGTCACTCTCGGCCCGAATTGCTTTCCTGGAACAGAAGCGGAAAACCATCCTGCGGGACTTGCAGGGGTATACTATTATTTCCCCTCACGATTTGGGGTTTGTGGTGGTGGTGAAGTATACTGGCTTAGCAGAAAAAGAAAAGATTATAAATTACTGCGATACTCATCAGCTGCCGTGGACGGAGTGTCCCCGGTACATCAGGGTAAATAGTCCAGCTATAAGTATTGAAGTAAAACAGATACATTAAAAAACAATCAAAGAGGTGTTATTATCATGGCTTTCCGTGTCCCCCAATTATTGGAGGAGTGTTTATACTTCACCAATCGCGGCTACATCTCAGCGTGGGTGTACCGCAAGCTCTGTCCGAAATGCAAGAAAGCAACCATGGGCAAGCCGGTGGTGAAAGGGAAAGTCAAGAGCCGGGCGAAAGAGTACGTTTGTCCACAGTGCAATTACACTGAAGATAAAGCGACGCACGAGGACAGTGTACATCTGGAAGCCGTGTACACCTGCCCCCACTGTGGAAAAAAAGGGGAATCCACTGCTCCTTATGCGCGGGCCACGTATAAAAAAATTCTTTCGTATGTTGTTTCCTGCCAGCACTGCGGTGCCAAGATGCCCTTGACGAAGAAGTTGAAAGAAGTGGATTGAGAACTAAAATAATTATTCTTTGAGCTGTATTTCTACTCCCACTATCTCCTTAATCAGTTTCGTGACTGCTTCTTTCTTCCGCTCCACGTTTAATTTTCCCACTTTCACTAAGACGTCTTCCCGCTCTGCATTTGCCGGAGCCATCTTATTTTCAAGCAACGCTAATTCACGCTCAATCTTTTGCATATCGCTTCTGACTTTATTTTTCTTGAACTCTGCATCTAATGCCGTCTCTTCCTGCCGCAGCGCAATGACTTTATCGTGCAGCACCTGCAGGGGATGCTGGCGGAGAAGCTCCAGGTAATTTTTCCGCTGCTTCTCTTCCACTTCCAGATGTCCCGTCTCCAGGTTTTTGGCTAGTCCCGAAAGTACCTTCAGGATATTTAAATTATAATCTTGCGTAAAGGCTTCGATGCTATTTCCAAGATATGCCTGAACCAGTTTGGTATCAGACGCCATCCGCTCATACCGCTTCAATGGCTTCTGGAGTTTGGCAAAAAAAGAATGGATGGCATCTTCGACTTCTTTCTTCCGGGCCTGCAGTTGTTCCTGTGACTGCTGCAACTGCAGATATTGAGAATATTCTGCGCTCTGCATAAGTTGATTCCTTTGCTGCTGGCATTCCTGCTGTTGATTTGCGATCTGTCCTATCTTTTCATTATGGGCAGTAATCTGCTGATCCAGGAGGTCCCGTTTTTCTTTCTCCTGATGAAGAAGGGAAATAGCAGTAGTGAGATTTTTGATTGCCGTCATTTTATCAGCCCGGAAACTTTTGGCCAGCTGGTTTAACTCGCCCAAAACCTGAAAGATCCCCTCCACGTCCTCAAAGAACAGGTGCTGGGTGGCCAGATAACTTTTGTGCGTCGTTTTTCCCAAGGCATCCATTTTCTGCTGCAGCTGTTGGTTGAATTGCAGCAGCGTTTCATAATCAGATAATTGCTTCAGATGTACTGCCGGCACCAGCTCTTGGGCAAACCGCTGGATTTCCCGGACGTAATGATCCCGATGCCCTTTGACCACATTTTGCACACTCACGTCTACGTGTTTTTTGTCCTCGGCTGTTACTGGACTATTTTTCAGCGTAACTGCTTTTTCCGCCAGTTCATTTTGAAACTGCTGTACCTGTTGTAGGTATGATTGGCAATACACATAGATCTCTTTCGCTACTAATTGCTCCGTGAGCCACGATTCGAGCTGTCGCAGGGGCACGTCGTTTCGCACGACTATCTTTTTTGGAAAGAGTTTTTCAAAGAATCGGCGCATATCTTCTCTGGGTGTTCTATCATATTTAAAGATTTCCGTGATGGAATACAGTTGAGGGTTACGCAGTATGATGCATTCCTTACAGCTCAGTTTCCGAGGCAACAGAACCAAAACTCCGACAGCAATCTTTAAATAATCCGCTCCGTTTGCAGTTCCTATGCGGAAAAAATCAAAAAATCTCACGTCCAAAGAATCAGAAAAAATAATCATTACTGCAGCCCTGCCTTATGCTAATGGGCCCATTCATGTCGGTCACTTGCTGGAGTACATCCAGGCGGATATCTATGCCCGCTTCCTGAAACTGCAGGGGAAAGATGCACTTTATATCTGCGCCTCCGACATGCATGGAACTCCGGTCGAGGTGAATGCCCAGAAAGCCGGGAAAAAGCCGGAAGCGTATGCCTTAGGATTCTGGAAGGAACATCAACTGGATTTTGCGTCCTACCTGATTCACTTTGACCATTATTATCATACCCATACTCCCGAAAATAGGAAGTTAGCGGAATATTTCTTTTCAGAAATTAAAAAGAAGAAATTAATTTACACTAAAAAAATGAACATCATTTATTGCAATTCCTGCCAGCGCTCCCTGCCCGATAGGTATGTTCGTGGAACCTGCCCTTATTGTACGACTGCAGAGCAATACGGCGATGTGTGCGAGAGCTGCGGCAGTGTCTTAAAGGGCATTGACTTGCTCAATCCCAAATGCGCTCTCTGTGGGAAAACACCCCTGCAGAAAGAGAGTGAGCATTATTTCTTCAAACTGAGCGCGTTTGCCAAAAAACTCCAGCAGTGGATGTCTTCTAGTCATTTACAGCCGGAAGTGCAGCATTGGCTGCAGGGATGGATGGCCAATGGATTAGACGACTGGTGTATCTCCCGTGATGCCCCTTACTTCGGCTTTGAAATACCAGGATCTAAAGAAGAAACCGGCAGCGTGAAGTATTTTTATGTGTGGATGGATGCGCCGATTGGCTATATCTCTACCACCGAAAATTATTGTGCCCACAAGAAATGCCACTGGGAAGAGTACTGGAAGCACGGGAAAGTGCATCACTTCATTGGCAAAGACATTTCCTATTTCCATTTCCTGTTTTGGCCGGCGATGCTGATGGCGATGAATATTCCTGTTCCTGAGCTTACGGTTCATGGGTTTATAACCATTAATGGCGAGAAGATGAGCAAGAGCCGGGGGACCTTTTTTACAGCCAAGGATTTCCTGAAACTCTATCCTGCAGAGGCCTTACGCTTCTTTTATGCCAAGCATCTGGACCGGAAGGTTATCGACGTTGATCTTAACCTGGAAGAGTTTAAGGCGCTTACCAACAACGTGCTGATGGGCAATGTCGGTAATTTCTGTTATAGAGTTCTTACGTTTGCGCACAAGAATTATGGAAAGGTTGGAAAGATTGCCGCTGAAAAAGAACGTACGGCAGTAGTGCACCAGAACATTACGATAGTGCAGGACTCGTATGCCGCGCAGGATTTCAAGTCTGCCGTTAAATATGTCTTGCAGATTGCTGATGAAGGCAATGCCTATTTCCAGATGTCAGCGGCGTGGAAGAACCCGTCAGATCCTCAAAGTGTAGCTGCGGTGGGCTGGTGCGTGAATTTAGCTCGAAATATCGCCATCATCATCAGCCCCATCCTGCCGGACTTTTCCCGGAAGATATTTGATGCTTTAGGAGCAAAAGAACTTTCCTGGAACGATATTGAGTTTAGCTGGAAAGGCACCGTTCGTGAACCCGCAAAGTTAGTGCAGAAGATTGAGGCTGTTCCGTCTTCGCCGATATTTCCCTTACGGTTAGTGGTGGGAAAAATTATAGCGGTGAAAGATCATCCAAATGCGGACAGCTTATACTTGCTGACGGTGGATTTAGGAAAATCGTGGGGAAAGAAACAAGTCGTGGCGGGATTAAAAAAGCATCTAACCCCGAAGCAGCTGCTAAACCGGAAAGCGGTATTCTGCGCCAACATGAAGCCGGCCAAACTGCGGGGGGAGATGAGTGAAGCGATGATTCTGGCGGCGGATGACGGCGTAACGGTAGCGCCATTGGAAGCAGGGAAGACTGCTCTTGGTGAGGAAGTTCATGTGGACGGGATGGAGAATTCCACTCAGGGAGTTACCTTTGAGGAGTTTAAGAAGCTGGTGCTTTTGGTTCGGGGCGGAAAAGTTTTTGTGGAGGGGAAGAAGATGACTACTCCGGTTGAGGACGTCATTGTTCATGGAGTTAAGGAAGGGGCGAGGGTGTATTAAAGTCTGTTAATCTAGCATCGATGACAACATTAAAATGTTGCGGTTGCTTTAGCGATCATAAATTATGACTGTTTGTCCCGAACGACGTGAGCACTGCCGAGTTTCAGAAGTCGCCGAAAATTTATTATAGGATAAGAAGATGGTTTATACCATGAAGTCAAAAAGAGGTTATTTAGTAATACTAATTTTATCTGTCATTTTAGTCATCTTTATGAGCGGATGTGTTCAACAAGAAGTGGAAATACAACCTTCAGTGCCGGAAGAAATTGTTGAAGAAGCTACCACAATACCGGAAGGATCACCACCAATAGAAGGAGAAGCCAATAATTTAACTGACGTAACTCCAGAACAACAAGATGTAACTGTTAATCAACCAGTTACTCCAGAAACTACAGTTCCAAAACCTAAATGCAGCAGAGAATTCTCTCCGCAATTTAATGCTGAGCCTTATTATAGTGGACCTTTATTTGATGCTCATTTCCATATGCCTCCTGCTTTCGAAGACGAACATGAGGAAAGCCCTCTATTTTTTCCGGAAGGTTTTAGGGTTCCGGTACTTGGAGAGGAGATTACTCTCGATGAAATTTTATGCTCTTTTGATGAAGAAAAAGTTACTGGAGCTTTTCTCTTCTACCTTTGGAACTATGATAATCTAGAACAATCAATGCAATATGCAGCTGAGATGAAAAAGCAATTGCCTACCGGGGTTCATTTATTTCTCACGCCTTTGGAGTTAGAGGCAGAAGAAGTAGATGATGTAGTAAGTTCAAATGATGGTGTGTTTGACGGTTTTGGAGAAATAGTATTTTATGATCCTGATAGGGAAGGAGCAACTCCAGACGACCCTATTTCTTTGGAAATCAACAACATTGCAGATAAGCACGATTTTATAGTTATGATTCATCCGGATAAAGGACAGGAAACAAATGTTGAAAATGCCCTCAAGAAAAACCCAAATGTTACATTCTTAATTCATGGGCCACAGGTAGAAAATTCAATTACAAACATGATTGGAAAATATCCAAACGTCTATTACTCTATCGATACCATTTTAATCCGTCTTCCTAATCCCTCTAGACCCTCTGGACCGCTTATGTATACAGTAACTAGTAAGGAAGAATACAAGGGGGAATTTACACAAAACTTTGATGCCATGTTAAATGATGCGGTGAATAAATGGAAGCCTAGAATTGAGCAGCATCCAGAAAGATTTATGTGGGGGACTGATAGGGCTGGTGACTGGCACTTTGATGAGGAAATAAGTATCTTGGTTGAAGAGTTTACAAGGGCTTTTATAGCAAGACTTGATCCAGCAGTGCAGGAAAAGTTTGCGTATAAGAATGCGGAAAAAATAACGGCTGAACAACAATGAAAAAAATAATATATATTGTAGTCGGTATCGTTATTTTTTTAGTTGTCGCAGGATTTATCACAAAAGCAGTCATTGAAAAAGTAACGCGCGACATTACAGAGCGTGAGGTGCGACGCATTGCAGGCGACCAAGCAGAACAGATCACACAAGAAGAAATCGACCGTATTACACAACAAAAAACAGAAGATATCACACGTAGCATAATCGGTGTGGGTACAACATCTAACTCTCTCAAAACAGTCGAGTGTGACAAAATACCAGCGGCACGCCAATTCTCCGCGCCATCGTACTATGAAGGTCCATTAATAGATGCTCATCTCCATATGCCGTTTACATTTGATGTGCCCAAATCACTCTATGCGCAGGCTGACTTTGATGGCGCAGTCCTTGAAAAAGACGTGCCTGCAGCGAGCCTCATTTGTCTTTTCGACAAAACTAATGTGAAGTCTGCGCTTGGCTTCTACGTTGTCCCCAGTCTTCTTAAAACTCAGTCGCTTGTTCAAATCAAGCAAATCCATAAGCAATTCTCTGGTCGAATTGCGCCATTCATCATGACGGCGCATGTATCTGCATTAAACATCCAGCCTGCTGACGTTGAATCAGTTCTTCAAGCGAATCCTGGCCTTTTCAAAGGCTTTGGTGAGCTCGCCCTGTACAAAGATGCATACAAAGGCGTAAGCCCTGATGACGAGTCGTTGCTTCCTTATTATGAAGTTGCTGAAAAATATAATCTTGTCGTCATGATGCATCCAGATAATAACCAGCAGGCCACAGTAAAAAAAATTCTCCAGGACTATCCCACAGTCAAATTCTTGTTCCACGGCCATGAAATCGTGCCAGCGATTGCTGAAATAATAGCATTTCCCAACGCATTTTACACGATTGACACTGACTTATCCGATGTTCCTGGTGAGTCCAATTCGGTCAATCTCTATGCAGGCAAAACCAAAGCCCAGTTCGTATCAGATTTCAAAAGAGACTATGATAAGATTCAAGCAACTGCGCTGAAAAATTGGAAGTCATTGATTGAACAACACCCTGATAAATTCTTATGGGGCACCGACCGTGCATATACGATACATTTTGATTCTGAGGTCGGCGCACTTCTCGATGAAAGCGCGCGTGCGTTTATTGCGCAGTTAGATCCAGCAGCACAGGAGAAGTTTGCGTATAAGAATGCAGAGAGATTGATCGAGATGGGTGGAGAAAATGAATGAAACATACCTCATGAAACCTAATATGCATCTTATTTTTGGATTACTACTACTCACCGTTATATTTATGAGTGGTTGTGTTTCTTCAGAACCACCCGCAAAATCTTTACCTGAAGATACCAACGATGATCTTCGCTTTATCATCGCCAATCCGCTAGACCTTTCCCAGATCCAAAGAATGTCCAGGTTTAGGAGCTGTGTTGGGCATGATTATAGTGGTTTTAACAGTGAAGGAGAAAAAGAAACTTTGCGCTCTATGAAGCATTACCTGGAGCCACTTCCATCTTTAATCGGCACGAATCAAATTAAGATTTTCGCCCCCTTTGATGGGAAAATTGTCGAAATATTGGATGGGCCGCCTGGTAAAGCAATATATATTGCTGCTAATATCGATTCTCGTTGGAGATTCATTTTCTTTCATGTGGTTCCTGCTGCGGGGATTGAGGAAGGAACTTCCGTGAAAGCAGGAGAGCCACTGGGAACAGCTTCAAAGGATATCCATAATTTTGACTTTGCTCTAAAAAAGTTTGGCTGGAGCCAGGTTTTTGATTCGCCTTTTGTACACATGACAGAAACGGTGTTAGAAGAGTATACTTTAAATGGTATTACGCTGGAGAATATCCTCGTCTCAAAGCAAGCCAGAGATGCTGATCCTTGTCTGGTGGAGGGAACGAAGAATGGTGATGCGCTCTTTACCAGTTATAGAGATCAGGATTTTGTGACGCTTCGCTCCGATTTCGCTCAAGGGGCGGAAACAGATGCCACTGCACCGGCAGCAGTCCCTGAAAAGACCCCTGATTTAGTTCCTCCCACTCATAATCTGCCAACCGAACCCGTTGCCGATACCTTATCTTTTTCTTGGGAGAAAGACGGCGGTTCAAGAGTTGTCGATGGATCAGTTCCTTTCGTCCATGGTTTAAAAGATGGGAAAGTTCGCTTATACTACTGCAACAGCAAGGGGATATTGTCTGCTATTTCCAGAGATGGCCTGACCTTTACTAAAGAACCCGGGGTCAGAATTTCTCCCGGAACAGGGTTTGAAGTTCAGGTTTGCGATCCCACCATAGTTGATCTTCCCAACGGAAAGATGCGGATGTATTACAAGGGTGCGAACAGCCAGAATCCAGGGCCGGGACAGTCTATCCATAAAATTTATTCTGCATTGTCTTCGGATGGCTTAACCTTCCAAAAAGAAGGGTTGAGGATA
Organism: Candidatus Woesearchaeota archaeon; assembly: GCA_016179955.1. Classification (GTDB taxonomy): domain Archaea; phylum Nanobdellota; class Nanobdellia; order Woesearchaeales; family GW2011-AR9; genus JACPCD01. The sequence continues at coordinate 2,295 of JACPCD010000031.1, read as the reverse complement.
GATTCCGAGACGAACGGTGACCGGGGCTGGGCTTCCGTTCCCGATGCCATTATGCTTCCGGACGGGCGGGTAAGACTCTATTATGTGACTGCATCCGTGGGGGAGCACGGGATTGGATCTGCCATCTCTTCTGACGGGTTAAATTTTGTCAAAGAAGCAGGAATCAGGGTTTCAAACTTGGTCGATCCTGCAGTCGTCAGAATTGGTAGTAGATATGTGCTTTTTGCAGCGTCTATTGATGAACGATTTACTGCTCTTCCTAAAGGAATTTATTATCTGGAATCTTCCGATGGACTTGAATTCGGCGACGCGAAAGCAGTTTTTCAGGCAAATGATGTTTACGATCCTTCAGTCTTGAAGATCGATGAACAGACCGTGCGGGTATTCTATGGAAAAGTTGTGCCTCCACAATTGCCGGCGGTTGAAAGCCACACCGGAATTGTAGGATGAATTTGGTTGAAATAGTATGTGCATAGCGCCAAACGGGCCAGTGAGCACAGGACTATTCGTGAGACGAGCTATGCCCTGCCCTTACGGTATTACGGCAAGCTGCTACGCTTTGCATCGCCAGGCAGGGTGCGAACGAGCTATGCACATACTTGAAATAGAAAATTTAATATACAAAATAATGAATTATTGGCACATGGAAAAAAAAGTGATGGTTTTTTTAGCGATTCTTATGATATTTGGATATGGATGTGCTACAGAAAATGCTCCTCCCACTGCTGAAAGCCTTCCTTTGCCTGAAAATGAAACAATGCAGCCGGCTACAGAAGAAATACAATCGGAAACTAAAGAAGAAATCAAAGAAGAACTAACAATAAACGAAAAGTCCGCAATTCCTGAATTGGTTGTCAAGAAAAAAGAAGAATTTCGGATATTTAATCCAGTTTTAACTTACGACGGTGCGTACAACGGCCCCTTATATGGCACCTCGGAGCAAGTAGGGTCAGCCTCGATGGACTCTTATTTTAATCTTCTCGATAGAAATGGTATCAACTTTTTCATAGGCATGTTTGGAATTTCTGGCGAGCCCGCAGCTGATACTCTCATCAGCGACCAGGGATTGGGAGAAGTGATTGATGCTGTACAAAAGCATCCTTACCGGATAATTCCGTTCTTCAATCCCGGAATTGGCGGAGAGGAAGTGGAGCAATATCTTGGGGAAACTTTAACCGGATGGTATACCAAAACCTTGAGAGCATCTAAGGTCATAACCGGAGCTGATTTTATCCGGGGATTTGGCGAAGTAGAAACACAGGAATGGCAGGCCAGGCATAATGATCCAAAAGTAAGACAGCTTATCGATTTGGCACAGAATAATAATATCCATTTCATGTTTCACCCCGTTGCCAGTAAGATAAGTGATATAAAAAATATTGTTGAGGCGTACCCTGATACTATTTTTTTAATTCATATGTACCGGGAGGATTTGGCCAACAGCATGCCTGAGCTCATCAAAATATTGAAAGAGCATGACAACATTTATTTCAGCATGGATGCTGCCCATATCCTTTTTGTTGATTCCCTGGGGGGAGATCTGGTATATGTTTATGACAGCAACAACAAGCAATCCTCCATAAACAAATTTGTTTCGACATATGACAGCAGGGAAAAATCCCTGATTAATGATGCTCTAAAAGCTTACAAGCCTCTGGTTGATGCTGTTCCCGACAAGGTCATGTGGGGCACGGAAATAGGTCCGGAATATGCTTTTGATCCTGAAGTGTTTGACCGCGCAGTAAAAATTTCACGATTTGTCATTGCCGGATTTGCCCCTGAAAGCCAGGAAGCAGTCGGATATAAGAATGCCTTAAGGGTATTTGGGCAGGGTGTTGTTGCAGATGCTAATATTAAAGTGATTTACACTGGCTCCTGGCCCGAGTGCAGCAATTCCGAAACTGGTGCCTGTGACACTTCCTGTGAAACTCCAGATACAAATACACTCACTGCAGAGCAGGATGCGTGCTTTCTGAACTGCCTGATCAGGAAACAGTGCAAAGAAGTTGTGGAGATGGATGTAGGGTAATTGCAGAAACTAGTTAGCCTTGCCTGCCATTCTTTCAAATAATCTCCCGCACCACTTCCGGCACGGTTTTAACCCCGTCTTCGGTGGTGAAATGGCCTTTGTTTTTCTCAACGATCACTTTTGCCCCTAACTTTTCCCTAAAACTTGTGGCGTTATAATCTACAAATCCATACGGCTCATTGCTCGATAAAAAGACCGTCAGATTACTCAGTTTTGGGTTGACCTTCTTAAAATCAATAGTGGTATTCAACCAGGGTTTCGCTATT
>JACPCD010000028.1 GCA_016179955.1 Candidatus Woesearchaeota archaeon | reverse complement strand
CACCATATCGCCATTCATATCTTCACGATATCCACGTTCACCCATCTGTGGAGGATTTCTTCCATCACAATCTCCCTGCCGCTGCCAGATAAAGATGCCCCCGCCATCCGCAGCACACAGACGAGATTCCAAGCCTAGGAAACATTCTCCCACATCAACCCCGCAGGAAACTCGATCCATCGCGCCAGAAACACATTCATCAGGATCATTACAGGGATCAAACATTTCATACCTGCCGTCAACACACGTCCGCTGCTGGACACCGTTGCCATTCAACCCACAGGCAGCCATATCTACAGAACCGTCACGGCATTCGTCGGGATCAACACAAGGACCACGGGAATAATGGCCATCAACACACACTTGCTCTAAACTGCCCCGACTGTTTAAGCCGCAGGCAACATTTTCACGAGTGCCGTCAACGCATTCATCGGGATCTGTACAAGCGCCAAAAGGAGTATATTGGCCTTCAGCACAACTCCGGCTCTGCGTACCTCGGCCCGGCTCTGCGTACCTCGGCCATTCAAACCGCAGGCAGCACGTTCCACTGCACCGTCAACACACACGTCAGGATCAGCGCAAGGACTTCGTACATATCGGCCAGTCTCGCACACACGCTCCAGACTGCCCCGATTGTTCAGGCCACAGGAAACATCCTCTCGAGTACCATCAACACATTCATCAGGATCGACACAAGATCCAAACGCAGTATAATGTCCTTCAACACAACTCCGGCTTTGCGTGCCTCGGCCGTTCAATCCACAAGCAGCACGCTCCACTGCACCATCAACACAGACGTCAGGATCAGTGCAGGCGCCTTCAAAGTAATGGCCTTCAACGCAGATATTAGATTGAGTTCCACGATCATTCAAACCACAAGCAACGCTCATCCGGGAACCGTCAACGCATTCATCCGGATCGTTGCAGCCGACCGGAACATATACATCACCGCGGCAAACATATTCGGTCACGCCCCGCCGATTCAGGCCGCAGGCAGTCATCGGAGGAAGGCCTACACATCCGCCGTCCGCAGCATCACCGGCATCATAAACATCTCCGCCGCCGTCAGTAGCATCAAGAGCATCGCCAAGAATCTCCCTAACGGCATCATACACATCATTTCCATCTCTGCCGGCATCACGGACATCGGGACCATCATAGGCGTCACCCGCGTCATAAATATCAGAACCATCATGGCCATCATACGCATCAAAGCCATCATTATCCCGTCCGCCTTCCTGCTCTTTATGATCAACGCCGCCATCCGCAGGAACTACTTTGAAATCAGAGAAAAACGCAGAGCAGCCATTAAGCATCCCCATCAGCGCCAATATTCTACCAGCTTTACCCATGGTGCGGAAAGGAGAGAGTACCAAATCAGTAATGGTAGAGACCATTTCCCCTTAAAGAAGAGCCGCCTTTATAAATTTTTCTTTCTTATTTATTATAAAGTGGTGAAAATGTAAATAATGAGGAGTGTATCTCAGGAAGCGGTGAGGAGTATATGGCGCGGTTCGATATTCCTACCCTCTTTTGCTATGTCTCCACGTGTCCGTCTTTATTTCATCCGTAATTACCACCCCGGTGCCATCAACAGTGCAGACGGGAAGGACGGTGATGGTAGAGCTCCCTTCATCCGTATTTGCTTTAAAAATCAGAGATTGACAGCAATCGCTCTCTTCATTCACACCGATGCTAGCAGGGGATGATTCATAGACCTTTCTTTCCGAAGTATCAATGACTGGTTTCAAGGTGATGTCATCAATAAAAATATCCGGGCTGGTTTCAATTCTTATTTTACAGGTAAAGGCCCTGCGGTCTTTATTGCGAAGTTGAACATTATATTCCGCTTCTAAATTCCCTTCGTTTATCGCCTTAAGTTCCAGGTTCATTGCCGGATAGCGCACCGCAAATTCCTGGCGGTAAAACGTATCATCGCCGAAGAATTTATTTTTAATCTTCCAGAAGAAGCCATTAAATCCGGCGGTTTCCACCTCTGCTTTGACGATTAGAGTATAATTCTGCTCTTCCAGCGTGTCCTTAAGCGCAAAGGAAACTGCCATCGCCGGGCTGTTCTGCCGGGGGATGATTTTTATAGTCTCACTATCAACGGCATCGGATTCAACCCAAATGGTGCTTACTTTATTCTCGCCGTTGGGAATGATGTTCAAGTCAAAGGCTGCTTTCTGTGCCACTAAGCAGGAAGAAGTAATGCAGGACGTTCCGCTAATTTCAAATTCTGCGGGAGATTTGGCGGAATAGACAAAGTACGAGAATACCGCTAACAATAATAGGAAATAGATCCATTTGCTCATGGTGAGTTCACTTTGAATATCTTCTTTAGTTAAATACTTTTTGGTGAAAGTAGGGATTAAAACTTTCTACCTATTGGGTTTTTTGGTAAATATTGGTACTATTGTAGATTTCTGGTTCCGTCTTAATCCAAAACTAGCTGCACTTTCTGCATGTTCCTCTTGGTTCTTCCACACAAGCCCTCATCTCTGCCATTACTTTCAATAGATGTGACTTCAAGCCTTCAGTATACGGAACGGAAAAAGTTTTCCCACTGTTATACTGGAGGAAACCATATTTGGGCTTATTTCCATTTTCTTCTAATAGTACGCAATAGGAAGTTAACTGCATCACATCAGAGAAATATGGTTTTTCGGGCCTTCGCGAGCTCTTGATCTCTAAAGGTAAAAGACCATCTTTTGTATGCAGAATAAAATCTGGTTTTCCCGCTAAGCCGTACCCGGAAGAAAATAAAGCTTTGACTGGTTTCTCGCGGTGGTCAGAATAAACCGGTTTGTTCTTATACGCTACAGACGGAACTTTGGAGCGCCTTAACAAGCTTATTAAAACTACTAACACCACTGCTCCCGCAACGATTACTATGTCAAAAGCAGTCATCCTATGAACCGCCACATAATAAAGAAAATAAGAAGTATAGCAACTACAATAATGGAAATATGGAGAAATCTTGCTCTGGGTTGATTGGCGGATAGGTGTTGATGAAATTTATTGCCTTCCTGCATTTTAGCGGTAACTTTCACCCCTTCGGTTTTAGCTTTCCACCAGCATCGGGGGCAATAGACATAACGTGCAATTTCACTGGAGGTAACTATCTTCATTTCATCACCAAGTTTAATTATTCTTGGTACTTTATAATGATTTTCAAAATGCACCAAAGAAAAAAAAGAAATGGTTAAAAAAAATAAAAATTCACTTCTTCCTCGCCACCATCACCACGACGGCCATAATCACGGCAATGATCATCAGCACCACCAAAACGCCCAGTAAAGTGACGTAAGTCCTGCTTTCGCGGAAAGAAGTTGTCGTCGGAACTCCTGAAGTATCCGGCGCTTTCTGGCCCTGTACTTGCTGACTTAACTGCTCCTGCAATTGGCCGACTAAATTCTCGCCCACGGTCCGCACTTGGGGCGCGCTAACCGCTTGCTCCCCAGTACACGCCTGCACCTGTAAGGAAAGGTCCAGGCTGTCATCAACGGAACCATCACGGTATGCTTCAATAATTATAGGGTATGTTCCCGGTGCAGCACTTGCCGGTATTTCTAGATTAAACGTGGCTTGATACTCATTATCACTGCCGGAAAACTTATCCAGCTCGATGTTATCTCTCATCAAGTCGATGCCCAGCGCCGTATTGTACACGCGAATCTGCACATCATCTTCATCACTTCGCCCGACATTCTCCACCGTCACCCGTAAGGGGGTTTCCCGTAAGCATTGCAAGGCAGTAGAACCTATCGCCGTCTGGCTAATCACGATGTCGTGGCGTTCCCGCTTGACGGAAACTATTTTCGTTTCCACGGTCCGATGCTGCGTGCCATCGGCTGCTTCGCCCTCGACTTCTATTTCAATAGTGTAGGAATCCTCATCGGGATTTTCCCGCCGCAGGTCAAAATCAACTTCACATTTATCATCATCACCGGAATCTAAGTCAAAAGCATCACATTCTTCGCTGATATCGTCATCATTCACATCGAGGATAGTCACGGTAACGGAGACATCTTCCATGTCCTCGCTGTAATTATTGCGAACTCTGACCTCTATCGATGTAACATCATCCAACAGCAGATTTCCCGAGGTGCTGCCGTCCACTTTGATGCTGTCAACAATAAGGAAGCTTCGTGTACTTAAGGTGATGGGCTGAGAGGCAGAATCTTCGTTGCTCGTTACCTGGAACGTCCCCAGTGAGTGCATTCCGCCATCCTCATCGGAGGGAACAGTTACCTGAAGATTCACCGTAACACTTTGTCCCGGCAAAAGTTGCGATGGAACGTTTCCCACAATCCGGGCAGCATAGCGGGAAGCTACCCCGACCAGTTGCGCCCGTACATTAGTCAGGGAACCAAACGTCCCTAAATTGGTAATGGTGACGGGAACCGTGACCGTTTCACCCCGATTCACATCGACAAAAGAAATTGCCGTAATATCAATAGTAGCTTCCTGTTGATCCACCACCCGATAGGTAGAGAACCCAGGAACAGTAAACCGGAATTGTCCCGGAGCACTTGCGAGAATTACACATCCGACACACTGGCTGAATGAACCGCCGTTATATTGGCGGGAAAACAGCACCAGTGGGTCATTAAATGTATCAAATAAAGTGACGGTTGCCCGGCGTCCGCCTAATCCTGGCGCAGCGGTAGAATCAACTGCCACCAAACCCCTGCTGATAGTGATGACGGGATCCAAATCAAAGATGTTCGTTAAATCAACCGGATCATCAAAGACAATCCGGCCAAAGCTATTTTCAACCGTAAACCCGCGGTAATTCGCTAAGTTTTGGCTTTCATCAAATCCGGGAAGCAGGAAATTGTTGCTCCTGGGCGTATTGCTTACAGTAACATCCCACGTATGAGTTTCACCGGCATTAGCGTCCACGTTGACCGTGACGGTATGATCACCTGTTACTCCAAAGATAGCAGCAAAGGCTTCTCCCGACGCTCGTTCTACTCCGTCAACCAGCCAATGAACGATACGACCAAATCCAGGCTCCGCCAGCGTAACGCTAAAGGGCAACGACTGCCCAGTCCTGACAAATAAGCTGTTGCTGTTCGGGTCAAATGACACTAGGCATCTGCTTTTAGTAAAAGAAACCCGATCTTCATCACCCACAAAGAACCGTGCGGCATCAAAATAAGGATTAACAATGTAAAAATATAATGTATGCTGGCCTGTTCCCAAGGCAGCAGTATTTATGGTAACGGTTTCCGTCCGCCGCTCGCCGGGATTAATGACTCCTAAATCCTGTTCTATATCAATAGCCGGCGCCGGATTAAATACAAACTCTCCCGCATCGGGATCAAAAACCACGCCAGCCTGATTATACAATTGGAGTTCTGGTGTAAAAGCCCGGCTGCCCGTATTAACAATATCAAATGTTAACGTCACGTTAGGATCGCAGGTCAGGCTGTTGTCATCTAACGCAACTGAACTATCAATTATTTCAATGGCATTGTCATCGCGAACGATATGAAAGAGCACGAGCATTGGAGGACCCACCACAATAAGAGGATCTTCGGCATTATCATACGCTACACTTAATTGAGTTACGAAGTCGTTGACTAAAGGATCAACATCATAAGGAACCGTAAACGTGAATCCTTCCGCTCTCGTTTCACCCGGCGTCAGAACCCAATACCCATTGTTACAATCAACGCCACGGCAGCGGTGCGTCTGCGGCAAATCATCAATTTCAGAACTTCCTACTTCCGTTACGGACGTCTCGACGTGACCAAGCTGGCGGACAAAATTATTTTGAATGGTAAAATCAACAGTTACAGTATCACCCAGGGAAACATCAACGGGAACTCCGTCAACATAGGCAACGCCATTCACCATAACTGATCCAGGAACGATGTCCAGCTGTGCCCAGGCTGCTGGCGCTATCAACACTGCTAATACCACGAACAATAAGGCCATTAATCTTGGTTTCATTTTTGAACCTCTCCAACTCTATCATTACCTCATCATCAAGATGATGAAAAATATGACGATCAACGCTAACACCAGCACGATGGCCACGATGAATATCCCTACTAGGAAGTTTTCCTGGCTGTACGGATTTTCGGTTATATCAACGACTGCACCACTGGAGATGCGCGTAGGCTCCGCAGCACCGGACGCAGTGGGAAGAGTGGTTGAAGGCTGAATAGTAGTAGTTCGGGGAGGGGATGCCACCACCACGGGAACGACCGACTCATTCTGTGGTGCTGAAGGCTCCTCTGACGCAGGACAACTCTGCACCACCACATTTACTTTCTTGTAATCAATCTGCTTGTCCCGGTCAATGTAAGCATACACATCCACCGGATACGTTCCGGGCGTTATTTTAGGCATGGCAAAGGCAAAGCTCTGGCTCCAGCTGTCTTTCCGCGTGTCGAATTCATCCAGTTCAATATCAACGATATTCTCCGTAATGCGTAAAGGTGCCCCAATAAGGCGTAAGGCGGTATAGCGCTGGTTATCCGAACCATAATTTTTCAAGGTGACCCGGAAGGGAATGACCGTATCGCAGACCGTAAGTACCGAAGTGACGTTAGCTTGCGTGATGCGAACGTCATCATCTGGTCTTGACAGATCCAACGAAAGCGTCTTGACTATCTGATAATTAATACCCTGGCCGTCTTCTCCTTCCAGGGTAAATTCCAAAATATAATTGCCAGAACTGGCATCATCGGGGATGGTAAACCGGACTTCTTCGGTCTGCTTGTCTTTTGCCTGCAAATCTACAAAATCATATTTATCGTCAAAATCAGAGGGGAATAAATCACTGTCGTCCACGTCAACGCTCAGCTCGACGTTCTCGATGTCGCTATTTTCATAATCGCTGTCGCGAAAACGGTTCTCAATTTCAAACGTCAAGGTGATATCAGTTCCAGGCTTGATGTCGCGCTCAATCCGAAAATCGTTCTCTTCTTCGGCATCAAAGTCCTGATCCCGCGCCGAGTCATCAGTATCGGTATAATCAATGCCTAAATTACGGATGATTAACATCTCCTTGGTATCTTGCACTAAGGAACCGCTGATCAGCAATGTGCCGGCATTGTCGCGAACCTGCACTGTGCCGATGCTGGCACTGCCGGGCTCGTTCCGATGGGGAACATTGAGCGTAAAGTCTACCGCTAAGGTGCTGTTCCCGGGAATAGTAACGGATGCCGGAAGATTGGCAATAGAATAACCGGCACCAGTGAATTGGATAGAAAGCTGTACTGTTACGGGTGTAAGATCAGTATTGCGGAGCGTAAATTGGCCCGCAGAGGGAATGGTTTGCTGGTCTTCCCGAAAGGCCGCGTAGTCGACATCAACCACTGGTGCCGCGCTGAAATCGACCAGTGCCTGCACGCTGGAAGCTAACAATAGAACGCTGATCAAGAGTACTGATAATAGTATTGTTCGTGGAATGGTGCGCACCCCCTAGTTAGTTTTTATTTAAAAGTAGTTACTCTCTTTTAAATATTTGTATACTGGAGAATATAGATGGGGAAAAAGGGAAAAACGGGCATCCATTTATAATAAAAATAGGCTCTTACTTTAAAGAAAAAAAATAGGTTTAAAAAAAGCAAAAACGGTTCTAACCTACTTCTTATTCCCAGCATAAAAGAACTTCTCAATCGAGACATCCCCTTCTTTGTAGTTCCCCAGCCGGGGATGGGATTGGGTCGATGACGAAGAGGAAGAGGCCGATGATGCTGAGGAAGGTCGTGACTCCTGCTGCACTGCCGCAGCTCGAACAGCTGCACTGCTCGCCACCACTTTCGTCTTGAGAATGGCAATTTCCTGCTCCATTGCTTCCATCTTCTCCTGGAATTCACGGATCTTTTTGACTAAGAAATCTTTATTTTTAACGAGAATGTCCTGAATCTTCTCGGACGACAGATCTTCGGGAAGAGGATTTTCCGGCGCTTTGGGACGAGCCTGTGCTTCCACGCTGCGAAAAGTCTCTTTAAATTCCTGGTATGCCGGTGCTTGCTTCTGATAGACTCTTTCCGCTTGGTGAAAAGCGTCCTCATGATCCTTGGCAATGCCCTGCCGCAGTAAATCCTGTGCGAGGCTGTTTATCTTCTGAATTTGATCCACATCTACCATGCTAAGCGCCTAAAAATAGGCTTACTTATTAATGTTTTCTATTCTGTGGGGTATATATAGATGGAAAGCCACGCTAGAACTATCCACAAACCAATGGAATCTTAAACGGAATGGCCCCTTTTGTTCCCAAAAGAACCAATACCCAAGCCAGGATAATCCCAATAATAAGCCCTATAAAGAAAAACTTGAACTCAATGACCCCTAATTGCCCTTTGGTGTTCATAAAAAGTAGCAAATCCGCTGATTATATAAATTTTTTCCGAAAAGTTTATAAAGAGGTGCCATCCTGTCTATATAAAAGTAGCGGTGATGGTTCTAGGAGGAAGTATGCTTCGAAAGTCAATCAAGGAATGTCCGGAATGCGCCAGCAAGAACATCTTTCGGGACACCGAACGCGGGGAAACCATCTGCCGTGACTGCGGCTTGGTCATTGAAGACCGCATGGTCGACTTTTCTCAGGAATGGCGTGATTTTGAAGATGATGGCGGAGAAAGCAAGCGCCGGACGGGTGCCCCTTCCAGCCAGACCCAGTTTGACCAGGGATTAGGCACGGAAGTAGGAACAACCTCTGATTTTTACAAGTTAGGCTCGGATAAAGAGCGAGATAAATTCTTTCGGCTGCGGAAATGGAACATTAGGATCAGCACTGCTATTGAACGAAACCTGAAAGTAGCTTTAGCTGAATTAAAACGGGTTAGTTCCTTCTTAAAATTGCCTAAATCAGTGGAAGAGGAAGCAGCCAGAGTGTATCGGTTGGCAGTGCAGAAAGGCCTCGTCCGGGGCCGTTCCATGGAATCAGTGGTAGCGGGAGCTTTATATGCAGCCTGCCGCCGTCATGAAATCCCCCGGACGTTAGATGAGATGGGCGAAGCATCCGGTATTGAAAAGAAAGAGATTGGACGAACCTACCGTTTCGTGACTAGAGAGCTGGAAATAAGCATAAAACCCAGCAATCCCGCTGACTATATTCCCCGCTTTGCCTCCGCCTTGAAGTTAAGTGCTGAGACTCAATCCAAAGCAGTAGATATTTTGGGGATGGCCCGGGATATTGAGCTTACCTCTGGAAGAGGGCCTACGGGCATTGCCGCAGCCGCATTATATGTTGCGTCATTGATTCATGGAGAAAAGAGAACGCAGCGGGAAGTGGCGGACGTGGCGGGAGTTACTGAAGTTACCATCCGGAACCGCTACAAGGAATTAATCAAGAAGCTGAAGTTAGGCAAGAAAGTGGAGAAGAGCAAGAAGAAGTGAGTGTTTCTGGGGTGTGTAGTGTACATAACTTCACAAGAATTATAAAATAATAAAGACAAAATAAAATATTGACCATGCGTTACCATCTCGTTGCCCATCGCGCGGACCCAGACGGCATCATCGCTCATGCATTATTAGAACGAGCCCTGGCAAAGGAGCAGTGTGAACATTATTTTGTGGATTATCCTGATTTTCACCAAACTCTTGGCAACTTAAAGGAAAAAAAGCCGGGAAGAGTTATTGTAGCGGACATGAACCTGGATACAATTCTCCAGCAGAGCAATCTTCTCTCGGAACTGCGAGAGAAACATGGATTATTGGAGTGGTATGACCACCACAGCAACTCCATCCAGGAACAACGCTATCTTGAAAAACAGTGCCGGCGGGTTAAGGTTGCGGCAAACTACTGTGCCGCTCAGCTGGTGCGGGAAGAATATCTGCCCCAAGATTCGTATGCCCTGTCGTTGGCGCATCTGGCCCACGTTCACGATTTCGAAAAGAAAGAAGATTCACGAGCTCCAATTGCCTATGAATTGCAGCAGAAAGATCAAGCCTGCCAACGATTGGAAGAGTCCGTCGAGCACAGAGATATTGCTGGATATACAGTGGCTTTTGCACTTTCAGACCCTTTGTTGTACATGAAGTTAGCTCCAGAGCACCTCGGGAAGAAGATCAAAGTGGACTGCCTGGTCGTTCTGTACGAAGGGAAACGTAATATTATTGTAGAAGGGTATAACCGCGTGGGAAAACACATCCCTGCCTTTTGCACCTGGAATAAAGGTGGTGGCCGTGGCCACGGCGGCGGATTCACCATTGATCATGAAGTAACGATTGATTCAGTACAGAACGATCAAGAACAGATTGCCCGACAACTGGAAGAATTCTTTCAGATGATGGATGCATAATGACGAGCCAGCTCAAAGTACTGCCGGGCCATCCGAGTTAACTCTTCTTTTGTTGCGGCCGATATATTCAGGTCTTCTAATGTAAAACCGGCAATCTTTCCCCGGATGAGACAACATTGTTGAACGCCCCGCGTGGATAGGCTCTAAGCCTCTTTACGGTTCTTAATTACCTTTTCATTCACCCGAAAATTCCACCAGCCAGAATGGATCATACTGTTTTATTTTTTGAATTCCCTTCAAATCCGGTAAATTGATAATGCAGCCAATCCCGGCTACGGTTCCCTGCAATTTTTCTATGAGATGACACGTAGCGAGCATGGTGCCCCCGGTAGCGATCAGGTCATCGATAATTAATACCCGGTCGCCGTTATCGATGGCATCGTTATGCACTTCAATCTGATCTGTTCCATATTCTAATTGATATTCCTGGACCACGGTAGGGGCGGGCAATTTTCCTTTTTTCCGTATCAAAATGAAAGGCAGATGTAATTCCTGGGCCAGCGCCGCCCCGAAAATGAATCCCCGGGATTCGATGCCGGCAATTTTAGTGATGTTTTGAGACTGATAATGCACTTTAAATTCCTGAATGCAGTACCGAAACGCTTCCGGATTCTTGAGTAAGGTAGTGATGTCCCGGAACATGATGCCAGGCTTGGGCCAGTGGGGAATAGTGCGGATGGAACTCTTTAAATCAAATGAATTCATTTTTCTATTAGCTCTTTCTATGTTTCCATTTATTTTTTCGTTTATGTTTCCATTCATGTTTCCTTCTTTGATGCGGGGAAGAGCGTGCAGGAGCAATTGGACGACTTTATGGACATTCTCGCTAAAGACTTTCAATACTTCTTCGTGGGATACGGGCATAATATCATCAAAAAGGCAATCATAGTCCGTACTCATCGCCACTGCCGCATACGGAATCTTTAGTTCATTGGCCAGCGCTGCTTCCGGCGCAATGGACATGTTGATGACATCTGCTCCCCACCGCGCAAACATGTTGCTTTCTGCCTTGGTGGAAAAACGCGGCCCTTCAATCGTTACCACCGTCCCCCGGGGATGATATTTCAACTGCAGCTCCTGACATGATTGAATCAGAATATTTCGTAATCTTTCAGAAAACGGCGTGGCCATGGGAGTATGCCCATGTTTCCCGGGCTCAAATGAGTTATAAAACGAAATCTCCCGGCGGCGGGTAAAATCAATGAACTGATCCAGAACCACTAAATCTCCCCGCTGGATCTCCCGCTTTAAACTTCCACAGGCAGTGGTCGCTACGATCTGGGTGCATCCTGCTGCTTTCAAGGCCTGGATATTGGCACGAAAATTCACCTGGGTGGGGGGGATAGTGTGCTCTTTTCCATGGCGGGCAAGGAAGACCACCTCAACGCCATTCACTGTACCGGTACGCAACGGTGCCGAAGGCTTTCCGTAAGAAGTCGGCACCTCTATATCCCGTGCATCTTGTAATTCTTTCAGGTTATACAATCCCGAACCGCCGATGATGCCAATTTTAGCCATAACTGTTCAGGTTCAGCGGTCATTATTAAGTTTTTTGGAAGTGAAGAAGATACCTGGGTAAGCGAGAGCAAAAAATCAGCCGAAAAGTTTAAATACTACAATGTTTACTTTGTATTACGTGCTGGTAATTAAAGATTCAATGGTGATTATTCACTTAGCTAAGACCACACTATTGGAATTATCCTGCACTTATTTTGGAAAAGTGCTGATTCCTCCACTGGTCCAAGACGAAGTAGTTCAAAATGAACATTCAGAAACACCACTCATCAGAAAAATGATACAACGCAGGAAGATAATTGTGGAAGCGGTCAAAGACAAAAGCTTAATTCATCGGGCAAATCAATTCAATATTCAACGGGGTGAAGCGGAAGTAGTTGCCCTTTACTGGGAAAAGAATGCAGACTTGATTGCAACCGATGATGATAACGTGCGGAAGAAAAAAGATGCCCTTCAACTTAAAGTCATCGGGACACCAGCAATTATCCTTGAATTATATAAGAAAAAGTATATTGACAATAAAAAATTACAGGAAGTAATTAAAGTGATGCGGGGAATAAGTTGGTTTTCCAATACCATTTGGGATAAAATAGGGATGGAGGCAAACAAAAATGAATGAAATTGTGGCTATTCGGATTGATTCAGATTTCCTGGGGAAAATTGAGAAATTAGGAGCAGAAAAAGTAGTTGACCGGAGTACCTTGCTTCGCGATCTCATTAGAACCGGATATCAGGAAAAAATAAAAATGCAGGCAGCACAGTCATACCAAGAGGGGAAAATTACTTTTTCAGAGGCTGCGCATCGAGCCGGATTGACTCTGTGGGACATGCAGCATTACCTTATTGATAGGGGATTTAAATCAGAATATTCTTTGGATGACCTTCAAATGGAAATGAAATTGCTGAAAGAAAGATAATTACTATTTTTTATTTGGGGGCAATTTTCCGCAATGCCTAAAAAAATGAAATATTTTCTAACCCTTGGTATGTTTAATACCTATAATGCTCCGCTTTATATGGCCCTTTTTTTGCTATATTCAAATATGCTGCCTGTGCATCCGTCAGGATATCAATTTCAATGCCAATTTTTTCCAGGTGTAATCGTGCCACTTCCTCATCTAATATCTTGGGCAGTATATATACGCCCAGGGCATAATATCTAGTCCATAACTCTATCTGTGCCAGCACTTGATTGCTGAACGAGTTACTCATCACAAAACTGGGGTGCCCGGTCGCACATCCCAAATTGACCAACCGCCCATCGGCCAGGATGTAAATTTCCCGGCCATTCTGAAAAATATACTTGTCGTACTGCGGCTTAATATTTTCACGCCTGGCCCCGGACATTTTACTCAGCCACCCCATATCAATTTCACAATCGAAATGCCCGATGTTGCAAACAATGGCCTGGTCTTTCATGGACTTAAAATGCCGATCGACAATAATATCGCGGCAGCCGGTAGTCGTCACGAAAATATTCCCTTCTTTGGCCGCATCGTCCATTTTTTTCACTTCATACCCTTCCATTGCGGCCTGCAAAGCATTAATAGGGTCTATTTCAGTCACAATTACCCGACAACCATATCCCCGCAATGATTGCGCACATCCTTTGCCCACATCTCCATAACCAGCCACCACGGCAACTTTTCCTGCCAGCATGACATCCGTAGCCCGTTTAATGCCGTCAACTAACGATTCCCGGCATCCATACAAATTATCAAATTTAGATTTAGTGACGGAATCATTCACATTAATTGCGGGAAACAGCAATTTTTTTTCTTTCAGCATTTGATACAAGCGATGAACCCCAGTGGTAGTTTCTTCGGAAACGCCTTTCACATCGGCAGCTATGCTGGTCCACCGCTGAGAATCTTCAGCATAGGTTTCTTTCAGCGCATTCATCAATTCCCGAAAATCTTCTCCTTCCTGGCTATAATCCTGATTTAAAAGTACAGGATTTTTTTCCGCTTCCACTCCTTTATGGATCATCATGGTGGCATCACCGCCATCATCTACAATTAAAGTTGGCCCTTTATTTCCCGGGAAGTTTAACGCTTGTTTAGTACACCACCAATATTCCCGGAGATTTTCTCCTTTCCAGGCAAAGACCGGAAGGCCTGCTTTGGCAATAGCGGCAGCTGCCTGATCCTGCGTTGAGAAAATATTGCAGGACGCCCAGCGGACCTCTGCTCCCAACGCCACCAAGGTTTCGATAAGAACAGCAGTCTGGATTGTCATATGCAATGAGCCGGTAATGCGCGCGCTTTTCAAAGGCTTTTGCTGCCGGTACTTTTCCCGGAGCGCCATCAGTCCCGGCATTTCCTTTTCCGCAATAAGAATCTCTTTCCGGCCCCGGTCGGCTAAGGAAATATCTTTTACTTTATAGGGTAATTCCATGTTTAAACAACCTCTTCATTCTTTAATTTCTTTTTCAAGCACAATATATATAAATCTTTAGAATTTATAACCCAGTATGCTTAAACCGGGTGATAAGGTGAAGGTTATGACTAAAAAGAAGACCGAAGAAGGCACCTTAATGCCCAGCCCCCAAAAAGAGGTCGTGCTGGTCAAGCTGGGAAGCGGATATAATGTGGGTTTCCTGAAGAAAGAAGTGACGAAAATGGTTGAAGTCTCCAAAGCAGTCAAGCTGCCCACAAAAAGTGCTCTTGCCGAAACTCCCCGGCCGGGACTGCCGACGTTGGCCGTGTTGCATACGGGCGGAACGATTGCCTCAAAAGCAGACTATCGCACTGGTGGTGTCGCTGCGGAGTTCAGCCCCAAAGAATTGCTGGCGCTGTTTCCAGAACTTAAAGATATTGCCAACATTCACAGTGAACTGATTGCCCAGATGTGGAGTGACGACCTGCGCTTTAAGCACTTTGCGGTAATCGCCAAAAAGATAGAAGAACAAGTAAAAGCGGGAGTGAAAGGTATTATCATAGGCATAGGAACGGATAATCTGGCAGTAGCGGCAGCTGCTCTGGCGTTTATCATTGAGAAAACTCCTGTGCCTATTATTGTAGTGGGGGCCCAACGCAGTTCTGATCGTGGCAGCAGTGATGCGGCGATGAATCTGATCTGTGCGGCAGAGTTTGCCGTCAAAACGGACTTTGGCGGCGTGGCCATCTGTCTGCACGGAAAGGCAGATGACGAATACTGCTCCATCCTGCCCGCAACGAAGACGTATAAATTACATTCATCCCGGCGCGACGCGTTCAAGGCCATCAATGCCGAGCCTCTGGCGAGAGTAGGCTATAAAGACCGGAAAATTATCTTTTCCAGCAAGGACTATCCGCGCAGAGAACCGAGCATCGTGATTAAGCCTTTGATGGAAGAAAAAGTTGGTTTGCTAAAAATCCACGTCAATATGTTCCCGGAGCAGTTTGCGTTCTTTAAAAGATACAAAGGGTTGATTATTGAAGGAACTGGCCTAGGGCACACTCCCGGACAGGCTCCTAACCCTGAATGTGCGATCCACAAAAAGATGTATCCGGCGATCAAGAGAGTTATTGACAGCGGGTGCATCGTAGTTATGACCACGCAATGCTTGTTTGGCGGCGTTAATCTCAACGTCTATGATAAAGGCCGGGATCTTCTCCATCTAGGAATCATTCCGGGGAAAGATATGCTGGGGAATACTGCACTGGTAAAGTTATCCTGGTTATTGGCGAATTATCCTAAGGAGAAAGTAAAGCGGTTGATGACGCAGAATCTCCGGGGAGAGATTAATGAGCGGTTGAAGTATGAAGGGGATTTTCTAGGGTGAAGTGTAATCTTTTCCGTAATTGTCGTTAGGGAAATTGTAGCTAGGGATTATGTCAAAAATTCCCTTTTCTCATGCATAAAGTATAAATAGCAATAACTCTGCCACTGCTGCCATGGCCAATTTAGCAGAAGCACGAAAACAGGTTTGGGATTGCGAGCTGCGGAGAACGGAGATAGCTGATATTGTGTATAGGCTGGAAAGCCCTTACGACCACGGAGAAAAACATAATCTCAACGTCTTGGACAGAAATACACTCTTCAATTTTGGAGCGTATAAAAAAGCCTTAAAGTTAATGACCTGGCGGAACCGAATCCAGCAGCATCAGCCCGATGGCACAGAGGAAATGACCGTACGGAAAGTTTTTGATGAAATAGTGGCAGAAAAAAATGGAGAAGACCCCGGGCAGACCTCCTTCACCTTTTCCGGCATGGGAATAGCTGCGGCAACTGATGTTGATGAGGAAATAATAAAATATAATTCTCCCTGGGTATTGGTGGGAGCGGGCTTAGAATACGCCGCGAGAATGGCCAATGGACCGCGGGATTTTAAACGGCTGCTGCAGTATTTTGGCGACTTAAAAATTGGCTTTTCAATGAGACGGTATGAAACAATCTCCGAAATACAGCTGCTGGGTAAGGTGCTGAGGCTGGAATGCCGGAATGATGATTTTTTAATAATCCATGGATTTAGTCATGGTCCACAAACCCAATTAAAGAGGAATGGAATGTATTTTTATAAATCAAACATCTGGAAAGGAAAAGTGAGCGACTTTGCCAATGCCGTTTTGGTCATTGAAAATGCAATAAGGGCGGTGGGCGTACAGCCGCTAAAACTTCATGCCAGCGGCAGTGAATGGTATGGGTTGGATTTATTGTTCTATGAAACACGACGAGCGCATGAGGTGGAGCAGCCGCTTCCTGAACGGGTAATCGGAAGAATCCGAACCGTTCCCGGGGAAGATACTATCGAGACCATAATCCAGTCCGGGAAAGAAGTTGTGTTAGACGTTGAAGTTGTAGAGGATGCATGAGAGTTATTATAATCTACTTAGCAAGCAAATTCAGCAGTTCTTTCTTCTTCCGCTTAAATTCCAGAGGATTTAGATTGAGATAATTATACTCCCTACATTCAGCAATGATGCGCCGCAGGCGGGGAAGAAGATGCTCCAGGCGGTGCTCTTGCAGCAGTTGCCGGTACATCCCAAAATTAATCCCGGAGAAAAACAATAAGGCCATAATGTCAATCCGGTCTTTCTGCCCTTTGACCGAAAGCTCCCGGTCTGCTTCTGCCCCCTGCTTCAATATCAATAAAACTTCGGGAGAAACAACCGTTATCCCTTCAACTTTAGCCGTATGTTTCTTTATTTCAGGGATAGGCAACGCTAACGGTGAATAATACGCAACGTAAATGTCGACATCAATCTCTCCAAATTGAATCTCATATTTTTTCAAAGCCTCATTTTTTTTCAGGTCATATTCTTCTTTCAAATACTGCAGGTCTTTAAAATCAGCGATGACGATGTCAATATCCTTGGACTTATGCATTCGAGTCCAGAGATAGGCCGCCCAGCCGCCGATGACAATGAATTTAAACGGTTTTTTCTGCAGCTCCTGCAATAAATCCCAGGATTTTTCCGTCAGCAATGAATTCCAGAATTCCATGTTACCGCCACCCGTCCTCTTTCTTTAAAATGGCTTGGACAAACTCTTTAGCATACCACTCCCGCAGGTTCCACAGGTCCACAAACGTCTGCGCTTTGGTCGTTATCTTCCCATACCGCTCCAGAAATGGATCTTTCCGCAGCACTAGCAAATTTGGCGGCCCGGAACGTTCCGGGTATCGCTGCCGGATCTCTTTATCCTGCACGTCTCCATACACATAGACTTCGGAATAGTCTGCCGGAATATCATGGTAGTGGTGCTTATAGGCTGAATATGCTCCCCATACTATTGAGGAAGGCATTTCTGACTCTATGGCTCGCACCGGTTTTTCAATCCGGGTACGATACATAATATCTTTTTCCACCTTTCGCACCGAGGCCCAATGATAGAGAATCTTCATGCGGTCAATCACCCGGAAACCCCGAGACACAATTTCAATTGCCCCCATGTGCCGCAAGGGCCGTAATGCCTGATGAACCGTGGACAGAGAAATATGGAATAGTCGTGCTAATGCTAGCTGGGTAAAGGCAGCTTTTTTCTGCTCCCCGACCTGATACAGCAATTCCCGGTAGACGTATTCTATTCTCTTCATATTTCGTATTTAATAGTATTTGTTTATAAATATTTCGATAATATTCGAAAGTTGCCTTAAAAAATATAGTTATTATCGAAAGTTAAGAGAAGAAAAATGTCAAATGAATGGAAGAAAGATTTAAGAACAATCTAATCTTCCCAGCAAGAAGTAGAAAAAGTAATTTCCCATAGAACAAAATGAAGCAAACCATTATCATTTCCATTGCGCTTCTTAGTATTTTTATCCTCGCCTGCACCCCCGCCGAGAAGCAATGTTCGGTAGACAGTGATTGCGTCCCCAACAAATGCTGCGGCGGAACGGATGGAATCAACAAGAATTACGGACCCAACTGCCAGGGAATCCTCTGCGCGCAAGTCTGTACTCCCGGCACCATTAGCTGCAATCAGGGAGAAATCAAGTGCCTCCAGGGAGAATGCACTGCGGTGTTCCATGAAGAACCATGATCATGAATTGGGCGCAAACATCCGGGAATTCATTTTTGGTATTGAAGACGGCATTATCGGCAACCTCGGCGTGGTCGTTGGTCTCGCCAGAGCTGCCGCACCAAACAAGATTATTCTGCTAGCAGGTGTTGCGACCATGTTTGCCCAAGCCATCTCTATGGGGGTAGGCAATTATCTTTCCGTACAATCAGAAAAAGAATATTTTGACGTCAGGAAAAAAGAGCGGGACTACGGAAAAGCGTATTCCCGGCATAAAAGCTTGATTTATTCCACGTTGGTCATGGCCTTCTCCGTCATTATTGGGACTGCCATCCCACTCTCCGTTTTTCTGGTCTATGAATCGCAGGCAGGCATCATTCCGGCCATCATAGTTACCTTGCTGGGGCTCTTCGCGCTGGGTGCAATTAAGACCAAGTACACTTTTCGTCACTGGCTCATTTCCGGGCTGGAGATGATGCTGGTGGGTGGTTTAGCTGCAACGGTGGGCTTTTTGATTGGAACGGTGTTTGCCTAAACTTTTTTATAATAGAACAAATCCTAGCATTACCATGAAACCACTTCCTTCCTCTTTCTTTGCCAGGGATACGGTCATGGTTGCCCGGGAACTGCTGGGAAAAATAATCGCTGTTAATGGCATGAAAGCGCGTATTGTGGAGACGGAAGCGTATGGAAAAGATCCTGCGTCTCATGCCTTCCGAAAAACACCCCGCAGCGCCATCATGTACGATACATATGGCCACGTGTATGTGTACCTCATTTATGGGATGTACCAATGCCTCAATTTTACCACTGAAAAAGATTCTCCCGGTGCAGTTCTGATACGGGCAGTAGAGCCACTACGGGGAATTTCTGCCATGAAAAAGAGCAGAAGAACCGAGACCATCACTAACCTCTGTTCCGGCCCGGGAAAATTATGCCAGGCATTAGGGATAGATAAGAAGTTTAACGGCATAAAATTAGGGGGGCAAATTCGTGTTCTGGATGACGGGTTTGCCGTTCAAAAAGTAAAAACCAGTTCCCGCATCGGGATTAAAGATGCTTTAGACTTACCCTGGCGATTTTTTATAGCCGATAATGAATTCGTGAGCAGGGTTTAATGAGCAGGGGCTAGTAATTGTAGCTCTTGCCTTCGCTAAACATGTGTTCTATTCAATCATTTCAGGGGCTAACGAAGGGGGCAATTTTAACGAGAACTAAACTAACTAAAACGACGACGAGGGGGGAATTCCGTAACGCTAAAAACATAAAAACCTTTATATAAGCGGGTTAATCTTACTTTATTATGCAAGTCCAACAATTACCAATTTATCAATTTTTAGAAGGTTCTGGAAAGAGTTTTATCATTCCAGTATATCAAAGAGATTATGCATGGACTAGAATTAATTGTCAAAAATTATGGGATGATTTGGTAGATTTAAAAAACAATAAAAGAATTGACCATTTTTTAGGGACCCTAGTGACTATTGGAAGTGGCTTTGAAGAATATACTGTTATTGATGGACAACAAAGACTAACAACCACTTCCATTTTGCTGATTGCTTTACACACCTTTTTAAAAAATAAAGAAAATAAAACTGAAGAGGAAAAAATACTTTCTGAACAAGTTTTGGATTTTTTAATAAACAAATACTCTTCAGAACAAGATAAAAGGATAAGATTAAAACCCAACAAACAAGATAAAGAATATTTTGAAAAACTTTTTACAAATGGAAATGTA
Source organism: Candidatus Woesearchaeota archaeon (assembly GCA_016179955.1). Lineage (GTDB taxonomy): Archaea > Nanobdellota > Nanobdellia > Woesearchaeales > GW2011-AR9 > JACPCD01. The sequence continues at coordinate 4,055 of JACPCD010000028.1, read as the reverse complement.
GAAAATGCTAATTCAAATGTTGTAAGTAACTATAACTTCTTTTATGAAAAAATAAATTCTGAAATATTATCTACTAAAGAGGTATTTGATTCTTTCAAAAAATTAAAAATAGTTTTAATTGATTTAATTAGAGGACAAGACGATCCACAATTAATATTTGAAAGTTTAAATGCTACGGGGGTTAAACTTAAAGAAGACGATAAAATTCGTAATTTTGTCTTAATGGATTTAGAACCAGTAAAACAAGAAAAAATGTATAAAGAATACTGGTCTAATATCGAAAAACTTACCGGTGATGTTGCTGAATTTGTAAGAAATTATTTACTTTTTAAACTTAAAACATGGGTCAAAAAAGATGATGTATATGAAGTATTTAAAAAATTCTCCTTAGATACATTCAACAAAGATAAAGAAAAAATTTTAAAAGATTTACTATATTTTGCTCAAATATATGGTTGGTTTGTACAAATAAATAATCATCCAGATCCACTTGTAAATAAACAATTAAATAGACTTAACAAACTTGAATTTACAGTATCTCACCCTTATTTGTTGGACGTTTTTAACGATTTAAAGGAGAATATTCTAACTGAGCAGATTGTAAAAGAAATTTTAACAACGATTGAAAGCTACGCCTTTAGAAAGATTTTAGTAGATAATACGACGCAAGGTTTAAACAAGTTGTTTATTACTCTCTCTAAAGAAATTAAAAAAGAAAAAACATGGAAAGAAGAATATTTGGGTATTTTAAATTTTATACTTTTAGAAAAAACAGTTTCCCAAAGATTCCCTAATAATGAAGAATTCGAAAATGCGCTAGTAACAAAAGAAGTGTATAGATTGCAAGCAAAAAATAGAAATTTTCTACTTGAATCCTTAGAAAACTATCAATCAGCATATCCTGTAAACGTGGATGAATTAACGGTAGAACACATAATGCCTCAAACTCTCACTAAAGAATGGAAAAATAAACTAGGAGAAGAATGGCAGGAAATACATAAAAAATATTTACACACACTAGGGAATTTAAGCCTAACTGCAAAAAATACAGAATTGTCAAATAATACTTTTGAGGTTAAGCAACAAATTGATTTTCAAACCAGCAGACTAAAATTAAACTTCAAGTTAGATGGTCTTGCTAATTGGAATGAAGAAAAAATAATTGAAAGAGCAAAAGACTTGATAAAAAATGCAAAAGATATTTGGCCATTCCCCAAAACTAAATATTCTAAGCCTATCCATGAAGAACAAAAGTTTGATTTAACTAGCGAAGATAGTTTCAGTGGAAGCAAACCTTCTCGGTTATATATTGAAGATGATGAGAAAGGAACTGAATTAAAGACATGGAGAGATTTGCTAACCAATGCTTGTAAATTCTTACATAATTTTTCTCCAACTCAATTTTCTGAAATACAAAATAGTCAAGAATTTAGATGGTATTTTGATACTAAGAAACCATTGAGGCATCCTCTAGAATTCATGCAGGATAAATTTGTCGAAGGAAATATTAGTGCAAATGGAGTTATATTGTTTTTATCAAAGATTTGTGAGCGTATTAATTATCCCGCTGAAAATATCTCTTTTTCTATTAAAAATGCTAAAGAGTAGATAATCTAAAAACGGAATTCCCCCTACGAAACGACGAACTGAAAATTGCCCCTTGATACTTATTCTTGATAGCTCACTTTGTTCGCTCGATTGAATACGCCCCTGAAATTACTTTGATTTTTTGCCTTTGGCATCGTTGCACTAAAAATCAACCACCCCAAGTATTCGTGGGCAACTAACAGCGATCGCATATGTTTAGCGAAAACAATTCCCTTTACCTCGCGAGAGCACCACTAATTCCATGAAAAACACGCTCACTACTTGAAAAACCCCGTTTTCTAACCCCCAGAAAAAAAATTCTTTAACTCATTCCCCTAATATCCTAATAGTTTCTCTTTGCACTTTCAATATCAGTTCTTTTATTTTCTTTAACTGCTGCAAATCAATGCTTGTTTCAACACCATAGGTAGAAATTTCCCTGCTTTCTCTTACGGTTGGATTCATGATGTTCTTTTCAACATCGAGAGTATCAAATTGAGTAACCAAGTCTTTATCCAAGTCAAGTTTCTTCTCATTTATCAAAGTAAGCAGAATAGTTATCGTACAAGCCTGATTTCGCGATTCATAGCCATATTTGGCGAGGATTGCCAAAAAACAATGATAGATGGCATAAAAACTGACATTTAAAGCCCAACCATATATTTTCAACCCTTCAAGAGTTTGCACTACACCATAATTATACTCTGACTTCTTAACGTGCTTTTGAGCTAAATTCAAATCTGGCTTTGTTTTTATCAATCTTTTTTGATCTTTAAGACACCACTTCAAATGCTCAGCTATTTGTGGCATTTTCTTATAACCTCAACATATTTTTCAGGATTATGAAATACGATGCTTTCCGACAATATATTATAAAAAATTTTGCTTTCTTTATTTTGCAGAATATCCTTTTCAGTTATATCTACATATCTTATTGGCTTTTCAACGAGTTCGGATTTTCTTATTTCATCTTTTATTTTTTTGACGTCTTTGAATTTTTCAGCATTGTACACCAGCAAAACATCTATATCGTTAAAATCTTTAGTTTTTATCGATGAACCGAAAACCAAACCCATTCCAATATGGTCTTTAAATTTTTTCAGACTATGGGATAGTATACTGAGCCATTGAGGTAATTCTGCCTCTTCCAAGCTTAGCATATATTCCATAAATTTAATGGCCAGCCGGTTATCATATTCATAAGAAAAAAAGGCGGAATTGCCTATATCTTCCTTCATTAACAGCTTTTTATCGGCCAAAATGTTACATAATTTATTGGCATGAGCATGATTAATATCCAATATTCTTGCTAATTGCCGGGGATTATATCTATCTTGGTAGTGCTTAAATAGATACTTTGCTATCTGGATTTCAATCTTTGTAAATTGTATGTTATTAACAACCATATGTATCCTAAAAACATACACCAATATATAAAGTTTACGGTGTTAAACCCTACTCTGACTATTTTTGTGAGTGGGACCTATTAATTCTTACCCTGGACGTCTCGCTGTTGCTCTTTTGATTAGACTGCGTTTTCCAACAACTAAAAAAAAAGCTCTTTAATTCCAAAAATAAGTAATATAATCCACACCACCATCTCCAGCCAATGCTCTTTCCAAATATTTATAGTTCCTTTTTTAGCATAGATATCAATAAGTGTCTCGGCATATTTAGCCATACTCATCATCATCAGCAGGCTGAGAAAAAGCATCACCGCAAATATTTCAAGGACGGTTATTCCCGCTTTCCGGAGGAAATAGAATACCACTGCAGCCAGCAGGAGAGCAACAACCGAAGTTATCGTGGAGTTGAGGTACAGTTGGCGGGCCAGACCAAGCCAGGATTTTGGAGAAAAGGAAAGAACCAACAGTTTTATGATAGAAACCGCAATGAGTATAGCTGCTAAAATTTCAATTGTTCCGAAAGGCATAAAATCACCTTTTTGGTTAAATGATAGGGACGTATTTAAGTTTTGCGATAGCACTCAGCAAAAGTTAATAAAGAGGCTTTATTCTAGGGATTTTATTGCGGGGGTGCCGGAGTGGCCAAACGGGCTAGCTTGAGGGGCTAGTGGCTTAGTGCCTGCGCGAGTTCGAACCTCGTCCCCCGCATTCTTATTTTAGTTCTTGGTTTATTTTTCTTTATTCTCCCGCAGGACTTGGGGATTGAGAAAGGTAAAGCCATTGGGACCCCGGTAGCTAATTATTTTTACGTAGTCTGGGGTTGATAAGGGGGAAGCCCCCTTATGTGGGAACCTCGTCCCCCGCATTTTTATTTTCAGTATTTCTCCCCGCAGGGCCTGGGGTTGATAAGGGGCAAGGCCACTTATGTGAGAATCTCGTCCCCCGCATCTTTATTTTCAGTATTTCTCCCCGCAGGGCCTGGGGTTGATAAGGGGCAAAGCCACTTATTTGAGAATCTCATCCCCCGCATCTTTATTTTCAGTATTTCTCCCCGCAGGGCCT
>JACPCD010000027.1 GCA_016179955.1 Candidatus Woesearchaeota archaeon | reverse complement strand
CAGCGACGGCCCAAGATACTTGACGACCGATCCTTCCGTAATGGTAAAAATAAGCTTCCCCCCACAGGCGGTGCATTTCCCGCACAGCGGAGGACGGCGGAACTTCTCATTGCACTTGACACAGCGGAACTGCTGCATCGAAAATTTACGTAGATTTCCTTTGATGTCCCGTAAAAAGTGTTTTTGAATGACTAACTTGGCTACGTCATCCATGTTAACGGCACGGACTTTTTTGGCAATGTCCATCTGCCCCATTAATTTTTCTTCCATGGAGGGCTGGGTTTTATAGGCAGAACAACGGACTCCCTTATTGAAGTTATCCACGGGATGAGTGAAGCCAAACCCTTCAAACTGCAACGGCGTTCCTAAACGATCGGCGATTTGTTCAACTTTTTTTTTCTCGACGCCACTCTTGACTTCCCACGGAAATTTCATCTCCATTGCCGCTTCATATAACTCCAAAGGATAATTCCAGGCGACATCCATCCCGTGAACCTGATCATCCACTTCCGTCGGATTGAGAATCGACGTCAACACCAACGGAGAGTCCATGGTTTTGGCTCCTCGCTTCTCTGGAAGATACTGCCGGGAGAAATTAAGCAGTGCATCCATCAATAACAACACTGCCGCCTCATCACCATCGCATTGTTTGGTTATAATAGAGTTAGCGATCACGATATTTCCTTCAACAGTGAGGCAGTAACTCTCTTCTTCCGGAAGAAGTTCTATCGAAGTGATGGCATCAAACATCAAGTCAGACGTGTAATTCTGGGCAATGACAGTTGCCTTCCGAGACTGAACCAGCCGGGAAAGAATATTTCTCTTTCGGGAAGAAATGAAATCAACATACTGAGAGAACTTTTTCATAAAAACACTTTGAATAATGCCCTTAGTAACGGTAAAAGAAGGGATAGGCCTTCCTTTTCGAACATAGAATTCTCGTACTTTTGGCCCTGGCAGGGTAGTATAAGTATAATTTTTAACAAAGATACCCATTTGGCCAAAGACAAAATCAAGATCGCGGAGCAGGCCTTCGCTGACCGTATCAAACGTTGCACGTAAATCATTAGGGCTAACGGAACCATCCCCTTCAAAGTAACCAGACAAGAGATAGCCTAATTTTGTATCGGGAAGATTTAGAAACTGGGGAGGAATCCTTTTTTCATACGCGGAAGAGCCGCATTTCAATATCGACGTGAACAAATGATATACGATTCTGCTGGAATACGTTAACCGGTCTTTTTTGTTTTCAGTAATCTTCAGTCCGAAAAGACCAGACATATTTTTTTGCACAAAATGTCTTATTTCTGGATTTTCTGCCGCAATATACATTTGATAAAGTCTTCCGGGAACTTTCCGTGAATACCCTTCGGCGATATAAAGCCCCACGATTTGTAAAAACTCTTTGGTAATAGGAATAACTGTGGGAAGGGTTACCGTGTCTCTCTTTGCAGCCAGGCGAAGCCTGGAAATATCTTTGAAGGTGCCTCGCCGATATAATTCTTTGATAAAGGCAAGGGGATAAGAATCTCTGCTGGTATAATTATCATAATCTCTTTTGGAGAAATGTTTTTTTGCTTCTTTTTTGGCTTCTTGACAGACCACATTGACTCCTCGTACCATCACCCACTCTTGATCAGCTAAGGCGTGGAATAAGTTAATTTCCGGACAATCTTTTTTGGGTATCTGTAATAGGTAAGGGATAGCGAGAGTATCACCGATTTTCAATTGGTGCGCTAAAACAACCTTTGGTTTATTTTTGTCGTATATGATTTGCTTATGATTAAAGGTTACTTTAAGGGTACGGCCAAGCTTAGTGGTACATTTTATCATCGGCTGCGGCGCATGTTTTGTAAAGGCATGAACGGCAACAGGTTGGCATGATGCTCCAATTGTGTTTATTCCACTAACACGCACCTCCTTAGTCCCGTAATCATCAACCACGTCGGTGGGATTAAGTTTTTCTACTATTTCACCTATCTTTCGGATTTCCCAGATGCTGCCATTATACAGCGGAAGATAGGTATTTTTATCAAAGCAATCCCTTCGAAGGCCAGCATGAAACATGGGATGCGTAATCAATCCTTGCGTTTCCGAGAAGCCAATGATTCTGCCCACTAAGCCCGCTGAAATATGCGGTGCCAATCCAATGACCAGATGACCGATTAAATCTTCTTCTTTAGATAAGTTATAGAATGGCTCCAACCCATAAAAATTGACCAGCAGATCATCAACAAACTCTGCCACCCGCTTTAATACCTTGGGCGCCGATTCATCCAACGAGTCAAAGGCTGGAATGATAATGTCTTGGGGCTTGAGTTCGAGCAACTGGTTCTCCTCAACCAAAGGATTCCCGGAAATATCATGGGTATAGCCCAATTCTTGTAATTTTACCACCGACGTCTTTATTTCCTTGGGTTTGAAATGGGTTAACGGCAATTCAGTGCAGTCGTACCTAGTCGTTCCGTCTTTGTTGACGTAAATGGTATGTTTCGCCCGCAGCAGGCCCTTAGTGAGATGTTCGACCACATGATTTTTGTTTGATGTCCCCCGGATGCCTTTAATCAGATCAGGATAAATATTTTCTCCCAGCCGCTCGGCTGCTTTGGCAAAATAATAGGCAATGTCTAAATCCATTGATTTATAAGGAACTGCGTTTCCATGGCGGCAAGACTCTTGCATCAAATCACCGCAGAAACGGCAGAAATATTTCCGCTCGCATGGTTGATGGCACTCTTCGCATTGGGGATAAATCATGTCCCGCTGGCAGGGGCGGCAATAATAAGTCGGAAAAACACTGCTTATTTTTCCCGCCTGCAAGGCAGATTGAAAACTTCGCAGCCGATCCCCTTCTTCTCCCACTGGAAACATGACTTGAGGTGAGCCGGTCATCTGCCGCATCTTGGCTTTTTCCGGCCGGCCCATGCGCGCCCCAATAAACGTTCCCGCTTTATCCCGGATAAGAACCTCGCTCAGCGAATTGATAACTTCTAAGCCGTTTTTGCCCTGTACTCTTTCCAGAGAAAGTCCAATATCTTTTTCCTCCGTGCCAAAATGAAAGGCAATAATCACCGCTTCTTTTTGTTCGAGAACGATATTCTCTTTATTGATCACGACATGAGATACACCTAATTTGTGCAACACTTCTTTGCCGGCCTCATGGACGGCGTTGTTTCTATAATATGGCAGGATTAACTTGGTAATTCCTTTTTCATCATGCTTGAATTTTCCTTCGCTCAGCCATTGCGTGAATTGAAGAAGTTCTTCTCCCTTAACCAATTTCCAATAAAAAACATAACTGGGGTGCAAGGGTACTGCTAAATTACGACTGATGCTCAACGCTTCGTCCCATGTGGGGATGCTAGTGAAGGCATTATGAGTAAGTTCCTGCCAGCGTTCGAGATCAATCCCGCACCGTGCCGCAACGTCTTCCATAGTAGCGCCGGCTGCTCTCTCCACCTCCAACACCCACCATTCGGGACAATACCCCACGGGCACTAAACAATGCCCATTCTCCGAAAAATCGCCGTAATTGAATAAGATATCACCTAAGAACAGCACCTCTTCAACTTCGGAAAAGTGCAGCTTAGCCTCTTCCTCCGTTTGTAACTGCATTATGGAACCATTCCGCAGCCGGACGATGGGTCCTTCCAAAACTTCGCACACGGTGACGGACGCTGCTTTTCCCGGCCGCTCTACTTTCAGCTGCGTCCCGATGGCAATATAATTGTTCAACACCCGCAATGTCGCCGGATGAATGCCACAGGCAGAAAATCCCGACACTCTGGTCCGCCCATACCGCAGGCGGAAACCACCCTCGGCCAAGGGATGCGTTAGAATGGGCCGTCCTGCTACGAGGTCCATGATAAAGGTGTTGTTGGGCTTCACCACCTTTTTCTCTTCAACTGCGCCTTTCGTCCCGGCCTGGGCCGCGTGAATCTCTTCTTTGAGTTTCATGAAATCCGCCAGGAACGACCAATGCCCCAGCTGAAAGTCCTGCCCCCATTTAGAGAGTCGTTTCCATAATTTTGGCGCTTTCTGGCTTAATCCTTCCGCCAGCACTAAAGCTACCCCGCCACGAATCATATTGGTGGGAATTCTTGGCAAATCTTTGTAATTGGACACTTCAAACGTTTCTGTGGGATCACCGTCAACCTCTACCGGCAGATGAGAGACCATAAACCGCAGCTCGTCCACCGACGGAAAATATTGCAGATTGGTGACCCGCTCATGATAATCCTGAACTTCTGTAACGTACCGGTTCACTTCCGTTTCATCGGGATCATAGGGAGCATACCCCATTTTCACCCGAACGTAATCAGCGAGCAAAACCGAGGTCGACGCCGCCGTACCACCCGCCCCCCGGATAGGCCCGGCATATTGCAATGCAAAGTACTCCTTTCCATCCCGGCGCTTCTTGATGACTAATCCAATGAATCCTTCCAAAGGAGCAGAAACGATGCCCAAGGTAAGATATGCAAACCCCACCCGGATGCCTAGTTCGATGGCTGCTTCTTTGCTGTCGCAGGGAATGATAGTTCCCCTGGCCACTTCTTCCGCAATGACAAACCCCACCCGCCAGTCCAGCAAGCCATATATTTTTTCGAGTTCCATGATGCGCTGGGTGATGGTCGTTTCCATTATCTTTGGAGCGACGACAGAAATCAGGCCCACCACGCGTTCGGCCATATTCTTAGCTAAAGGAATGGGGACAGTCGTTTCGGGATCAAGGCCCTTGCTTCTCGCCAGGGCAGCCCGGTCGTAACAGAGGGTCACTTGTTCATTGAGGCGGTTAAAGTACCGTTCTATTTCAGGGGACGTGGCAAGATTCATATTAAAAACGAAGCACCTTCACTTCGCGAGTTTTGAGGTTGACCACCGGTAAGCGCGCCGGCTCGGGCTTATGGCCCAGCTTTTCCTGAAAGGTCGTCTTACCCTGCCAGCAGCTGCAGCTGATCATGGTAACACTTTTATAATTGGCAACACTGGAATAATGAATGTGCCCGGTGACAAAGAAATCCGGAATTTTGGTGATCAAGAGAGGATCCTGACGATGCCCGGGAAAGTAAGGAGTGGACTCAAATGCAGGCGCCAAATGCCGCCGTTTCAGCAGGAACTTCATGATCAGATCAGCCCGCTGATACCCACCACCGGTGCGGATGGATTCAACATTGGCAACATAATAATCAAAACTGTAGCCATGGTACATCAAGACGTCGAATCCTGAAAAGGTTTCCGTTTTGGAAATGTTGACGAACGCCGGATTGGTGACCATGACCACATTCGGCAGGGCAAACAGGGGCCCGGCAAATTCCTGGTATAAAATCGGCTGAGGTTCCGCTAGATGCACCACGTCGTGATTCCCGGGGCAGATGATGATCTGCTTATCCCCGGGGATCTCCCGCAAGAGCAATGCCAGAGCCGCATATTGTTCTTTAATGTCTTTGATTTCTAATTCATCTTCCTGGGAAGGATACACCCCCACGCCGTCAACTAAATCCCCCACCATAAAAATGTATTTAACATTCTGGGCGATGTGCCGCTGGGTGTCATCGCCAATTTGGCCCCTGATCCACTGCAAAAACTTTTGGAATTCCTCTTTCATAAATTTAGACGAGCCCACGTGAATGTCCGATAAGAAGATGGCATACTCTTCGGGATGTTCCGGGCCTGGTTTTTTAATTTCCATGGCAGGAAGGTCCGGCCAGACGACGCTATCGGCAAAAAGAATCTTGTCGCCGGACATGCCGGAAACACCAATGACTTCATCATGCACTAAATCCTGCGCGGCGGAAAAAAGATCTTTCTTGTTTTTAGAGAAAAGAACGTTGATGCGGCCCGTCAAATCTTCCATGGTGATAATGATATTTCCATTTTTAGTGATGTTTTTGTCGCTGACCACGCCGATAAGAGATACCTGCTCTTTCTCCCGTTTCCCGCTCAGGCGGTTGATGCTCAGGATGTTCTGCAATTCCTGGCGGTGGCGCAGCAGATTTTCCAGAAATTTATAGCGGGAAATAAACGCCGCCGTAAAATCGTTTAATTCATATTTGTGGGGCACATTCTGATGAGATACGATGATAGTAACTCCCTGAGGAAACTGAACGGCATGCTCCATACTGCTCGACAAAGACACTTCCGCCAGCAGGACGGAGTCAGAAGGATTGGGGGAAGTGCTGGCGCTGAAAAACGAACTTTCTTTATTGATCGCCACTTCCAGCGTGGAGAGCTGCTGTGATTCACTGGGTAAAGAAGCAGTAAGGGCAGAGATTCGTAAAGTAGAGGTACGAAACTGCTGCAACTGATTTTGATATAATTCATCATTACGGTCTTTCTCTGCCTCCACCCGGTACTGATCAATTTCATACCAGTCGACTAAGCTGGAATGCTGCTGAAGGACCTCTGCATAATCGGAATTGAGCACCATGATGTCTCCTTCCGCCTCAATCTCCTGTAATAGTGATGGCCGCAGCTCTTTAGAAAAGAAATCCCTATTTACCAAAACGCCTCGTTCAAATAATTTTTCGATTACTTCTTTCTCGCTGGCCATTATAGTAAAGTGCACAAATAATGGAACTTATTAATAGGTACTTTATTATACATGAAAACAAACAACGATTTGTTTTCAGTACCAAAAATAAATCACCGTTTATTTTTGTGTACTAGCAAATCTCGACAAGTTCCATCATTAACGAAATTTGCTATTAGGACAAATGCAACGATTTCTCCAGTATTTCCTTAAGTTTGGTGATGGTGCTTTCCTCTAAGGATAAGGTTATTTCCCGGGTTCTTCCATAACGGCCTTTGGAGATGATCGTCGCTTTAATGATTCCCTGCATGTCCAACTCGGCTAAAATGTCCGAAATCCGACGCTGCGTAAGCACATTAAACTTGCACTGCTTGCAGAGGTTTTTGTATATCTCATAGATTTCACCGGTAAAGATCTGCCGCTTCTGAGGCGAGATGAGCAAAATGGCATATAATACGGATTGGAATTGCTTGGGCTGGTTCTTGGCCGCATTGAGAATGGTATCTGAATCAATTTTATGCTCCGCCTCATCTAAATGGGTTATTTCCACTTTATCTGCGTTATTGCGCTCCGCCAATTCGCCGGCAATGCGCAGTAAATCAATGGCCCGGCGAGCGTCTCCATGTTCCCGGGCAGCGTACGCGGAACACTTTTCAATGACGCCAGGCTGGATGACATGTTCCCGAAATGCTTTATGTGCCCGGCTGCGCAGGATGTCCTGCATCTGCAGCGCATTGTAGGGAGGAAAAAATAACTCCTCACCAGATAGACTGCTCTTGACCCGGGGATCTAAATGTTCTGAAAATACTAAATTGTTAGATATCCCGATGATACATAGCTGGGAATTTTTTAAATCAGTATTGATACGGGTAAGATTATACAAAATTTCATCCCCCATCTTATCCGTCAATTGATCAATCTCATCTAAAACCAATAACAGCAAATGGCGCTGCTGGTCCAACAGGCGGTAAAACACCGAGTACACTTCATCCGTGGGCAAGCCTGTTGGGGGAATGTCTTGGCCATACTCTTGAACCAGGCGGGCGATTAAACGGTATTCCGTATCCGCGACTCGTTTCAGCTTGCAGTTGATGTAAATAGATTTGAGTGAAATGTTATTCTTGTTGGCAATCTCACCCATAGAGCGAAGAACGTATTTTATGGTAAGTGTTTTGCCGGTACCTGTTTTCCCATAGATAAAAAGGTTGGACGGCCGTTCCATCCGCAATGCCGGTGCGAGGATGTTCGCAACTTCCTGCAGCTGCTCTTCACGATATAAGACTTCATCAGGCACATACGATGAAAGTAAAATAGACTTATCAAGGAAGAAAGAGTCCTTTTTGATGAAATTCTCAAAAAAATGATCAATCTTAAGCATACCACCACCCTCTTGTTTCGACTGGAAGTTTTAACACCTCCAGTTGTTAGTTACGAAGCCTCTTAATTATATTTTAATTCACCGGTTCTATATAAAATATACGGGGCTGGAAACTATGAACTTCATCCTATTGATAACCATACCACCATTACTTCATATGGAACCATCATATCCTGGAAGTGCTGCTATAAATACTTACCTTAAGATTAAAAAGTAGTGACAGAAAGCTACTCAGTTCTCTTTATGTAATGGAACATTGAGTCCATTAAATGTCAATATAATTGATGTTTCATTAACAATATTAAAAAGAGTACTTTTAACTGATAATAGTGCTGTCTAATCGACATTTTAAACGCTCTTTTTTAAATTATTATTTTATAAAATATATATCATAATTATTATATTATTGGACGCATTTATAATTATATATTATATAATATATTATATATAATATATTATATATTATATGTTATAGAGTATATTATATAGTATAATGATATATTTTCTATATTGAAAAATTAAACTCCATCGGAAGTGAGGGGGTGTCGTCTCCTCAAGAATACACGCACATTCTTATACTTTTATCGAGAACTTATGGTATTATCATAATACCTAAAATATAGAGCCCACCACCTCACTCCAACATCTCCTTATTCTCCTTTCCATCGGAAACCAAGGGGTGCCTCACCCCTTTAATCAGCCAAACGCTGGGCTTTCGTATCCCATCTACGGTGTCGAAATGTTTAAATAGATTTTCATAATCTTCAAATATATGGTTTTAGAATCGTTATTTAATCCCTTCAGCGTCAAGAAAAGGCCCTGGGAGATGTTCATTGCCGGGTTTATGTATTCTATTGTGGGAATGGTCTTATCGTACTTTGTGTTTCGGGAGATTGCCGGGATATTGATGGTCTTTTTGATAGTTATGGCCGCCCTTCCTATGCTCTATAGTTCGGTGCAGAATGAAGAGGAGCTTGACTTACAGTACACCGGTGAATTTAAGCTTCTGAAAGAACACACCAAAGTATTGATATTCCTTATCTTCTTGTTTTTAGGCATCACTGCTGCTCTGGTTTTATCGTACGTCTTCCTCCCTCAACCAGTCGTTGACAGCATTTTTAGCTTACAGGAGAAAGCCATTTTGAATGTGAATCAGAATATTCAGGGCCACATCACCGGGGGAATAGCCCGTCTGGACTTTTTTGTCAAGATTCTCATTAACAACCTTAAAGTACTTTTCTTTTGTCTGATATTTTCATTATTGTATGGGACGGGTGCAATCTTTATCTTGACCTGGAATGCCTCGGTCATCGCCACGGCTATCGGCAATTTAGTGAAGACGGAATTGGCGCAGACTGCTTCGCTGGTGGGGCTGCCGTTTGTGGCCGCGTACTTCAGCGCCACTACTCTCAGCTTCTTTCGTTATATGACTCATGGCCTCTTTGAGATTGCCGCTTATTTTGTCATGGGTTTAGCCGGGGGCATCATTTCCATTGCCATCATTAAACATAATCTTCAGGAAGACAAGGTGCTGATTGATGCTTTAGACTTGATTTTCATCAGTTTCGGGCTGCTGATCATTGCGGCAGTCATTGAAGTGTACGTGACGCCGATGCTATTTGCGTAAATTTTTTAAAGATGGTCACTAAAAAATTATCACCTATTCATTTTAAGTTCGTTCTTACGCCGCACCTTCACAACACCTTCACCCTTCCCGGCACGATCTGAAAAATATCCCCGCTCTGCAGCATCTTCTCCAATAACTGCTCGGTTCCCGGCAAGGCCGATTTCTCAATCACATCATCCATTAACGCCCCCGATCCTAGATCCAATTCCTTAATCAAAATAATGATTTTCTGCCGCGGCATGGAATCACTTGCGTCTACCACTTCCTCTACCGTAACCGTGGGCTCAGATCTAACGGGTTCGTCCGGAAGCTGCGACTGCAACACCTCCGCTGGTGTTAATCCCAATTCCAGTATCCTTACCGCTAACCACGACGCCGGCACTTTTTTGATAATCTCCGGTGAAATGTACTTTTCCTGATTGTACACCCGCACCTTGCCAATGACCAACACTACTTTCCCCACCGATAACGCGTCGAGTTCCGGATGGGGCTCAAAAGAGCGCACCACCACTTTTCCGGTGCCATCATCAACATACAGGTTCGTAATTGTTCCCTGAACCTCTTTACTGAGAATCGTCGCTAAGACATTCAGGCGGTAAATTTTCGTCTGATTTTGTGCCAGCAAATATGCGGGTGATTCACCATCATCCTGCGTAAATGTTCCGCCCGTTACATATCGTAACGGAATCTTCACCGCCACGTGCCGCACATAGGTATTTTTCTCCATGGTCATAATTTTTGTATAAATCCTTTTCGAGGCTCAAAGACATCCCCGGAACGGCGCAGCTTTTCCAGCACGTCGTTCACTTGTTCTTCGGTGATGTTTTTTCCTTTGGCCGCTTCAATGATATTCTCAACGGGGATGACTTTCACGCCCATTTGCTCTTCCAATCCATTAATTATTTCTTTCAGGATGCTGATGCTGCTGCGCTGAGTTGCGGTGATTCGGCTGCTCAATCGGTCAATATCAATCTGTCCGGTCTCGCTGTCCTTGGCAATTTGATTTAAGCAATAATCTATCAATTCGATAGCTTTCTGGGCGTCCTGCTTCGTGACGGTGGATGAAAGCCGAATTCGGGCTGACGCTTCGGACAAGCGTATCAGTGCTTCCAGCTGCCGGGCGGTGATGGGTATGCTTTTCCTGCTGGTTTCATCACCGCCGGAATTGCGCATGCCGATGTAATATTCTTTTAATTCCTCAATGGCCTGGTCCGTAATTTTCGGTTCAATCTTCTGCCGGACATAGGCAAAATATTTCTTTAAGAGACCAGTCGAAATTGCTGATACTGCCGCAGTCGGATCTTGATGCATCTTTAAAATGAACGAAGCGACCTGTTCATCTTTTTCCCGGTTAGGCAAATCTTTGATGGGAAAAATCAAGTCGAAGCGGTTCAAGAGCGTTGGCGGCAGGTCAATTTGGTTGGCAATCAAATCGTACGGATCAAACCGGCCAAATTTTGGGTTGGCCGCAGCGATGATAGTTGTCTCACACCGCAGCGTGGCCTGAATGTTGGCCTTGCTGATGCTGATCTGCTGCTGCTCCATCCCTTCGTGCAACGCGGAACGGTCTTCCTTGCCCATCTTATCCATTTCGTCAATGATGGCAAAGCCGCGGTTCGCCAAAACCAGAGTTCCGGCTTCCAGGCTCCAGCCGCCGAGGAATTCGTCTTTAACTACGGAGGCCGTAAGCCCCGCTGCAGTTGCTCCTTTCCCGCTGGTAAAGCGTGCTTTCGGCGCTACTTTTGAAATCCGTTTCAGCAGCTGGCTTTTTGCCGAACCCGGATCACCAATCAATAGCAGGTGCAAATCTCCCCGAGTCACGGTGCCATCCGGACGAACTTTCCGGCTTCCTCCAGCTAACTGCAGCACTAAAGCTTCTTTGATTTTATCATGGCCGTAGATGGAGGGGGCAATATTATTGGCCAATGTTAACAACGGATTTTCACCGGCTGCAATCTCTTTGATTTGCTCTAGTTCTGCGGGGGTGATATGGGTTTCGATATCTTCTTCCTGCAGCGGTTCAACGTAATTGCTTTCAATGATCAGGTCGTACTTCGTCGCTTGTCCTCCGGTGCGCAGCGTAATCGGAACCTCTGTAACCCAGCCGGCAATTTTTACCCGAGAACCGGGACTGCTGCGCCGCTCGGAGATGGGCGACACCAAATCATCTTTCAGGAACACGTTGATACGCTTGGGCTGGGTTCCATCCAATTCATCCGAGGCTTCCTCTAAGACCAACCCCTGCCCATCCACCAACTCTTTGGAAATTTCCCTAAATTTCCCTTTCCGGCCGCAGCTGCATCGGCTTGGTTCTTTGTATTTCTTGTCTAATTTGTCCAGCTGTAAGACGGTGATGATGTTGCCGCAGGATGGGCATTCAAACTTGGCCGCAATGACATGGGGCCGCACATCTGATTTTTGGCGTACGATGCCATCAACCCAGATGAACTTGTTGAGATGTTTGCTGCGAATATCACTAATGTGCACCTTTTGCGATTCCGGCAGGTTCTTCAGGCGCAGGGCAAACTTGGTTATTTTTTGGGGCAGGTCAAATTCCTTGACCGCAAGTTCACCTGCTTTCAGCAGCTCTTCCGGCGATTCCAGCACTTCTTCGCACAGTTCAGTATTGAATTTAATCAGCTCTGAAAAGTCTAACGTCAAGAAAGCGCGTCCTTTGCGCACATTTTCTAAGAGTTCCGCGTAACAATTCTTCTCGATAAATTCCCGGAATAAGCGGATCTGTTCTTCAACCTCCATAAATACCCCCAACTCCCTGGAAAAAATAAAAAGAGAACTATTTAAAGATTTGTGTGCTTAATACGGCATTATTTATGGCCGCGCTTTGCTTCGGTAAAGCACTTACTTCAGCACTTTCTTCAGGTTCTCGATAAGTTTGTCCGTGGCCTCATGCACTTCCTGCTCAGTCTTGGTGCCGGTGCAGACAATCTTGCCGTTGCTGAACAGCAGGAACGTCGCATTGGTTCCTTTCAATTTGTGCACCAAGCCCGGGAATTGCTCCGGCTCGTATTCTGTATGCGGCAGCTTGACTCCCAAGATATTTAAGTTGAGGTCCATGCCAATGCTCCCGCTGGCCACGATATTCTGCACCGTTATTTCCGGCTTTATGGTGACGTGAATGTTCATCTTTTTGAGGCTGCGGATGATGCTTTGGATGCTGCGTTCGACGTCCGCTAAGGTTCGGGCGCCGGTGCAGACCACTTTGCCGCTGGAGAATATCAATGCGGACGTCTTGGGATCTTTGATGCGCAACACTAAACCCGGGAACTGCTCCGGATTATATTCGGTGTTAGGTAACGTCGCTGCCATTTTCTCTAAAGGGATATCCTTTTCCAGCGAGGTGGAAACGACGATATTGACAATTTTGACTTCTTTTTTCCCGTTTTTCTTGATCATGTACATACCCCCGTTCATTTAAAAAGCAATTTTGTTTATAAATAAGCTCAGAGTATTTAAAAATTTCCTTTATAAATGGCCCCGTGAGCCAAAAGTATATACTTTTTAAATAGCCGGGCTTTCCCAAAACTACGTAACGCTCCCATTCACAATCTTTTTAAAATACCTTCTGTGCCAGACCATAATGGCCTTCACCCACCTCCTCCTGCGCTACGGCGAACTGTTCTTAAAGGGCAAAAATCGAGGCTATTTTGAGCAGAAACTGTGCCAGAACATTAAAAGTATAGCACACGTACCGAGCGTGCAGCGTATTCAGGGCCGTTTACTCCTCACTTTTTTCCCCCAGCACCACCTCCTGAAGCGAGTCTTTGGGTTAGTGTCCTATTCACCGGTCTTGAAAGTTAAAAAAGATGTTGAGGAGATAAAGAAAGCCGCTGTAACCCTGCTCCAACACCATCAGGGCACCTTCCGGGTCGAGACCAATCGCGCCGATAAATCGTTTTCCATCCCCTCGCCACAGTTCAATGTCCAGCTGGGTCAATACATCGAAAAGCACACCACCTTAGAATTCTCGCGAGATCATCCCCATACCACATTAGGCGTGGAAATAAATCAAGATGGCGTGTATCTTTTCCTGGAAAAAATCCCCTGTCATGGTGGAGTGCCTACCGGCATCGAAGGAAAGGTGTTCCTGCTGCTGGAGAATGACGCCAGCATTTTAGCGGGACTCTTGATGATGAAACGGGGCTGTCATCTTATCCTAATTCAAAAAAGGAATGTAGACTACTCTTTATTACAACACTACAGCCCCACTCTTCTAAAAACCCACGAAAGGATAGATGATGCCACCATCCCGGTGGTCAGCAGCCAGACCTTTTCAGAGTATACCGAACTGAATCACTCCCTGATCTTCCGGCCATTGATAGCGTTCACCTCCGCCGAAATCAGGCAGCAGCTCCAAAAGTTTAAATAGGTGTTCTTTTTTTCTGTTCCCATGAATGGCCCAAAACCAGTTAAAAAAGAGGGTGCTATCCCCTTTGTGCAATCGATGCTGCAAAGCGCTGCTGACCGCACCGAAACCAAGGCCCAGACCCGATACGATATGGTCGATCCTCAGGAATTAGGCCGGACCATGGAAAATCTGCAGAAAGGGATTATCAGCCCCAGAAAACGGCGGTAATGCGGTCTCAATTTCCAATCCATCGGGAATAGGCAGAAAGCGCTTCCTCTTCGGAGTTGGCTTTAATCAGTGCCCGTCCATCTGCAAAGAGCAGGATGTTCTTGAACCGCATAGTGGTCCCATCGTCTTGGACGTGATCAATTCCTGCCCACTGTTCTTTAATCCGGTGCAGATTTTTCATCCTTCCCCAAACTTCATATCGGCCCGAGCTGCAAAAGGCAATGACTTTACTCTCTGCTTTGGGAATGAGATACTCGAAGGTGCCGGCACAGGCCGGACATTCCAGATTCCTGCGCACCGTTAACGTTTGGAAAGATTTTGCATCCACGTCATACTGGTATAAGTACGATGGCACATTTTTCCCCACTAATAACTCCAAAGCAATCTGCACTTGCAAAGCAGCAATGCTGCTGGTAACAGTATTAAGAACACCAACCATTTCGCACGTTTCCAACTGTACTTCTTTCAGGAAACAGCGGACACATGGTCCTTCGGGAAAAATCGGCATGACATAGCCGACAGTCTTAATGGCCGCACCATAAATCCATTTTTTATTATTTTTCCGGCAATAATCATTCAGTACTAAACGGGTTTGTAAATTATCGGTACAATCCAAAACTATTTCCGCGGTCTCCAGAGTAGTGCAGTTCCCGGCATCAAAATGGATGGCCTCAGCCGCAATGATCGCACCAGGATTAATGGTATTCAATCGTTCTTTTGCTGCCATGGCCTTGCTCCGCCCGATATCCGCAGCAGCATAGAGTATCTGCCGCGAGAGATTACTTTCTTCTACCACATCCCGGTCAATGATGATAAGTTTTTCAACTCCCGCACGGACCAATAGTTCTGTGGCCACCGTGCCTAAGCCACCCAGACCCAGGACTGCGACGATGCTATTCTTAATTTTGTGGTGTGCTTCCTTTCCCCATACTGCTTCCTGGCGGCTATGCATGCTGCAGCACCCCCACCATCTTACAGGCATTGCAGACCTCGTTGTTCGCCGGTTCTCCACATCGTTGACATTGCTGGATGGAATTTGGCCGTTTTCGTTCCGCTTCCTGCAACGCCGGCAGCAAGGCCAAAAAGGAATTGATGATGCCTTGCTTCGTTCCCGGATACGCCGCTTCAAAATCATTCAGCATGTCCTGAATCTTGGCCCGGTATCCCTGCCGGGCATAAGGGCATTCCACGAATTCAATGACGAACTGTTTCAGGAAGGCATATAATCTTGTTTCTTTCTCGGCACAGAAATATAATGGCTTGACTCGGCGGACAAACGCATCGTGGTCCTGCACTCCCGAAATCGGCCCCAAATGTGCTGCCAGATCGGTATTTGCTTTGAATAGATTCATGGTGATGGCTTGGGCTTCATCGTCTAAATTATGGCCGGTCACGACTTTCGTTGCCCCTAATTGCCGGGCATGCTTATTGATGAGATACCGTCTCCAGACGCCGCAGATATTACACGGTTTTTTCTTGGTCCCCCGGTTCACTTTTGGAAAAGCTTCATCGAGGGTGGCGCCAAATTCCTCTTTATTGCTCACGGTCTTTAAGGTAATGGCATGCTCGCCACAGAAGGCGCGCAAATCTTTCAGCGTGGTGGCACGATACTCATGAATGCCTTCATCCACTGCCAGGGCAAACAGGTTTTCCA
>JACPCD010000026.1 GCA_016179955.1 Candidatus Woesearchaeota archaeon | reverse complement strand
ACGCTGGTGGTAGACTGCACTGCCTTGGGCGTTATCTTTACCAAGCCCCGATAGCTGGAGATGCCCCCATCTTTGCTGATGCTCTTGGAATGGATAGTAGAACTAGTCCGGGGTGCCACGTGAATGGCTTTGGCGCCGACGTCTTGATGCTGTCCTTGTCCGGCAAAGGCAATGCCTAGGCTGTCAGAGCGAGCTCCTTCTCCCCGTAAGATGGAGCAGGGATAAAGCATGGTTATGCCACTCCCCATGTTGCCGGACACCCAAATCATAGTAGCATCTTTATCAACCAAGGCGCGTTTGGTATTTAAATTGTAGACGTTCCGGCTCCAATTTTCAATGCTGCTATACTTCATTTTTGCCCCTTGCTGCACGAAAATTTCCACACACCCGGCATGCAGTGAGGTGGTAGAATACCTAGGGGAGGAACAGCCTTCAATATAATGCAATTCCGCACCCTCATCGATAACGATAAGTGTATGCTCAAACTGTCCACCCCTCTGTTCGTTCATCCGGAAATATGCCTGTAAGGGTAAATCTACTTTGACATTTTTGGGAACATAAATAAACGTGCCCCCGCTCCATACTGCGGCGTGCAGCATGATGAATTTATGGTCATTGGGGGGGATGCAGGAGGTCATGAAATATTTCTTCACCAATTCGGGATATTTTTGAACTGCCACGTCCATATTTTCAAAAATGACTCCTTGGTCTTGTAATGGTTTCAGTAAGTTGTGGTACACGACGCTGGAATCGTACTGCGCTCCCACGCCAGCTAAGGCTTTTTTTTCCGCTTCCGGAATGCCTAAGCGGTCAAAGGTTTTTTTGATCTCCGCCGGAACCTCATCCCAGGTAGTGCTTTCCTTCGCATTGGGATCCACAAAGAACGTAATCTGATCAAAATCCAATGCCGATAAGTTTGGCCCCCAGGTAGGCAGCGGCGTTTGCTGGAATAATTGTAATCCTTTTAGCCGTTTCTCCAACATCCATGGTGGCTCATTTTTAGTTTTGGAGATTAAACGAACGACCTCTTCCCTCAATCCCGGTTTAGCAATATATTTAGGGGTATGCTGATCCGCATGATCGTACAGTTCCCGGTTGATTTCTATTGTTTGTGTTTCCATTAGGCACATAGCTCCAGGTGCTGGCAGCCCACGCTTTTGGGCTCACACTGTTCCGGGATATTTGCCAATTGCTTGTGGATGGTGCAGAGTACTCCTTGCGCCCGAATGACGCGTAGCAGTCGTTGCGTCTCTCGAATATAGCTGAGACGATCATTGATGCGGCTGGCCGAGGTGCTTATTTCTGCGACGATGGGCTCGTTAAAGTGTATCTTTCCGCCCCGCTTAGCGCTGCGATACTGGCTGATGGCAGCAGTATTTATGCCTAAGATAGCTGCTACGTCTTTTTGTTTCATCCCATTTTTATCTAACTCCAATGCCAGGTGCTTCCGCAGGGCTGGGATGACATAAAATGTTTCAATCTCCTGGGGCAAAATCATTTTATTAACCATAGTTAACCTCCACCCTTGCTTATATATAAATATTGTGTCTTTTAAAGTACTTATTAACAAGTAGTTAATGGGGAAAAGTTTATAAAGGCCGGGCACCCACACCACCACATGGAGCCTCAAACTCATGGTCAAGCTTTACGGGAGGTACAGGAAGGATACGCGCGGCTGGCGGCGGAGTCCATTTCGTTGCCTCGCGTCGCGAATACCATTTATTGCGAATTAAGAGATTTTTTAGACGAAGACCCTAAACTCTATCTTTATTGGATTGGTTCCTGGCAAAGTTCCGAGTCTAAAGCCCCACGAGGACAATATGGGGTGTGGCTTGATCATCCATATGGGCCAAAATGCTCTGAGTGGGATACTTTTGCCCCCAAGCCACGCCATAATTCTTGGAAGGAATTTAATGTTTTAGCCCCGAACGTTAGCGACTATAATGCGGCGTGGGAAGCGGCGAACTCTTTGTTGTTCAAGCCCGCTTCCCGGGAACTTCACGACCTTCGATGGATTATTGGAGACTATCCCGCCGCAGACCATTCGTCTTGCCGTAGTTTAGGGGTACATGATGCTACTGCCCATCCTTCTGCCCGCGTTATTGTACGTTACTTTCCTGACCACGAATATGCTCCCAAAGTTCTTCAGGACGCCGGGCGGATAACATTTAATGGGGATGCAGAAGCATACCATCAATCTTTGGCAGAGTATCTGGGATTGCCGCGGTCGGACCAGACAGTTGCTCTTGCTCACGGCATTGTAAAAATGGCTCATGTAAGTCCGTTCTTTTTTTCTGAGTTGCCCAAACCGTAAATGAGAATGGATCATTCTTTCTTCCATATAGTTTAAAAATAAACCTTTTGATTGCCTCTATTCAATGCCCGTCCCTGAATTTACCATTACCCTGGACCAGAAAAGATACTTGACTGATGATGTGATGTACCTCTCGTTTACTGCTCCCAAATTCTCGTTTAAAGCGGGCCAGTATGCCCTGCTTAAAATTATCCAGGGAGAACAATTCCGCTGGAAACCATACTCTATCCTCAATCCCCCTCAAGAAAAAGGAAAAATAGATGTGTGCGCCAAGATCATTCCGGGCGGGTTTGCATCTGAATATTTTAAGGAAGCAAAGCCTGGGGATACACTGGTGGTGCGCGGCCCTATCGGCTTATTTGTTTTTGATGAAAATGACCAGAACGAAATATGGTTTGTCTGTGCCGGCACCGGTGTTGTTCCATTCTACAGCATGATTAAAGAATATCTTCCTCGTTTTCCCCACCAAAAATTTGTGCTGTTGTTCGGCGTTAGGCAACGCTCCGGATTATTTTTCCATGACGAATTTACGTCCTTACAGCAGAAATTTTCAAACTTTACCTATATCCCGACGCTCAGCCGGGATCAATGGAATGGGAAGACTGGCCGGGTGCAGCGGCATTTGCCAAGTGACTTGCAGGGAAAGACATTTTATCTCTGTGGCTTGAAAGAGATGGTGTTAGAAACAAAAGAGTTATTATTAAGTAAGAGAGTTCCTGCCGTCAACATTAAAGTAGAGCGTTACACATAGTTTTGAAGTAAAGTATAAATACTTATCATTATCAGCAAGAGTATAAAATACATGGAAAACCTCATCATCCTCGGAACCGGCATTGCCGGGTTAACTGCTGCCATTTACGCTGCCCGGGCTAATCTCTCGCCATTGCTCCTGTCCGGCCGGGAAGATGGCGGACAGCTTACGCTCACGACCGCCGTGGAAAATTTTCCTGGATTTCCAAACGGAGTGCAGGGGCCGGAACTTATTGCGGTCTGCAAGCAGCAGGCCGAGAAGTTTGGCGCCCGTTTCAAAGTAGATGCGGTAACAACCGTCAAGAAGATCTCCAAAGGATTTGAGCTGCAGCTGGAGAGCGGGGAAAAGATTCAGGCCAAAACAATTATCATTGCCACCGGTGCATCTGCCCGCTGGCTGGGATTAGAGTCGGAACAGAAGTACAAGGGCCGTGGCGTGACGACCTGTGCAACTTGTTTGCCTACCGGGTCTACTATAGTTGCAAATAATGCTCCTAAAGCCATCGATAAAATTGAAGAGGGAGAACAAGTTCTAACGTATGATGGTACATTCCAAAAAGTTGTAGGAAAAGGAAGTCGACCATTTAAAGGTAAATTAGTAAAGATAATTCCACGTTATTTTAGAGAAGAGCCAACGCTCTTAACTCCTGAGCACCCCGTTTATGCTGCTAAAATGAAGCGTGGTGTTGGAGCAAACTATCGGGATATGAAATGGGAAGAGCCACAATGGGTTCCGGCAGGAGAGTTAAGAAAAGACCATATCTTACTCTACCCCATTGTTTCTAAAACTATTGATGTGGTTAATATAAAAATAGCTGATATTTTGAAATTAGATGTTGATGAAAAAGGATACATCAAAAATAATTACGAAACATACACTGCTCGAAGAATTCCAAATATAGTGCCCATCAATAGGGATTTCATGAGATTAATAGGGTATTTCCTAGCAGAAGGATCAATTACGCCTAGAGGAATAAACTTCTATTTTGGTCCTAAAGATAAAGAATATGTTGATGATACGATTAGAATTTTTAAGACCTTCTTCGATTATGATGTGGCCGTTAAGCAAGAAGGTTCGGTGTGGCGAATTGAATGTTATGCGGGAATTCTGCGGGACTTATTTCAGAAACTGTTTGGGAAATATTCTTATGGGAAATCATTACCACATTGGTTTGTATATTTACCAGTAGATAAACAAGCGGAGTTGGTTAAAGGATATTATCGGGGAGACGGCGGAATAAAACCAGAAGGGTTTTCATTAGTGACTAACTCCCCCAAATTAGTTGCCCAATTTAAAACAATATTGTTGCGTCTAGGCATTATTGTTGGGATATCGAGGAGATCAAAAGATGTTCTTAATAAAACAAAGAATGTTTTTAATGGAAGAGAAATAAAGTTTAAACACGATCGCTATGAGCTTGAAATAGGTGGTTCTTATCTTCGGCTGGCAAGCGATATGTTTGGGGTTGAACACCCCCATCTTAAAAACAAAAAAAGAAATAATGAATTTGCTTGGATCAAGGGGAATTATGCTTACCTCCCTATTCGGAGATTAGAAACCGTGGATTATGACGGCGAGGTCCATAATATTGCAGTAGAAAATAATAACACTTATGTTACTGCTGGTGCCATAGTCCACAATTGCGATGGAGCCTTCTTTAAAAACAAAGAAGTCATCGTCATTGGCGGCGGTGATTCCGCGATGGAAGAATCATTATTCTTAACCAAATTTGCCAGCAAGATAACTATTATCCACCGCCGTGATTCTTTCCGTGCCTCAAAAATCATGCAGGAACGCGTCTTTAAGCATGAAAAGATAAAAGTGCTGTGGAATAAAGAAATTATCGATGTTCTGGGCAATGGGAAAATAGTTACTGGCGTGAAACTGAAAGACATCGTGACGGGCAAAACGACTGACTTTTCGTGCCACGGCGTCTTTTTAGCTATTGGCCATGTTCCTAACACCTCTTTTCTGCACGGGATGTTAGAGATGGACGAGTTAGGATATCTGAAAGCCGATGCCTGGACCCACACTAAAGTGCCTGGAATCTTTGCCGCGGGTGACGTGCAGGATCGCCGTTTCCGGCAGGCCATTACCGCTGCCGGCTCAGGTTGCATGGCGGCCATGGAAGCGGAGAAGTATTTAGCGGGCATGGAATGAATGCATGACGCTATTCTTTACCTTACGTGATGGCACCAAGTACCAAATCGAAAAAGGACCCTCTGGCCGCGCGGTGCTGGTGGAGTTCAAGCTCAGGGATTTAGAGCGGTTGCTGACGTTGACCGATGATGCCTGGGTATGGTATCGCGGTTCACAAACTACTTTTGGAAGAATGCGGAAAGAGTTAGGCGATTTTGTAGGTTATTTCCAGACTATGGCTTATTATAATGTGGTGCGGGATAGTCCATACTTTGAGCAGACTGCTGGCGAAACGTCATTCAAAACAATTTACTCAGCAGCGGAAAGAACAAGCTCAGCAGCAAAATAACCAAAAACAATATGCTTATCTGCCGGTATCGCCGCTCGCCGGTATCTGCTCCTTTCAGCCGATGCAGGAACGTCTGGGCCATCCGTCCCCCATCCACAATGGGCAGCGGCAGCAAGTTAAACAAGCCGATGCCTAAACTTAAAATGAACAGCCAGCGTAAAAAGCCAGCTATCCAATCCACCAGGTAATAAAGGCCATGTCTCACACCAGTGGCGTATGCGTCCTTAACGTCAACTTCATTATGAATGCTCTGGATGCCCAGGAAACTCTTCCGGGGATTATCTGGATTTGCTGCCAACGTTACATCATATTCTTTCTCCGGCGTGCTCACGGTAATGCTATCTCCCGGCTTATAATACGACAATTCATCCGCAAACTCCTGGAAATTATGGACGGGTACAGTATTGATGCCATTTATCACCGTTCCCGCCGCTATTCCGGCCTGGGCAAACGGATAGGATTCGTTGACGTAACTCTCAAAGGTAAATCCTTCGGGCGTGACCATGCTCTGCTGCCAGGGGAGAAACAGGACGTTGAGCAACACCAACGCCACCACCGCCAGCAGTATGTTGGAAAACGAACCGGCTGCATACACGGAATATTGGGTAATTTCTTTTTCCTTCCTCATTTTTTTCTCGTCC
Organism: Candidatus Woesearchaeota archaeon; assembly: GCA_016179955.1. GTDB lineage: Archaea > Nanobdellota > Nanobdellia > Woesearchaeales > GW2011-AR9 > JACPCD01. The sequence goes on along the minus strand of JACPCD010000026.1, from coordinate 12,137 downwards.
GGCTCCACGAACGCTCCTAAGATGGGTCCAAAGAACACCAACCCAGTATTTTTAACCGGAATATTATGCGCTCGGGCTACAATCCCATGAGAAAATTCATGCACTACTGCAATCAAGAATATTGCAATGATCCAGTACCAGAAGGGCAATACTCCCAGCCCGGGAACATCAATGCCCGGAAGCACCAAAGAAACTCCCGACACGGCTGCTGGTGTGGTCATTAAATCATACAGGTTCTTAATCAGAATAACCGAAATCGAGAGCAGTCCCAGGAAGCCTACCCCGACTCCGATATACCCCAGCAGGACAATCCATTCCCGGAATTTTCCGGCATATTTGTCCATCCAGCGCAATCCCCATTTCATTCGGTAGAGGACAATGAACTTGGCTTGAATCTCCAGCCGTTTCCGCTTCAGGAGGAGAAATAAAATAATCAGCAGGTAGAATAAAATAATGAACTTGTACTTCAGCAGAAATTCGACCAGCATGCTCTAAAGGCTTTCCTCGGGGTATTTATTTCTTTCGTTTTGGCCGCAGCTTGGCCGACGCACAGTTTCGGCAGCGTACTTTGCCTTGACTTACTTTCAGGCTGGGCGCTCTGATTTTAGCTTTGCAGCTGCGGCAGACAAAGACATTCCGGATCAACCGTTCCATCGCTTCTTCAAACTTGACCATTTTATTTCACTTGTTTCATCACTTTGATGCCCATTAAAATCCAGTACAGCACTTCCATGCCTTCTTTTACCTGGCCTTGCAGTTCTTCGGGGATGTCCATCTCAAACGTTTCATAGCTTTCCGAGTCCATAACATTGGCCTTGTTCCCGGAGACGGAAAGGATCTGGGCATTTTTCTTCTCCACGATGGGCGCTTCCACCCGGTCGTGCCCGGGCATGACCACGTTCCGTTTCTTTCCATCTAATAAGCCCACGGCCATCAAGTTCACTTTTGCGTGTCCATGCTTTCCCGGTCTAGACGTAGCAGTATCAGTAATCTTGCAGGCAGCATCATCAATGATGATAGTGTCTCCTTTCTTTAAGCTTCCCACGCTCACCAGCTTCTTTTCATACATAGATTATACCTCACTTCATTGCTAACGCGATATCTTTTCCGGTCAGGGTGCGCCTGCCGGCATGTTCTGCCAGAATCGCTGCTTTCCGCGCGATTTCGGTTGCTTTCTCCTCTAACACGTTGGCTAGGGTTTCTTTGGCACTTTCGGATACTCGCAAGGAACTTGCTTCCCGCATCAGCTTGTCCATGGCATTCAGGGCCAAAAACCTCTTTTGGGCCATTGAAAGGCAAAAAGGGGGTTTATTTTTAAAAGTATCGTAAAAGTATTGTTATTCCGCTGCCCATATGCTACGTGCCTTAATCAAAGCGCAAACGAGCCCGCTTAAATTTTTGAAAGTACCAAATATATTATGGAGTTACAAAAGCTTTATTAATTCCTCTCTCCCTACTTTTACAATGGCTGATTCCACGCCAATTTATTCATCAGTGCTTAATCTTGGAGAGATAGTAAGAGCTATTGAAAAGGAATCCGGACAACCTGCTCAGTTAGTGGTTAAAGTAGGCGGAGATGAATATCTAGTTGGTGATTTAAGGAAAAGAAAAGGAGAATATCGCTTGGAAATGCAAGAAGAATACGCCTCTAGTCAGCCCGGTGACTGAGGAAAAAAAATAAAAGTTCCACACCAAGAATTAGCCAGTCATTATACGGCATTTAATACATTGCAAGAAGCCGTTAAAAAAACAGAAGAACCACAAAGAGGAGTAAGAAGATATTTTGGTGAAAATGAAGATGCCGTTTATCTTATTGGGAACCCCGTCAGTGGATATTTAGTGGGTGTTCCGGGAGAATGTTTTGGGAGTGGTGGTGGACAAGGATATGATGTAATTGGAAAAGTAGTTTTTCCTCTTCTTCAGGATGGCGAAGAAGTGAGTATTGATAGATTAGTTGATGGATATTAATCTGTTGCTCTTTTTCTTCTTTATTGTTCTGGTGAATAATAGCAAATTACATAATAAAAGTTCCGAAATTAATGCAATTTACTATAAGAAAATTTTTACCGTGGCAAAAATAATGACCTTTGCACTAACTGCAATTCGGCGCGCAGTTTGGTGAGATCAAATGCCTTGCGGTTTACTTTTTCGAGATGGCCCCGGGCGTTTATGATCCAATCCAATGCATTTTGCCGGTCTCCTCGGCTTTCTGCTTGTCTGGCTTTTATTAACGCAGCTCGTGCGTTCTCCAGCTCCCGTTCGCTTTTTTCAATTTGTTCTTCACCAATTCCAGACCTAATGATTCTTTGGATGATGGGCCGTTGCTCCCGGGGCAATCGGTCAAGAACTTGCTCTTGACCTTTGCGTAGGCCTATTCTAAAGAAAACCCCTATAACTAGTATATACATCGTAATCTTAGCCGATAACTTGGCCATCGAATATTCATCATTCATAAAAAGAATCATAATGGGCCAGAATTTAAATATATATATAATATCTATTTTCAATAATATATTTTAAAGTAGACATTTAATAATCCCGAGAATTAAAACCACTTCCAGAAATTCTTCCGGCGGGTCGTCCTTACCAGTTGCTGAATCTCCTGCTCGATCTGCTCCTGCCGGGGATACGAACTTTCCGCAGTCTTAAATTCACGGGTATGAAATGCACTGCGGCCATTATGGTGCTTGAACTTGAAATGCTTGTGCAGCATTTCATGGTACATAATATAATCTAACACTTCCGGGCGAGCCTGCCGAAACAAGGTAGACATGGTGATGGAATCATCATGGAAATTGTAACTGGCCAGTTTGCGGAAAGAACGCTGCCCCCACTGTAAATTTGGCTGTTCCACTTGATGCTCAAAGAATCGCTGGTTTACCCGCTGAAATGAATTCTCTAACACCGGATCAGATTCCGTTTTAGGTGTTAACAACGGAATATTCTTGATGAAATTATTATATAAGTCAATGTTAGGGGTATTCTTCCGCTCCTTAAACATCTTCAGCAGCAGGTGCTGGATCAATCCTATCTTAATTTCATCATCGATATCTTTCCATTGCAGATTAAGGCGGAGAGTAAGCTTGTTATTGCTCTTGCGGATGTTGGCATTAAATGAAGAAAGCCGACGGTTATATTCCAAGTCGCTCTGGTAAAAGAATCCTTTCCCAGGAAACAGGCGGCGGAACGATTCTTCAATAAGGTTCATTTTTTATTCAATCTCAAACCGCAACACTGCCGCAATCCCCCCTAAATCCCGCAACTGCACTCCCTCGCGAGTCTCGGTGGAAATGATCCTGACCGTTGCCCCGCCCTGCTGGGCTTTCTCTTCCAGCTCAAAAATCTTATCCTCTGAAATCTGCTCCGAGAGAAATAAAGTATCGACCGCATTCATCTCTAACGCCTTCATCGTCTCTTTCTCCCCATACGTTACTTTACGGGGATAGTCGCGTAACACGCCAAAAAACCAGTCCATGATTTTTTTCTCAATCGCAATTTCTTCCTCGGCCAGCAAGTCCTGTGATTTGTCCAATAATTCCTGCAGGCCAAACTCCTCCGTATACGATAAATCCCGGGTGCCGATGATTTTCTTCTTGATATCGCCGGTAAGGTAATCCTTGTTCAGGAAATCACTGACGGTAATGCCCGGCCCGCCGATGATGATACCTTTAAGGTTGTTGCCTAAGGAGAGGAATTGTTCTTTCATGTACTCGGAAATCTTTTTGAAGTGGTCTTTATAGGCGCCTTCGCGGATACGGGCGTACCGTTGGGAAGAATTGTGGACAATTAGCCCATTGGCAATAAAATTATGGTGACTTACAGAAATATCAATCATTTCAACCTCTTTTTGAGTTTTGTTTATTCTATGGATCTTAACCGGCAGGAAAGGATATTCGTAAATTTCATTTAATTTACTCTTTAGTTCTTCATCTTTAATATATTCAAGAATAGAATTCTTAAAAGCTTCTTTGCTGATCATCCTCCGGTTAAAGAAAAAGTTGCTCACTCTCGGAAACATCGCTTTATTATATCCTGCCTTCTCAATTATTTTTCTTATTTCTGTACCCGGAACAATGATTTGCCTGACATTACTTTTATTGGTCTTGAGTTTAATAGTCAAATTTAAGTTTTCACTTTTTCTGCTGCAAGAAAAACCAATATTTTCCTTAAATAACTTTAATGATTGCTTCTCGGTGATGTCAATAGTGAAGCGCGAATTGCAACTATACTTATTTGCCCGGTTATCATATTCGTGCAAAGAAGCGATAATCCCAAATCTTAATAAAGCGAGCTGTACCTGCTGGGCGAGAGTTTTATTATTAATTCCCAATCCCACATCTCTTCTTATTGAAGCATAGCCGTCAGCATCAAATAATCCCTTGAGGAAAGCGGCTACAATGGCCGGAGGAGACTTAAGAATTTTCTCCGGGATTAAAGTATCCCGCGTCTTTTTGATTTCCGGAAATTCTCCATTAATTAATCGTACCAACGGTCTGCTGGTAAAACGCAGCTGGTGATAATTCTTCTGTTCTCTAAACCTGTAACTGCATTCGAGGTTAAAATATTGCTCAAACTTTCTTTTATATCCTAATGCTACCCCCTTACTTTGTTCAAAAAAAGTGATCCGGTCTTTTTCAAAAGTTCCATCTCCTGCCAAGTAACCTAAAAATTGAGCAAAATTTGGATCAAGAAGAACTGGCAATTTAACTTCCCGGTAAAGCTCCGGCGAAGCATAACAATTTAAAAACCAATAAAAGTCTATTCCTAAAGCAGCACAAAGAATTTGGAGGGTTGCTCTTCTGGCGTTTCTTTTCCCTAACTCAAAGACGGAAACCCCAGTTTGGGTAAGCCCCGCTACTTTAGCTAATTCTTTCTGAAGCAAATTTTTCTCTTCCCGTTTCTTCTTAAGATAATCTTGCCCCCCCGCGCTAATTCTGAAAGAATTATAATATTGAATTGCGTTTATGGTTTGAATTTCCCCTTTAATTTTAATATTCTCCGGCATAATTAGAAAATCTCCTTCTTTGAGCTCTTCTGCTGCTTTTTCTTTAATTCTCTCATTTGTTCTAACATAAAAGATGTGATCTTTTGAGGCTTCAACTTCCAAGCGGGGGCTTTTAGTAATAATCTTATAGATTTCCGACTTTGGGACGTCCCATCGTTCAGTGATGGGGGAATCTCCCAGCGAGAATGTTTCTAAAACCATACTCTTAACCACTTGGGGATTGTGGGAAGAATGGAGTAAGGAAATATTACCATCATGGGATTGGATTAAAGTGTCTTTGACTAAACATTGCCCTCCCGCTTTCGTCTTCCCCGGCACTTCCGAATGAGTTTTTTGCAGCGGAATGATGGTTTTTCCCCGCAGCAGGGCAATGGTGGCATCTCGTCGATCTAAAACCACTAACCCATACACATTGTGCTCGACCATCATCTCTTCCAGAATATTAGTCACGAAATTCTTGTCGCAGCGATAGATGCGGGTATTCAATGGTATCGGTGGCTCCATGCTCCAGACGCGGAGATCCTGCTTGCCTTCCCCCGCCGCCACATTACCTGAGAATACTGCCAACCCATTCTCGGGCGTTTTCTTGAACGTCCGCAGATGCTGGATCATTCGTTCTAAGGCGGACTGCACATTCTTTCGGGTAGACGCAGATTTGATGTTAGAAGCAGTACCCTGTTCTTCGGCTAAATGCTGGATGATTTTAGTTAGTTCATACCCTTGCGGAATATAAACGGTGACGAATTCAGTGTGCGGGGCTTTATAACTATGCAGTTCCCTAATCAACTTTTTAAGGTGCAGTTTTTGCTGCGCAGTTAACGTCGCCATGATAAGTGTAAGATGGCAGGAACTTTATAAAGCTAGCGCAAACTTCAATTTATCTTTTGAGGGGTTGTTCTGCGGCTAATATGAGTATTCCAGAGTTCCCCAACCATTAAATAGGCATTCTGATAATTACTTCCTATGGCTGTTCCGCCGGCTAAGGTTATCAGTCCACCCCGTCCCAGCGTAGACCTCTTGGTGCAGGATTGCCGCTTACTATCCAATATGCTCGGCAAGTTGGAAGAGTATCGTCTTGGAAGCAGTTCTCCTTCCAGTCCGTCCTTGGTAGAGGTCATGGTGCAAAATGCCCAGATTAGGTTGCAAGCCTTTGAAATTCTCTATCATGAGCGTCGTGATTTCCAGCCGGACCGGGAGAAACTGGATCAACTGGGGGCAGCTTTAGGGGAACGCTATGGCTTTTCCTATAGAAAAATCGGCAGTTGAAAACTGCAGCGTTTAGGCCGCTCTTAGTTATCGGCGTTGCTGAAGAAAAGCGTTTAACTTCTGCATAATTTTTGGGAGTGAATACTGTTGGCTGCCATCCACCACCACAATTGTATGCTTTCTTTCCCGTGCTTCCACCAGGCATACCTGAAATATCTCCGCGTCCATATTTTCTTTTATTTTCACCGCAGAATACTTTCTCCGCCGCAGCCGGGCCCGTAGTTTTTTCAAGTCGGAACACGTCACCACGATACAAACCCTCACCATCTTCCGCGGCAGTAAATGGGAAATGTGAGTGTCCACAATTACTCCCCCGGGATGTTTTTGTATTTCTTCTAGGATTAGGCGCTCTGCTTTCCGCATATCCACATCATAACAATGCTTGGCGCGGTTATAACCAGAGGAAATCTGGGCGTAATGCCTTGACAGATCAACCCGGTACCAGTGTGATTTTTTGGCCAAGGCCTTTGCGATGGTTGATTTTCCCGCTCCCGGCGTGCCGGTAATGGCAATTACTTTTTTTCTCATCATAATTCAGGTATAGAAAAAGCACTTATAAACTTTTAGATGTCGTTTTTATTCTGCTTGTCGGTCTGAATATGCGCCTTATGGTGCTGTTTCATGAACTTGCGCATCATGTGCTGGTGCAGCACCGATTCAATAATCAGGATAATGATGAACAACGCGACGGCATAGCCGACTAAAATGAGCATTTCAGTCCATACCTCCAGCAGCGAGGAATTAAAAATAAAGAGCTCCCGGATGATTCTCTCTGCCAGTACAAAAGGATTAAAATACGCAATTTGCCGCAGCAGCGGTGAAATGGTCTCAATCGGCAGGATAGCGCCGGAGACAAACAGCAAGATGCTTCCCAGGGATATCGACGCCAATACCCCGGTTTCTTCGGAGGTAAAGAGGTAGCCGATGGCCATGCCTAAAAATGTGAACAGCGACGCCACTGCAAACAGAACCACGGCTATTGGCGCTATCGCGGGCAGGGCTTCTTGCAGGAAGAAGAGCGAAATTCCCAGAATGATTATGATTTGCACCAGAATCAGCACCAGATTGGTAAGGTAAATCGAAATCACAAATGTTGCCTTGTTCACCGGCAGGAAATAGTTGCGCAAAAAAGCCGGACTATTTTTCTCCATCATGACTAAGATGGTTCCCAAGAGCAGGGACGTAAACATGATCACCAGCACCAGTAAGGTGGGGAAACTATAATTCAAGTAGGTGCTTTCCTTGCTGACGCGCTCAATCCGAGTGACGATGGGGGTGGCAATAGTGGCTGCATCCGTCACTTTCGCCCCTTCCAGATTGCTGTGGATGCCGTTTAATGCCGTTTGCAGCGAATCAATCGCTGCCAAGCCTTCATTAAGGTTGGTATTGACTGCATCGAGATCGCTGGCAGCCGTGCCGACGCTGGCGGCGGCGGCAGTTAACTTTGCCTTGGTGCCGTCTAGATCCTGCTGCAGGCGCTCAATGAGCGCAGAGATGCTCTGCAGGCTGTTGTCGCCCGTTCCGGCAACCAAGGTTATTGCGCCGCTTAAGCGCTCATTGGCGTCGGTAAGCAGCGAATTTATTCTTGATCGGTCGGCGCTGCTGATATTGGCGTCATTCACGGCGTTCTTGGCATCCGCTATCTTTTGCAGGCTGGTATTCAGGTTGGCGCTGACGTTGGTCTGAAAACTGCCGACAATGGAACTATCATAGGTCACTGCCGACGCGGTTAGATCCAAGCCCGTCAGCGCGCCTTTCGCGGTGCTGGTCGAGGCAATGGCCGCGGAATTTTTGTCTTTGATGGATTGCGTTTGGCTCTGCTGCTCGCCAACCTTAGTTTTCGTGTCCGATAAGCGGGTCAGAATATCCTGACTTAGCTGCGTCGAAACTTCCTGCGCCTTGAAGTTAATCTGTGTCTTGAGTGTTTCCTGAATCATCCACACTAAATTGATTTTGCTGGGGTCGAGATAGAACGTCACTTCTTTGGGTGCATTTCCTTCTATCGCAAAATTTTCCGGCAGGGATAAGCAGGTATGGATGGCGCTGATCTTGATGTCCTGGACGCATTCATCAATCCCCGCGTCATATTTGACGACCTTGAAATCTTTCTCCTGCAAGGTGTTGATGATGGAATTAACGTCATCTGTAAACGCCGGCGCATACACTCCAATGTTCAGCCCATACTGGGAAGAGGTGCTGTAGGAAAGGCCCAAGATGAGGATAGTGAGCAATGGTGCCAGTAACACAATTAACGCCGAGCTTTTGGCACGCAGCAGCAGCCGGAGGTTCTTTCGGGTCAAAAGCCAGAGCGATTGCATGGTTATTTGATGGAAACGATCTTTTCAAAGATTTCGTGCAGGGACGGCTTGCGCATGTCCATGTCGTGAAGATAGAGATTTTCCTGCTTGATAAATCCCAATAATCCGGTCACGGTTTTCTGGATGTCCTGGGGGTAGATCACTAATCGGCTTCCTTCATCCACAATTTTCTGGATGGGCAGGTTTTTTAAGACGGCGATGATCTTTTCCTTGCTCTCGCCGGGGCGGAGGTTGATGGTAAAGTAATCCTTAAGGAAGGGCTTCTTCACCTCGTCAATTAAGCCGTGGCTGTACACTTTTCCTTTATGGATGATAGCAACTTTATTACAGATCTGCTCGATGCTGTCCAGATGATGAGAGGCAATGACGATCGTAACCCCTTGCTTGTTGGCTTCCCGCAATAGCCACAAGATCTCTTTTTGCAGGATGGGATCTAAGTCTGCCGTGGGCTCGTCCAAGACCAATATTTTAGGCTTGTGCACCAGGCTGCAGGAGATGTCTAACCTTTTTTGCATTCCGCCGGAAAGATGCTCCGCCAATTTGTGGCGCTCGTCCATCAAGGACGTAAAGCTGAGCAGGCTTTTGATGTTGTTGATCAGCGTTTCTTTGGGAATGCCATAGAGCTGTCCGAAGTGCATCAGGTTTTCGACCACCGTTAATTTATGGTAGAACGAGTTATGCTGGGGGGTAAAGCCGATGTATTTCTTGATCTTATCCAGATTCTTGTTCAGGTCTTTCGGCCCCTGGGTAATTTTAGAATAATATTGCACTTCTCCCACGGTCGGTTCAATAAAGCCGGTGATAAGGTTCAGCAGTGTCGTTTTCCCGCTGCCTGATTCGCCGATGACCCCAAAGATATCGCCTTCGTCGATAGTTATGCTTACCTCTTCCAGCACTTTATGCTTCTGGAACTCTTTCGTCACCTCTTTCAGCTGGATTAATTCCACAGGCAGCTATAATAATTCTAGGTTTATAAATGTTATGGGGGTGGTCATTGGGTGGTGGTGGGGAAAAAAGGGTTGATTCTCCGATCCTCCCTGAGGAAAGAGGTGCGTCCAACACATTTTTTTCCCATCACAATCTTTATATAGAAACCATTAATTTAGAATACCATCATGCTGGACAAGATTAAGCACATCTATGAGCACAAGTATAAAATGTTGGCAATTTTTCCGGTCATCCTGTTAGTGCTGGCCCTGTTGCAAATCGGCATCCAAACCTATACCACGGGAGACTTCTTGAACCGGGGCGTGAGCCTGAAAGGCGGCTCCACCATCACGCTCAACGCGGAATCCGTCAACATCCAGGAATTGGAATTATCGCTCCAAGAGGCCTTTCCGGAAGGGGAAATCTCTGTCCGCACCTTAACGGCCGCCGGGAGAGTTACGGGCCTTGCCATCGACTCTGCTTTTCAGGAACGACCCACGATTGATAAAGTACTCCAATCATTGGAAGAAACCGTTGATCTGCAGCAAAGCGAGTATAATGTCGAAATTGTCGGTGCAGCTTTAGGCGCCAGTTTCTTCCGGCAAGCAGGATTAGCCCTGCTCTTTTCGTTCGTGTTAATGGCCATCGTTGTTTTATTGTACTTTCGCCTGTGGATCCCCAGCTTAGCAGTCATTGTCTGTGCCTTTTCCGACATTGTGGTTACCATGGCCATCTTTAACCTCACCGGCGTCCGTCTGAGCACGGCTGGAGTAGCTGCATTCCTGATGCTCATCGGCTATTCTATTGACACGGACATCTTGCTCACCAGCCGAGTCCTGCATCGGAAAGAAGGCACGGTCATGAGCCGGATTTACAGCTCCATCAGTACCGGATTAACGATGACCATTACGACTTTAGCTGTGGTTGCCGTGGCGCTGATCTTCGTACAAAGCGAAACTATCCGCCAGATCATGCTGATTATCATGATAGGCATGATTGTCGATATGATCATGACCTGGATCCAAAATGTGGCTATCTTGCGTTTATATTTAGAGAAAAAGAATCGGATGAATTAACATGGTGCCGTGGAAAAAAGTGTTTACGAACTGGAGGGTAATCATCTTAATCATTTTCCTGATCTTTGCCGTCGTTTCCATTCAGCCTCATTTTTGGGGTAATGACGGCGCTACTATCCGCAGCGTTTCCGGCAATTCCTCTGCCGCCTTGGCCGGGTTGCGCAGCCCGCCTGCTAAGCTGGCACCATTAGCCCGGGAAAAGATCCTGAGCGTGAATGCCCACATCATTACCGACGCCGAGAGTTATTACCAAGCCGTTGCAGGGCTAAAATCAAACCAAACCATCAAAATAATAACCAGCCGAAGCACCTACAACCTCATAACGCCGGCTCACGGGACGACTGGCCTCGGCATCAAAGTATACGATGCGCCCACTTCCAATTTGCGCAAAGGGTTGGATTTGGAAGGCGGTACCAGAGTGCTGCTCAAGCCGGAGCAGGAAGTTTCTGACGAGGATCTGGAAAGCACGGTCGATACTTTAAAGGAGCGCCTGAACGTGTACGGGTTAAGCGATGTCACGGTGCGTTCCGCTGCAGATTTATCGGGCGCCAAGTTCATTCTCATTGAGATTGCCGGCGTGACCGAAGAGGAAGTGCGGGACTTATTGGCAAAGCAGGGAAAATTCGAAGCCAAGATTGACAATGAGACAGTTTTCTTTGGCGGAAAAAAAGATATAACCTATGTGTGCAGGAGCGCGCAATGTTCCGGCATTGATCCCCAACGGGGCTGTTCTCAAGTTACTGACGGCTATGCCTGCGCCTTTTTCTTCAGTATATCCTTAAGTTCAGAAGCAGCCGAGCGCCAGGCTTCCCTGACCAGCAAACTTACTGTTGTTCCCGGCGACAGCGGCCAGAGTTATCTCAGCAAGGATTTGGTCTTATATCTTGATGACAAGGAAGTGGATGCTTTAAGGATTGGTTCCGAGCTGAAAGGAAGAGCTACGACGGAAATCCAGATTTCCGGTTCCGGCGTCGGGAACGTGCAGCCGCAGGCGTTGAGTACGGCCTTGGAGAACATGAAACGGCTGCAAACCATTATTATCACCGGCAGCTTGCCCGTGAAGTTAGAGATTGTCAAGCTCGATACCATTTCCCCGTCCTTGGGGCAGGAATTTTTGAAGAATATTTTGTTTGTTGGTTTATTGGCCATTATCGCCGTGAGCACGGTGGTACTTATCCGTTACCGGAAAGCCAAGGTCATTATACCTTTGGTTCTTACGATCATTTCCGAAATTGTGTTAGTCCTGGGCTTTGCTGCCCTGGTGGGCTGGAATCTGGATTTGGCAGCCATTGCTGGGATCATCATCGTCATTGGCACGGCCGTCGACCATCTCGTTATCATTACTGATGAGACGGTGCGGGGCGAATTAGTTGCTTTGGATTGGAAGGTTCGCATCAAGAATGCGCTTTATATCATCATGGGGGCCTATCTGACGGCCATCGCCTCGATGCTGCCGTTATGGTTTGCGGGGGCAGGAATGCTGAAGGGCTTTGCCTTCACCACCATCGCCGGGATTTCGTTTGGGGTGTTGATTGCCCGGCCGGC
>JACPCD010000014.1 GCA_016179955.1 Candidatus Woesearchaeota archaeon | reverse complement strand
AAGAATAATTTATAAAAACGACCGTTTCTTAGATGGTTCCATGCAAGAAATCACCCTAGAGCAGCTGGCCTACGACCGTGGTGCCATTTATTTGGATAATTCTGTCCTAAATCAGGATTTGAACCTATGCCTGGTGCGCCAGACCCCTTATTTCCGTCGGGGTGTTTCTGTTCCCAGCATTGCAGAACGTTTGGGAGCAGCCAAAAGCTTCCATGATGTGAAGCAGAGCATCCTTAACCGCCAGTTAAGATTTTCTTCAAAGTTAAATGAAACTATTGGGTCCTATGAAACGGTGCGTTCATCAGTCGTAGTTGTTGGGGAGTATTTAGCTTTAATTGACCATCTGGAGCGAGCCTTGGATTTTTTGGTTGCCCGCAGCTGTAAAAGAAAAAGAGGAATAAAAGAGGCCACCTTACGAGAGCTCACTGAACATCACCAATCCTCTTATAATCTGTTGTTGCCGCGAAGCATCCCAGTTCCCGGTGACGAATCCCTGGCTCGGTACCTTGAAAATAATCGCCTGCATTTTTCTCCGGATAACTATTTCGTAAAACGAAATTTACTTCAGGATACTTCCCGTGGGGATAGCCAGCTGGTAAGCCAAGCCATAATGGACTCTCTGATCAGCCGGAAGCCCGTGAGTATCATCAGCGCCGATTTTGATATTGTTAACCTGGTGCGCAATTACGGCCTGCGTTCCTATCGACAAGAACTTCCCGCAATTTTGGATGGGAAAGATCGGGGTCTGGTTACTGTCTATTTCCCGGCAGAATCATTCTGGATTCCATCGTTGGGCCTGCAGTTGATGTGCAATACTGCCGGAGAACAGGAAGTATATGGTGTGCCTGGCCGTTATTTCTAATGCACTTTCAGGAGTTCCAGCAACTCTTCCACCCGACGATTATCCACTTTTATTAACACGTCCAAATATTTCCGGGCCAAGGTAATGCTCTCCTGGCAGTCGGATTTACAGGGGAAATGGGAAAGAATGACGGCATCGCGATGGCGCTGGGTGATATTGGTAAAGACGTTAGTGGGTGGGCGCTGCAGATTGGTGGTGTCTTCGGTAAACCGTTTGCCAAAGAATTCCACGCAGCAGCGGGGATATCCCAAGAGCTGGCCTAAGTTCGCATCATTGTTCATCAGCTCGTAATAGCTTGCGAGCCAGGCGTTCTGCTCCTCTTTGGAGAAATAGACAAAATACATCCCCCGGCGTGTATCAGTCTCCGGAACACGAAAGCCCTTATTGGAATATGCATATTCATCCGCCAGCAACACTTTAAATTTTGATTTTACCAGGCAGATCTTATTTTCGGTACAGAATTTCTCTACTGTAGGCAGTTCTTCATCATAAAATCCCTGCCGGACTACTTTCTTAGCATCATGGAGCAAAAGCACGATCTCCTGCGCTTTAGTCTTAGAACCAAAAATAGGAACTAATTCTTTGATGAACATTAAGAATAAATAAAATAATGAAGTTTATATGGTTTGTGATGATGGAAAAGAGAGGACTTATTTGTTCATAAATTCAACGCCGTCTTTCCCTTTGAACTCTTTATCACCGGTAACAAATTTCATGCCTTTTTCCCGGGCAAAGATATAACCAACACAGTCAAAGAAGGAAAGGTTTTGTTTTTTGTGTTCCTGCCGGTATTTCACCGCTTTAACTAAAACATCCATCGGCACCGGCTGCAGATAAGAATCTAACTTTCCCAGCCAATAATTGGCGATTGTTTCTGAGTAATCTCGAAGCATTAAACCATAAAATTCGGCCATCAATATTTCTGGTATCACAAACTCTTCTTCAAGAAAACGGCTATAAATGGGGTTTTCATTGTGGATTTCCACTAAAGCATACGTGTCAAGACAGTACATGGTTACATATATCTCGATTCTAACAATTTTCGATTTTCCAGAAAGGCTTCCCGGGTTATTTTTTTATTTTTTCCAAACCCAAACAATTCCTTTAAAGGATTTTCTTTCTTTTCGATTTGAATGATGATGTCTTCTCCCGCCCGAATATGCAGGCTGTCGACTACTTCTTTGGGTATGACTACCCCTAATGAATTCCCCCATTGTTTGGCTTTAGCTTCAATCATAGTATAACTCAAAGTATAATTATTAGACTTAATGTCTAACTAATATAAAAAGGTTTTGATAGATTTAGCATTAAAAAGAAATGAAAGCCTTTCCGTGCCCCTCATCTTTCACTCCCAAGAATAGCTTGACGCGGTAGGTACAAAAATCATCTTTTGAATAATCTGTACATAGACCTCCCATGCTCTCTTTCCTTCCCGAATAAGCTTTTCCACAAAGAAAAAAGCCACGTTATGCAATCCATTTTCCGCCGGCCGTTCGGCAATGATGGCATTACTTAACCCGGCAATATCCTTTTCCCGGATAACGTTCATCCACGCTAACGAAAAAGCATACGCTTTGGCTTCTTCATCATGAGAACTATGTAACGTTTTGGTCAATACATGACCCAATTCATGGCCGACCGTGAGCAGCACTCTTCCCAGCGAATCATTAAGGACAAATATCTCTGAGATTAACCCCTGTTCTCGCCGGTTCAGCGATAGGCCGATGGTCGAAGGATGCGGTGCTATGTTTCGGAACTCGTTCTCAGAGCAGACGCTTATCTTTATATCATGGGGGAAAGGTGCATCAAAAATAGCTGTAAATGCTTCTTCGACATATCCTTTAATCTCTTCCGCCTTACCAATGAATTTTCCGTCCCGTCCTGGTTTCAGGAAGGTTTCAGGATGGAAATGATATTCGGTCTGCGCCTGTTGCGGGAAAAAAGTATAGGTACTGCTCGAGGTATAGGGAGCAGGAAACGCCCCGTGGGTCCTATACGTTTTGACGGGTCTTGCGGGGGAAGAGACCGCATACGAAGGAGTGCTCATGGCATTATAGTGTACTGCTCCCTGCGCTATCATTTCCAGCGGGCTATAACGAGGTTGAAATCCGCCTCCGCTCTGATAACCCGCTCCCTGCGACAGATAGTACATAGGAACGTACAATGTTTTTTCCGAGATTTAAATGTGCCGGGGAAAAGTGGGACAAAAAAGTCAGAGAATGTCGGGAGGCCACTATACTTGAATATATACTTTGGAACATATATCTTTAAATAGTATACTACTTATGGATAGTCATCATGAACTGGGGATTAGCTATTGTAACGGCATTGATAGGTCTTATCGTTCTTTCACTAGGTACACTGTCGCTCACGGACAGCCAGATTCCTGCTGCCTTCTTCGGTGGGAAAGAGCTTCTTTCACCGGGCGACTGGGTTCACGAAAACCAGATTCAGGTTTTTCCCAACAGGGTTGTGATTAACGTTCC
>JACPCD010000039.1 GCA_016179955.1 Candidatus Woesearchaeota archaeon | reverse complement strand
TCTTCACTATTTTTATTTCCAGTACCAACGTTCACTGGTGAACAACTCATCACCAAAATACTCAACAACAATAATCCCGCAAATATGTATTTAAGCTTCATCTTTCCCTCCTATTCCCAGGTAATTTTTAATAACACTAAAAAACCAAGCGTCTGAAGCAGCGATAAAAAGAACATATGCAGCTCCACTTCCGGAACGTAATATTCCATCCTCGTTACATAAAAATAAAGTGAAATTACATTTTGTACCAAAAACAAGATCGCAAAAACCAATAACCCTATAGTGAATTTTGACTTTATTTTTTTCAAATTCTTATAATAAACATACACTAAACCCAAAAGTGCCATAATTGAAATAATGGTTAATGCTCCGTATACCCACATTAATTCAGTCATTTTAACATCTTATAGAACACCATCGTTTATTTACTTTTTCCCAAATTGTGCCCAAATCTCACCAAAAAGAGCAAGATTTTGCTCCATCATTTGGGACAGAAAATAAACTGCCCCATAATTGCTTTTATTGACGGCCAGTATTACTTTGTTTTGTTCCAGAATATCAAGATGGTGCCGTATGGTTTCTTCCCCGGTTTTCTCCCCCTTTGGTGCCTGCAATCAAGTACCACAACAGATTTTTCATGAAGAAGTGGTTTCCGGAGAGTTTTATATACTTTTCTCGACAAATGGAGAAAGAGGCAGTTTATTTATGGCGTATCTCAGCCAAAAAGTCTTCTAACGTTCCTACTCGTCGCAGTCCAAAATGGTCTCTCTGGTCCGCATATTTTTTCTCATGCTCACACAGCGAATAGGCGTTCATCACATCTAAAGCAGTTATTTGCGATGCCGGTCGGGGAAAGATTTTAAGATCCTCAGAATAATTGGCGCGGTAAGGGAAGCTTGGGTCATTGGTGAAATTCAAATCTTGCACTACTCGTACCACGGCGGTTCTTGACTCGTCAATAGGTGAAAGCACAAAGTATTCAATGGTATGTCCCATGGCCGAATACGTCCGCGAACTTTCGATAAAAGCTGATTTCCAGCGGTTGTAGACGCCTAAAGCCAAGGTATCGTCTGGCTCAGGGTATGTTTCTGGTGCTACTGGTTGTTTTCGTTTTAATCCTAACATATTCTTGTTCTGAAGTGAGGCTACTTTTAAATAGTTTGTGGAATTACTGGTGAGAGACATGAATTCCCCCAAAAAGGTTTCTGCTTTTTCTGCCCAAGTGTATGCCCTCTGCCGCCGGATTCCTCAAGGACGCATCACCACCTATAAAGAGCTCGCTCGTGCGTTAGGGAAGAAAGGCCAAGTGTATCGTGCCATTGGTCACGTACTGCGGGAAAATCCCTTTGCTCCTGAAGTGCCTTGCCATCGGGTCATAAACAGTTCTGGAGCAGTTGGCGGGTTTCGTGGGAAAACCAATGGAAAAGAAGTTCAGGAAAAAATAAAGCTGTTGGAAAAAGAGGGTATTCGTATCATCAATGGCAAAGTAAACCTTCAAAAATATCTCTTCCGGTTCTAAAATCCCAGCATCTCTTTCAACTCCTCGCTGGGTTGCCATAACGGTTCAAAAGTAACCGTAATCTGCACCTGCACCGCTCCCAATTTCTTGATTTCCTGTTTTATCTCTTCTACCATCTGCGGCCCATACGGACATAGGGGAGAGGTAAAGGTCATCGTTACCATAACCTTATTATCCACTACCTCCAGATTATACACTAACCCGAGTGTCCATACGTCCATGTCAATTTCTTTATCCACATATTTTTTGAATACTTTTTCAATCAATTCTTCCTTGGTAATCATGGTGTTTCCTCCACTAAGTCTTCGAAGCCTTCCTCGTCAATCTGTTGAATAAGTTCCTTGCCGCCTGAGGCAATGATCTTCCCGCCACCCATAATACTTACTGTATCCGGCTCCAGATAATCAAGAAACCTTTGATAGTGCGTAATCACAATAATGGTCATGCTAGTCTTTTTCCGCAAGGCATTTATTCCTTCGGCTACGATCTTGATGGCGTCAACGTCTAATCCGGAATCGGTCTCATCCAGAAAAGCGTACCTTGGCTGCAGCATGATCAATTGCAATATTTCTGCCCGTTTCTTTTCTCCGCCGGAAAAGCCGGCATTCACATACCGTTTGCTGAAGGAGGAATCCATTTTAAGCTCCGCCATCTTGTGCTGCAGCAGTTTATGAAAGTCAAGCACCGACAACGGTTCACTGCGCCGGGCATTTACCGCCGCCCGGATAAAGTTGCTGATAGTAACGCCGGAAATTTCTGCTGGATATTGAAAGGACAAGAACAGCCCGCCCTTAGCACGGATGTCCGGCTTTTCGGCAGTGATGTCCTTCCCGTCCAGAATGATTTTTCCTGCAGTCACTTTATATTTAGGATGACCAGTTAATGCCTGCGCTAAAGTTGATTTTCCACTGCCGTTAGGGCCCATTAAGGCATACACTTTTCCCGGTTCAAAACGCAGGGTTACTCCTTTAATGATTTCGATGCCATCAACAGCTACATGAAGATTGTTAATTTCTAATGCCATGATTTAAGACCTTCCTGAATGGTTTTCAACGGTAATAACGCGCACTTGCTGCGGGTGTGGCTGATGGGGATGCCCAGCAGATTATAGATGTCCCACGGCGCCAGTTTCTGGATGTCCTGCATCTTTTTTCCTTTGATCTGTTCCATGAGCATTGACGCAGCTGCCTGACTTATAGCGCAGCCTTTTCCCTGAAATGAGGCCGATTCGATCGTCCCTCCGACGAGATTCATAAATATCTCCACTTCGTCGCCACACAAGGGGTTGAGTTCCCGGTGGTGGTGCGTGTACGTTGGCAGGATTTCCGCATTCCGGGGATGCTTATAATGGTCGAGGATGTTTTCTTTGTAGAGTTCTTCCTCCTCCGTCAAGGGACGAGATATAAGATTGTTTTGTTCCACCAATGTTTCCTGCAAATTCCCGTTCTTCATCGGAAGATCCTCTGCGCATTCCTGATGCCGGCAATAAGCCGGTCGATGTCCTCGATGGTATTATACAAGTAGAGTGATACCCTATTGGTCCCCACCAACCCTAATTTGGTGTGCAGCGGCATGGCACAATGATGCCCGGCACGGATGGCAATTCTCTCCCGGTCCAGGACTTCGCTGAGGTCATGGGGATGAATGCCCGAGAGGGTAAAGGAAATGACTGCTCCCCGATTCGTTCGCGGGCCGATGATGGTTATGCCCGGCAGCTGGGATAAGTGTTCCAGCGCGTACGTCGTTAACTCCTGGTCATGTTCTTGGATTTGATCCATGCCAATACCTTGTAGGTAGTCGATTGCGGCCGCTAATCCGATAGCCCCGGCAACATGCGGCGTGCCCGCCTCAAATTTCCACGGCACCTCATTCCAGGTGGATTTTTCATAGGTAACTTCCTGAATCATGCCACCGCCATACTGGAATGGCGAGAGTGTTTCCAGCAATTTTTTTGTTCCGTACAGTACGCCAATGCCCATCGGGCCCAGCATCTTGTGCCCAGAAAAGGCCAGGAAATCACAACCCAGTTTTCGCACGTTAATGGGCATATGGGGAACGGATTGGGCTGCATCCACGATACAGACTGCCCCTACCTGATGCGCCAGAGCCGCTAATTCTGTAACGGGGTTAATTGTTCCTAACACATTGGACATATGCACCACCGAAACAATTTTTGTCGTGCGGGTAATCAACTGTTGGGCTTTCTCCATATCCAGCTGGAAATCAGAGGTAAGTGGGATGAATTTCAACACGGCTTTTTTTTCTTTCGCCAGTTCCTGCCAGGGGACGAGATTGGCATGATGCTCCATTTCACTCAGCACCACTTCATCGCCCGGCTGGAGTGTTTTTCCGAGCGACTGTGCCAGCAAATTTATGCTTTCAGTCGTTCCTTTGGTGAAGATAATCTCTTCTGCCGCCGCACCGATAAACTGTGCGACCGTCTCGCGGGCTGCTTCATACGCCATGGTCGCTTTCTCGGATAAGGTGTAAATCCCCCGGTGAACGTTGGCGTTTTCTTCCTCATAGAACTTAGTCATCGCCTGAATGATTGCCCGGGGCTTCTGAGTAGTTGCGGCGTTATCTAAATAGGTGAGGTTCGAAAGGATGAAAGTCCAGTGTTATATGTCCAAATCTATGATTCATTTCCATGGTAAGGTTACCGGTCGACATCGTCACCTAAAACATCTAAAACCCGTCAATCTCCATCTCAATCAGCCGGTTCAGTTCCAGCGCATATTCTAAAGGTAATTCCCGCACGATGGGCTGGATGAAGCCCGAGACGATCATCCTGACCGCTTCTTCTTCTTTCAATCCCCGGCTTTGCAGGTAGAATATTGCTTCCTCACTTATCTTACCCACTCTTGCTTCATGCGCTGCATGCACATCGCTGTTTTCAACCTTGAGGCAAGGGTCGGTGTTGGAAATGGATATGTCATCCAAGATTAACGCATCACAGACGACGCTGGTGGTAGACTGCACTGCCTTGGGCGTTATCTTTACCAAGCCCCGATAGCTGGAGATGCCCCCATCTTTGCTGATGCTCTTGGAATGGATAGTA
>JACPCD010000025.1 GCA_016179955.1 Candidatus Woesearchaeota archaeon | reverse complement strand
AGTTCCAGCCTGGATTTGACTTTGTGATTCATCCGGACCGTACAGAAGACATTACGTTTCAGTTCCGGGCGTATGATGGCAATCGAAGAACCGGATGGCGAGGAGTACCTATTACTGTAAATGATGTCAATCGCCTTCCGCAAATAATCTCTCTGCCGATTACTGTTGCCCAAGAAAATGTACTCTATCAATATCAAGTTGTTGCGATTGACGCTGATCCAGAAGATACCTTAACCTATAGCTTACCAACTGCTCCCGCAGGGATGACTATTGATAACGATGGCCTCATTAGCTGGACGCCAGACTTTACACAAGCCGGGAATCATAACGTTATCGTTCAAGTTTCTGATAGTATTGACGTGGTACGCCAATCCTATACTATTACTGTTGCTCCCAGTGCCATTTGTGTTGATGGCGATGATATTGCTGCAACAGGTTGTATTTGTCAAGTACCTTTAGCGAATGTTGGCGGTATCTGTACTGTTCCACCTACTCCCATTTGTATTGATGGCGACGATATTGTTGCTCGTGGCTGTGTTTGCCAAGCTCCTTTAGCTGATGTTGGCGGTATCTGTACTGTTCCCGCTGCTCCCATTTGTATTGATGGCGACGACATTGCCGCAACTGGCTGTGTCTGTCAAGCCCCTTTAGCTGACGTTGGCGGTATCTGTACTGTTCCACCTGCTCCAGTTTGTGTTGATGGCGATGACATTGCTGCTCGTGGCTGTGTCTGTCAAGCTCCTTTAATTGATGTTGCCGGGGTTTGTAAAATTCCTCCGGGAGCAGTTTTAGGTTGTACCGATCCTGCCGCATTGAATTACAATCCTGCCGCTACCGTTGATGACGGCAGTTGTCGATATCTGCCAGGAACCGTATTAGGGTGCATGGATCCTGCAGCATTAAATTACAATCCTGCTGCTACCGTCGATGATGGTAGTTGTACCTATCCTCCGGGATTAGTCTGTGTTGAGGGTGACGATATTGCGGCCAAGGGCTGTAGTTGCCGGGCACCTTTAGCCGACGTTAATGGCATTTGTACTGTTCCTGTTTCGGGCTGTACTCAACCAACCGCCACTAATTTCAATCCTGCAGCCAATGTTGATGATGGCAGCTGTACCTTTCCACCGGCACCCGTCGTGGGCTGCTTAGATCCTCGAGCTATCAATTTTGATCGCCGGGTAACGGTTGACGACGGCAGCTGCGAGTATCTCCGACGGGGCGTCGTTATCCTTTCCGTTCACCCATCACAGGAAGTGGTCTCTGCTGGCGATTCCGTGCAGTTTAATGTTGATGTCCTGAATAATGCGGATATTGCCGCTAACCGCCTGCAGCCACGGGCGATGCTGTACGACTTAAGTGAAGTTGGCTATGGCCGACAGTTTGACCTTCGGCCCGGCAGAACGAGCAGCCAGGCCGTAATGCTGAACATTCCCTATGGGGTGTGGCCGGGAACATACCTGGTGCAAATTACCGTCGATAACGGTCGAGTACGCGATACGGCGTACCGCGAGCTGGTTATCAACTAAAATGACTATTTTAGAATAACTACTTTAATTAATAATTGTAGTCACTCTAAAATACTCAAAATAACGAAAGCTTTATAAATAAGCCCGGTTTTAAGGGTATAAAATTACGTTCAAACCACTGTTTGAAAAGATTTGGAGGAATACAAAATGAGAAAGCTGTTAAGTATAATGGCCTTGGTTGTCATTGCCCTATTGAGCTTTTCGTTCGTAAGCGCATTAGATATGACTAATGACTTACAGGTGAGCTCCGTACGGGTTAATGATGATTATGTCCAGCCCAGCGACGTTTTAGCTGTGGATGAAGGACAAGCGTTAAGTATCAGAGTAGGTTTGACTGCCCAGAGTGACGTGCAGGACATTGAAGTTGAAGCGAAGATTGCCGGATACGAGTATTCGGATCACGAAAATCTGCTGGACTCAACTCCGCTGTTTGACATGGAAGCTGGGACAACGAAATATGTTAATTTAGAAGTGCGATTGCCTCGGCAATTAGATCAGGATCATTACTCGCTGCGATTGCGGGTCATGGACCGAAATACTGCTGCTATCAGCTATGAATATCAATTAGCGGTTGAAGCACTCCGACATGGCGTCGATATTGCAGACGTGGCCTTTTCACCGGGCAGTTCCGTGCGCGCAGGACGATCTTTGCTGGCGACGGTCTTATTGCAAAATTTCGGCCAACGCAATGAAAATGACGTCAAAGTAACGGTCGCAGTGCCTTCCTTAGGCATCAATGCCGTTGAATTCGTGGACGTCCAATCCACTCCTGACGATACCGACTTCCAAGACGTCCCGGAAATGTTCTTGCCCATACCGGCAAGCGCTGCTCCTGGCGACTATCAAGTGCAGGTAACGGCAGACTACGACTTATATGAAACGGTGAGCAAAACGTTCACCATTCACGTGCTGGAGAATGAGCAATTGGCTCCTCGCGGGGATGAAAGCGTGGTCGTCTTAGCCGCTGGTCCGGAAACCCAGACCATTGCTGCGGGAACTTCCGCACGGTACGCGGTTGCCTTGTCCAATGCGGGCAGACAATCCCGGGCCTTTGTGTTAGAAGCACCTGCAGGAGACTGGGCGAGCGTGTCCTTAAGTGACAGCTTAGTAGTCTTAGAACCTGGACGAAACCAAGTTGTATATGTCACGGTTCAACCGACTGCGAGTGCAGTTGCGGGCCAACATGCCTTTTCCGTTGCCGTTAAATCCGGCAACACCGTGTTGCAGACGGTAACCTTGAACGCTAATGTGGTGCAAGGGCAAGCTGCAGCGTCCGGAAGTTTAGGCTTGCGGAATGGCTTGGAGATTGCCTTGATCGTGCTGGTAGTCTTACTGGTGATCGTAGGTTTGATCATAGGCTTTACCCGGCTGAGAAAAGACGAGGAAGACGAAGAACAGACGTACTACTAGGGTAGTACCTCATTTCGACCTTCCCTCCAAATCTTTTCTTTTTTTTCTTTTTTTAAATACTTTTTTTTAAGTGTTTTTTGTGTTAAAAATGAGCAGGCAAATTCCTTCCCTTTTGGATAAGGGAAGAAAAAGTAAAATAGTTAAAAATAGAGACAGTTACCCCCACTCACATGATAATCCCTTCCATTTGCAATATTTATGACGAAAGGCGATCTACGGCTAGTCTGCCTTATGATTCTGATATATACGATCATTACGACCTGTACCTGGTTAGCCGTGGCGTGAAACCGGCCTGTGATTTTGCCTTGTGTTATAGCGGGCATAAAGAGCAAGGAGAGGACTCCCCTGAAGAGCTTGAAGAGAAACTCGCGTCCATCCAGGAATGGTTTGACACTTTTAGCTTGATTTACCAGAGGATTCCTGCTCCCCTTACCTCTCATCAAATGTTCCGCTTTGGGAAGGACCGTCAAGCTCTCCAGAAATTACTTGAGGCACAGACAGACCTGGAATTTGGTCTTGCCTACGGCTATCCCGAAGAAGCAGTAAGGGCCTATAGCGAAGGAAAAGTAGATGCTTTCACTTATAGAAATGCACTTAAAGCAGCCGTAAACTCGGGGAAAAAACTTCCGCTGTGGCTTGCCTATCTTAACTTCGTTCCTGACAAGTTTGATGTGGTGAATGATGATTTTTCCAGCTCGAGCAGAGAAATGGGGGGAAACGCATCAGCGCCTGGTTAGGGAAGGCAATCCCCTGTTAGCGCACCGGCTGGAACGAATTTTTGCCACCCGATTTGATCGAGAGATAATGGACGGGGTTTATAGGCCGTTGGGGGAGGAATAATCTCTGATGAAAAACAGAAAGATTTATCAAATTGACAAGATAATTATCATTAATAATGACAGAGTATAACCCAAAAGATATTCGGGAATTTATGGGGGCATATCATCAGTTAAGGGATACCTTTGGGGATTTTAGTAGTGATAGTGGAGAAATCAATAATTCTTTAGTGGACTTATTAAAATCCCTTGAGAAAATCCCGGTGGAATTGCGAGATGATACTATCACTTATGGCATAGCAATGCTTAAAGAATCCGCCCCTATTCTGGATGGAATTAATCATTACGCAGAATGGGGCGCTGCCGCGAGCTTGCTTTTGCCTCATGCCAGCAAATATTTGGCACCATCTCGCTTAAAGAGAACTGAATCCGACACTCAACCCTATTTGACAGTTCTTCGTGATTTGATTGAATGGATTGGTGCATCTAATGCCGGTGATACCCCTACCATCTCCGGTGCAATGAAAGATTACCCTTACCTTGCCAAAAAGACACTTTTAGATGGATTAGATGCCATCCAAACCAGAGAACTCGATATTCCGGAAAAAGTCAGAATTTCATTATGTGGGATGATTAAAAGAACCACGCCATTTTCTATTGAAGAAAATGATAAAGCTGTAATCTCTCGTGTTTTAGACGTGTTAATCGGCTACTGGGGACCACAGTTAGAGACTTTGGAAAATCTTGATAGTATTCTTGATTGATTTATCCTCTAATATTCATAAGTTTTATAAAATTGCCCTAGAGCTACTTTTTACATGAATATAGCGATCATCGGCGCTGGACCTATCGGCAACTATGCCGGTTCTTTGCTCGCTAACGCAGGGCATTCCGTCTCTATTTATGAGAACCATGCCCAGGTAGGACTACCAATCCAATGTACCGGTATTCTGACCTCTGATTTTGACGAGTTTAAGTTTCCTTTAGACTCTTTTCTGGTCAATACTATTAATACTATTGATGTCGACACCCCCCACCAGCACCTGTCCGTCCGTCAAAAGGATTACATCGTCTGCCGCAAACGCTTTGACAACTTCTTTGCGGATCTGGCACGGAACGCTGGGGCTACCATTTTCTTGAGCCATTGCTTTCTTCGCCGGGAAGGCCGTCATTTGATCATTAAAGATTCTGTTAAAGATGAGGAAAAAAGCATTACGCCCGACTTGGTTATCGCTGCCGATGGGCCGCTTTCTCCGACTGCTAAGGCGTATGGCTTCTATCATCCGGAACGGAAGAATTATTATGGGGTGCAAGCGATTGTCGAAGGGAACTTTGAGCCCCATACTATCAAGACGTATTTTGGCCGTGACGTCTGCCCGGGATTATTTGCTTGGGTTGCACCCGAATCGGCAAGCACGGCACGGGTGGGAGTTGCTACTTTAAAAAATTCCCACCATTATTTTGAAAAGTTCATGCGGGAGCACCATTTTACGGCACGGGAAATTCAGGCGGGAGCAATTCCGTTGTACCATCCCCGGCAGGCCTTACAGAAAGACAATTGTTATCTGGTTGGTGATGCCTCGGGCTATGTGAAAGCAACGACCTTAGGCGGTTTAGTGCCCGGATTACAACAGGCAAAGGTTCTGGCTGATTGCATCCTCCACCATAAAAATTACGAAGAAGAACTAGGAAAAGTCCGGCGCAGGATGTGGCTGCACTGGAAGCTGCAGGGTATTTTTGATCAATTTAATGATCAGGACTGGGACCGCCTGGTTACATATACCCGGAGAGTTCAAACGGTACTGGAAAAGCATACCCGGGATAATCCGTTTCCCATTGTGGTAAAAGCCTTATTAAAAGAGCCGCGGTTTTTGTACTTTACGAAGTATTTATGGGGAAAGAAAGGGGTTAAAACTAATTTTTAAGAGAGTTAGAAAGGGGGTAGCAAAGGAGATTCAATATAAAATAACTGCCATAGGCAGAGTAAAGTTGCGGGGAATCAGGGAGTAATATTTTTAAGGGAGAGGCGTATTTGTTGGTTGGGAAGGTGTTACCTATGCTTTTAGCTAAAAATAAAGAGTATCTTCAATTATTGCACGAGATTAAGGTAAGAGTTCAGTCTGCTCAGATAAAAGCAGCGATTGCTGTCAATAAAGAGCTTATCGGCTTGTATTGGGATGTTGGTAGAATGATAGCAGAAAGGCAAACAAGAGGAAAGTGGGGTGATTCCATTGTCGATATGCTTGCTGGCGATTTGAGACGAGAATTTCCGGATATGAAAGGGTTCTCCAGAGCAAATATCTTCAATATTCGCCAATGGTATCTCTACTATTCAACTATGGATGAAAAAGTCCAACAACTTGTTAGACAATTACCCTGGGGCCATAATATGGTTATCGTTAACAAAATAAAAGATCCCTCAGAAGCCGTCTTTTATCTAACTGAAACCATTCGAAACAACTGGTCGAGGAATGTCTTAATTTATCAAATTGAAAGTGGGCTTTATTCGAGAAAAGGTAAAGTCTTGCATAATTTTGGAGCAACTTTACCCGCACCACAATCCGATTTAGCACGGCAGACGTTGAAAGATCCCTATATCTTTGATTTTCTTTCTCTGAGTGAAGAAGCACAGGAAAGAGAAATCGAAAAGGAGTTAACGAAACATATTACAAAATTTTTGCTGGAATTGGGTGCTGGTTTTTCATTTGTCGGAAGCCAATATCCTCTTGAAATATCTGGCAAAGATTACTACATTGATTTGCTATTTTATCATCTCAAATTACGATGTTTTGTGATTATTGAACTGAAAACCGGAGAATTCAAACCAGAATATGCCGGAAAATTGAATTTTTATCTTTCTGCTGTTGATAAAACGTTGAAACAAGAAGGTGATAAGCCATCCATCGGCATTATTTTGTGTAAAACAAGAGACAAAGTGATAGCCGAATATGCTCTTAAAGATATGAGTAAGCCTATGGGTGTTTCTGAATATAAAATCGTTCGCGCGATTCCCGAAAAATTAAAGACAAGCTTGCCAACGATTGATGAATTAGAGAAAGAGTTGTCAGAAAAAGGGAAAAATAAGAGTTCAAACATTAAATTAAAAAAGAGCACGCAGGGTAAGTCAAAATGAACTCAAAAATAGTAAGAACAAAAATACTCTCCTCAAAAGGAAAACTCTCAGCAGTAATCCATCATCCAAAAAGTCAATCGGAAAAGCTGGCTATTCTCTGCCCCGGCTATTTGGATTCTAAGAGTATAAACACTTAATTACGCCTAACCAGAGATTAAATGTATCGCTTTATAACGTTCGCATACTCTGTATTCAACCCCCCCAGCCGGAAAATGATGACTTCTTTTATTCCGTTCTGCTGGGCGATTCTTAAGTCATTTGCCAGTTCTTCCGGGGCAAGAATTTTCTCTCTGCCCGTAATGCCCTTAGCAATAGTTCCATATCCGGCGATAAAGCGCTCTTTCCCATAGTGCCGTTTTCCTTCCTGCAGGTTTTTTTCTAAAAAATAATCCTGGAAATGGTGCATCGAATGATAGAGCATTTTAATGATCTTTATTTGGGGATGAGAATAGTGCAACCCTAGCCAGGACAACCATTTTTTATAGATATGATATTCCGCACAGTATACCTCTCCGGGGTATTGTTGTATAAATTTTTTAATGAGGCGCTTATTCCGAAAAAAGTTTAATCCTTGGTTGAGGTACAGCAATGGATTCTGGGTGGTGGGGAGTTCCAGGTCCAGCATGACCGGAATATTTTTCCCTTCCAACTCTTTAAAAATTCTCATCAATGCCTTCCTTTCTGAAAACGGTGAAATCCAATATCCTTCTTTCTTCTGCAGAATGGGCCAGTATATGAATTGCCGGATATTTTTATTCTTAATCTTGGCTTTAATTATGGTAAACTCCTTGAAGCTGGGGGCAGCAAGGTACAGCTTGGTTGGCCAGGTGACTTGCTTTAATTTCCGCAAATTACTTAGGGTGGGGAATTCCTCAAAAAAGCTGATGAGCATGGTCATAGTAAATTCGTGCAGTTAATATTCTTTTCTAATCTTCATGTTCTATCATCATAATCATAATAAACGGAAGCTTGCCCGATACTGATGATGAAGCCAGCTTTAGTCTTATTTGATATGGATGGCACGGTTGTCCAATATAATAGCGGCTCGTTCCAGTCCAGCTGGGATGCGATAGGGCATGCTGCTGGCTTGAGAGAGCAGTGGCAGGAACTCTTGGACTATTACCTTCCCCAGCCCGACCGGTATCAGGAATGGTTTGAGAAGAATTGCAAGCTGTTGCGGGGATTGCCGTTCGCGTCCATTGAACCAAAAATATTTCCTCCTCCCTATACACCGGGGTTTCTGGAATTCTGCGGGTATCTTCAGGAGCAGGGGATTCACAAAGGGCTGATCAGCAGTGGCGTGGATATCGTCGCCAAGAGAGTCCAACAGGATGCGGGATTGGATTTTATCGTGGTCAATGAAGTTCACCTTGATGATGGAAGATTTGCCGGAACGGGAAAAGTCAATGTAAGTATTCAGGATAAAGGGATCCACGTTAAGCGTTTGCTTCGGGAGTATGGCTTAATGAAAGAGCAGGCCGTGTTTTTTGGCGATCATTTTAATGACATTCCGGCCTGGCGGGAAGTGGGCATGCCCTGGGGGATGAATATCAAAGACCCAGTGTGCCTCCCTTATTTAGAACTTAATTTTGATGATTTCCATGAGGCGAGAGATTATTTTCAAACGGCGTTTGATGGAAAGTAATTTAAATCTATGGTAAACCTCTACTCTCATGCCAACGTTCATCGCCTGCCTTTCTACTGGCAAAGGAACCTGGACGGAAGTGGTTAAGATACTTACCAGCCAGCCGTGGACTAAAGTATTTCTTATTACGGATCAGTTCGGGAAAGAGCACTTCACTCCCAATTCTGTTACGGAGCTGTTGTTGGTTGATTTATCGTTGGACACGCCGGCGCTTAAGGACGCAATTACGAAGGGATTGCAAGGCAAAGTTACAGATTTTGAAGTAGCATTGAACTTTGCCTCTGGCTCCGGCAAAGAGCACATGGCGCTGCTGGAAGCAGTGATGGAGTTAGGCTTGAACTTCCGGCTGGTGACATTAAATAATGAACGAGTGGCAGTGATGGGGCTGGAACAGTAAAACAAAAATTTTATAAATATCGGTTATAAAATGTGTTTACTATGGTTGATGCGTCTCCTTCGCCAACGTTTGTATTAGAAGAATTGGTTGCTGACCGAGCAGGCATATTTCACAAAAGAATGGGGTACGCAGTAACAGTTTGTCCGGTAAGCCCCCCGGTGCTGGTGCCGTTAAAGCAAGGACGTCTTACTCACGATTCTGAGCGACTGGAACAGCTCTTTTCGGCCTATGAGGACGATCGCTTACCAGGTCGGGGCTATGTGGCTGGGCCGCACGCCCTGGTTGGCCCATTTGGTCAGCGAGAGGCTTTAGTTCAATATTACCGGTATCGTGTGGGGGTATTGTCTCCAGAGTTTGATCTTCCGGAGAGATATGTTGGGGCGACTATTTCGTTTCGTGGAAAAACAGGAGAAAAATATTAAGGTTAGTTCTCAAGTGATTTTTTATTCTTTAAAGAATGAGTAATCCTTCTAGGTTCTTCCTATAACTTTCAAGTTCTCGTTGATACACTTCTTCCTGCATTCTTTCTTTTACGATAGCTTCCCGGTCGATAAGTTTCTGCGCACCGAATACCGCCAGCTCTTCCGTGCCGAGCTTCTTATACGAGAGTTGCAAGGCGTTCAGGAAGTGGCCGGCAAATTCTCTGGCAGTGGGATTACGAGCACCGACACTTAAGACTAAAGAAGGATAGTTACTCTGGGCGATGATTTCCGCTACTCCTTTCGCGAGGGTGTTAAAATCCAATCTGCCAGTGGGATTTTTACACGCTTGCTGGTATATTTCTTGTGCCGCAGCTTTGCTATTAACTCTGGGATTATATTCCGCGATGGTTGCTTCCACTCTATCTATCAAGTCTTCCGCAAATTGGCCCGTAGGGTCTAGGATGATGGACTTAGGAAGTTTGGAAGGGTCATCAAAGTGAATTTTTCGCTGAAAATAATTTCTGCGCATGTCTGCTTCCAGCCCTTCCAGAACATTTTTTGCTTCTTCCGTAGTATATCCTCCCTGAAGATAGCTTTTCATAAATCTGGCTAATGGTCTGGGGGCAAAGGTCTCATTGGTGTAGATGAATTCTAATACTTCTTTTTTCATTCCTAAGCGGTCTCTCAGAATGCGAACCGCATTAAGGGCCTGGGTGGCAGCAACTTTTCTATCGACCGCTATACCTTCTGCTAAAAGAATACCCATCAGTACGTCCACGATATTACCAATATCGGATGCCGTAAAATAATTCTGATTTAAAGCAGTTTCGGTCATAAAAATTAATTA
The DNA here is from genome assembly GCA_016179955.1 of Candidatus Woesearchaeota archaeon. GTDB lineage: Archaea > Nanobdellota > Nanobdellia > Woesearchaeales > GW2011-AR9 > JACPCD01. The sequence continues at coordinate 7,528 of JACPCD010000025.1, read as the reverse complement.
TTAACGTTCGTTTTTAAATCTTTCTCTTGTAATTATTATATAGTGGTATTTGTAATGGCAAAAAAGAACGAAAAGAAGCGTTTTACTCCATTACCCCATACCACTTATACAACACCCGGTTTGCCGCTTTCACAATACCATACTCCTGTCCACTGATCTTGATGCAGGTGCCGGATAATTCAATTCCAGTCTCATTCTGCAGCACCAATTCAATAACGGGCCGTCCACCGGTGTTCTGGCAAGTGACGATGGTGCGGTTCTCACAGGCCCAGTTCTCGGCAGTACATGAGCCTACCGGTTCGCGTCCGATTCCCTTGGCCAGATTAAAGCTCAATTCAGAAATGGCTAACGAATAATATTTGCTGCGGACTTCTGGGTCAATGGCTAGATACACTTTCCCACCCTCATTGAACGCCGGATTTAATTGCCCTCGAATGGGCACCTCTTCCACTTGTTTTGGGCCGAAGTGCAAAGGCACTTTAATCAGCGTGCCGAATACTTCCCGCTCCATCCACCACAAATCATCATTTAAGACGAAACTGTAGCCATTATACATGTATCCTCGTTCCTCATCCAGTTTTCCTTCTTTGTTGAGCTGATGCAGCTGGTCTAAGCTGAGAGTTTGGGGGCCTTTGATGTTGTCGAGAAATGAGAATTTTCCGATGCTGAGAATAAGTACAAAGATGACTGCAACCACGGCGATGGCAATCAGGATGCGTTGGCTGTCAAAACTTTTTTTCGATGCGCCGGTTTTCGTTTTGTTGTTGTCTGATGCCGGCAATTCCGGCAGGGCTTTATCTATATTAATATCAATATCAACTCCTGAATCCGTTTTTTTAATCCTATTTTTTTCCGCCTCTTTATGCTTAGTAACGTTCTTCATCGTCCGTTGTTATCCCATGCTATTTATATCTTTTTTGTTACTGGAATCTCTATCATGATATTCTCTCTCATCTTTCTCAAATATTGCTCCAATTTGTACTGTATTCTCACTTTTAAATCTTCTTCAAATGGAAGCTTCTGCACTTCTGCATTCCAGTCAACCACAGGCAGTGTGGTCAGTGTTCCCTTAAATTCCCGCCCCCCTAAAGCAGCCTGACGTTCAATTTCATGGGCCGCCGGCGTGGCAAACAGCGCTGTCGCCCGAAACTTGGAAATGGAATTTGCTCCCGCATTCAAAAGCAGGGAAATGCGCTCAACACGATCTTCCCATACGCCGCATTGAATATCTAATCTCGGAAAGGCAATCCGCAGCTGGGCAATCCACCAGGCTTGATCTTCCGGACTGGGAATAGCCGCATGCTCAAACTTTGTTCCCTGCTGGGGAATCAAGCCGTAGATATGGATCTTGTCAATGGCATAGCGGCGGATGAATTCTTTCAATAACTCCAAATCGGCATGAGTTTCGCCCATTCCCACGATAAAGGTCATAGCCCGACGCAGCTGCAGTTCTCTGGCAGCGTCAAACATCCGCTCATATGGCGCTAAGGGTTTTGAAGGGCACACGATGGCATGGAGTTCCGGATTGATGGTTTCCGTGGAACCGACGACCCCTTTGATATAAGGCAGATAGCGCTGCAGCAATGGTTTTGATAATGGGCCTACCGATAGCCATATCTTTTCTCCGGTTATTTCCTGAATAGCTTTCAGCATAAATTCAAGTTCTGCGGGACTAAAGACGCCAATGCCGCCCGTAAAGAAGCCGATGTCCCAACCTAACTTCTTGGCCAGGATAAACTCAGCCAGGATGGATTCAACGCTTCGTTTGGTTTCACTGGGCTTTTTGTCTGCTGGTTGAGTACTCATATAACAGAACTGGCAGTCGCCAATGGTGCAGCCCCAGCTGAAGAAGATGGCCCGCTCGAATGAGGTCGTGGCCGGAAAGTGCTGACGGTATATTTCTGCTGCGTGCGAGAGTAATTGGGGCGGTATCAAGTCCATAAATTTATCACCAAGAGATACTTTTAAATACTTTTCTCTCTGAAGTTCGTCCATGGACCGGGAGACTATTTATTACCTGCTGACGGCGGTCGTCATCGCGCTGTTTTCCTTCGGCCATCCTTCCCTGGCGTTGATTGGCTTTTCGTTCTTTCTGACCTTGCTCTTGCTGATGGTGCCCTGGGTGCGAAAATATTATGAACGCCTCCCGCTCTGGAGCAGGATCCTGGCCGTCATTATTTTAACCATAATTCTATTCGTCCCTTCGTACTTCATAACCCCTTTTTTCTCCGCGGTCGTCGTCTTCCTGGGGAGTTATTTCCTGATGCTGCTGCTCTTTACCGTGAGCCAGAAAGTGTACACGGTGTTGCTGGAGCCGCGCTTCCACCGCAAAGCTCTGCTGGTCCCTTATTTTTATTTTCTTATTGGGCTTACCATCATTCTGGTGGCGCAAAAAGCTACCGAAGAAGCGGTCTCTAGGCCCAGCGGGGCGATGATGCTCCTGGTGGGAATCATGTTAGGCCTCTCGTTCATGGGCACCACCATACGGCTACTTTCTTCCCGCTCGAAAAAGAAACAGTTCCTGCAGCAGCGCACCTGGCTGTTTGCATTTTTCATATTTCTGTTTTCATTTCTTTCAAGGGCTACCGGCGAGGGCATTATTCTTCTGAAAATAGTTTCAAACACCGGCTTAGTGCTTTTTTTCTTTGGGCTGCCTTTGTTGAAACTGTGGAAACATCGTAAGCAGCCCCATCAGTCTATGCAGGAGATTGTGAATAGCATTTTCAGAGAATAGGGGAAGGTCTTGCTTCCTTGAAGAAAAATAAAAAGCCCCTGGGGGGATTTGAACCCCCAACCTGCGCCTTGCTCGAAAATACTCAGACTGGCTTAAGTCAATTTACTTTTCTAAAGCTCATACGAGAGCGCCGCTCTGCCGTTGAGCCACAGGGGCAATTACTTGATTTGTGCCAGCAGCTCTGTCTTGGTTGGAAACTTCTTCTGGCATTCAAAGCACACCGGATACTGCTTGCTGGAGCCTGCTTTCCGGATGATAGTGCCTTTCAGTTTCTCCAGATACAATTCCTGGATCTTGTTTCCGCAGAGGCTGCACTTAGACATAAATATGGGAATTAATCCTGCTATTTTTAAAGTTAATTCCCTAAATTTAAAACTGCTTTTATATGCTTCTCAAAAGTTTTCTCCTCCACATACCCAAATACGCCCTGCAAGCCATCTTTAAACTGTTTCGAGAGTATCTTTTCTTTTATTTTCTGAAATCCTTGATCAAAGTCATATCGTTGAGAAATCTCTTGTTGAACCCAGGGGGGATGGTGGATATGGGGCGCAAGCATAAACACGTCCCGGATATCGGTGGCCCTGCCGCTGATGAATTTCATAACGACCAGAGCATCAAGGGAAATGATCTTCAATTTCAATTCTCCAACCATCGTTTTTCCTCTGAGCACTTGTAATTGGGAATTCTGGAAGACCCATTCTGCCGAAAACACTGCCTTGGTCATCCTATCAATCACTTCCTTAATCATGAGGTCTAGGCTTACTTTAAATCCCGGTCCCAGCACCTTTTCATAGCGCTTAAAGTTGCCATAATATATTTCTTCTCCCTCAACAGTTTCGGCGTATTTTTCTTCCATTAAAATTTTCTTTATTTTTGCCAATTCCTGCTCATCCTTGAGAACCAAGTCGCAGTCAATGGAAAAGCGCGGCAAGGTATACGCATTGACGGCGTAGCCCCCTATTACTACAAAAGAAAAAGCATTTAAAAGCTTCAAGGTTTCAAAAATTTCATGTTCTCTACGCTGCAGGGCTTCCATATTTCTTTTGTATGTAGTTATGGGCATATTTGTAAATCTCATTGGCATGTGCCATCTTTATGGTTTCGGGCAAGGGCTCTACTTTAACTCCTTCTTTTTCTATGACATTTAATTTTGTAACGGGAATTAAAATGACATATTCTCCAATGGTGCTGCCCCGGCCGATATAATTTGGAATGTTATTTTCATTTAAGAACTTTTTCCAATACCCCTGGTCTTTTTTTAATACTTTGATAAAATATGGTGATTTTTCAATGCCCCTCTGAACGTAGGAGAAATCAGACCAAATTTCGATAGCAGATGCGCCGGTAAAGCAATAGCGCTTCTCTGCCTGGGATACTATGTCCGGCACTTTAAACTCCAACAAGCCTTTTATCACCCTTTCCGGAGGGATGCACCTATACGTGCTATGGGTTTGTTTTTGTATCCATCCGGAATGCAATAAGACGGCAAAAATTTTCTTTTTCATGCTTTCCCCCACCATCCAATCTAAAGCAGACTGCTGAAAGGGCTCCTGAGTGCCGTATTTGGTGAACAACAAGGCGTATGCCCGTAGTCCATAAGGGGGTATTTCAGTGGCCATATAGTTACCTAATAGGTAACTAATATATAAATGTTTCGCATCCCGTTCTTCGGGGAGACATTAAATGATTATGCTCTCATGAATTAGTTTTGTGATGTAAACCGGTTTCGGAATAACAGAGCGCAATGCAACCAAAACAAATATAAAACCTCTTAATTACCAAAATCCTATGCGTAAACGAATCGCAGTTATCGACCGGGAAAAATGCCATCCTCATGAGTGCGGCAATTACCTCTGCGCCAAGCTGTGTCCGGTCAACCGGGCGGGAGCAGACTGCATCTACCCCGGCGATGATCCGGGAAAGAAAGCTAGAATAGACGAAGTCCTCTGCACCGGCTGCGGCATCTGCCCCAACCGCTGTCCTTTCGGCGCCATCACGATTATTAATCTGCCCGAACAGCTGACCAAACCACCAATCCATCGCTACGGGGAAAATACCTTTGAACTGTTTTCCCTGCCCACGCCGTTATTTGGGAAAGTCGTAGGTATGGTCGGCCGGAACGGCATTGGAAAATCGACCGCGCTCAAGATTCTTTCCAACCAGATCAAGCCCAATTTGGGAAAATGGGATACGCCACCGGAGTTTAAGGAAGTTATCCAGTATTTCAAGGGAACGGAAACCCAGAAGTTCCTGGAGAAGCTGCAACAGGGAGATGTAACTTTGTCGTATAAGCCGCAGCAGGTGGATTTAATCCCCCGGCAGTTCCAGGGCAGCGTGCGGGAATTATTGCAGCGGGTGGACCATGATGGAAAACTTCCGGCGGTGGCGGAGATGTTGCATCTTACGCCATTTTTGGATAATTCCATTACCACCGTATCGGGTGGAGAATTGCAACGAGTAGCGATTGCCGCTGCCGCTCTGAAAAAAGCCAACGTCTATTTCTTTGACGAGCCTACGTCTTATTTGGATATCAAGCAGCGCCTGGCATCGTCTCATTTCATCCGCTCCCTCGTAAGTGAGCAAGTGTCGGTGCTGGTGATTGAGCACGACTTGATCATTCTGGATTTCATTACGGACTTCCTGAACGTGATGTATGGACACGAAGGAGTGTATGGCATTGTTTCCGGCATAAAATCCAGCCGGGAAGGCATTAATGCATTTTTAGAGGGTTATTTGCGGGAAGAAAATGTCCGATTTCGGGATCATGCCATCACGTTTGAAAAATCATTAGAAAGTAAGAAAGCAATTCCCGCCCCGCTGATTTCATGGAAAGGGGTGCAGCTGCAGCTTGGCAAGTTCCAGTTGCAGGCGGCGCAAGGAACCTTGTTTAAGAGTGAAGTGGTAGGTGTCTTGGGAGAGAACGGCATTGGAAAAACCTCTTTTATGAAATTCCTGGCCGGAATGGTGAAACCGACTGCCGGCGAAGTATCTGGCGGCGTGAAGATTGCCTACAAGCCCCAGTACTTAGAAAGCGGTTCGTCTCAGACGGTTGCAGAGTTTTTAGTCCAGGCTATAGAAAAATATCATCATCAGCTGATTGAGCCGTTGGCATTGGAGGGGCTGATGACCCGCCCATTATCGAAGCTTTCCGGCGGGGAACTTCAGAGAGTCGCTATTGCTCATTGCTTGTCTCAAACTGCGGATCTCTTTTTGCTTGATGAACCCAGCGCGCACCTGGACGTGGAGCAGCGGCTGCTGATTTCTAAACTCATCCGCAATCTCACCGAAGAGCGCAATAGTACCATTTTAGTGGTGGACCACGATTTAATGTTTCTGGATTCGATTGCCAGCCGTTTGATGGTCTTTACAGGGGAACCGGCAACGCAGGGAACGTTGCAGGGCCCATTTTCGATGGAGGAGGGGATGAATCTCTTTTTGAAGAATCTTAATGTTACGTTACGCCGGGATTTGCAGTCGCATCGTCCCCGCATCAACAAGCCCGGTTCGGTGAAGGATCGGGAGCAGCGGGAAAATAATCAGTGGTATTATTCGTAGAGTTACTATGAATCAATTAGTGCAAATATTTTTATAGTAAAGTTTATTGATGTTATCATGCCTATTCCACCAATACAACAAACTCAACAATATCCCCAGCAGCCTTATCCGCAACAGTATCAACAACCATATCAAGCGCCCTATCAGCCTTCTACCGGCATCTGGGGTATTCCCAATGATGTGTTTATGCAAATCCTCAAGTGGGGATTAATCGCAGGATTGGTTGCCGGGCTGATTGGATGGGTCGGCGGTATCATTGCACTGGCTGTTTCGTGGGTCGGCCTGTTGGGCTCTGCGCTCGGGGGTTCATTTGGCTCACTTTTTGGCATAACGTACATTTATTCTTTAATCAAAGAATTGTTCTGGGGCGCCTTTTGGGGTGCTATCGCGTCAGTTTTAGTGGTGAAATTTTATGATAAGTTTCCTTTCAGCACTTTGTTCATGAAGATCTTTGGAGTGCGTTTAATCATTGATGTGGTTATCTATTTCTTCACCTATTTTATAATTGCGGGATTTCTGTTTGCATTTGGCGGAGGTCTTTCTCTGATTATATCGCTGGTGTCTTTTATCATCGCAGATTTGGTCTTTGCCAAGATTATTGCAGGTAAGGTAGGTCCATTGACGGGGTTGGCATAATTTCTATTATTTGCCTGCACTTTTCATTAAGTTATAGTTTCTGCCTACGTTACTTTTATATACCTTGCCGCTAATCAAAATATAAGAATACTCGGTGGTGATTCCTATGACTATGGGTAAACGTGATGTGGAAAAGAGACTGAAAGACGTGAAAGCGCAATTAACCGCTTTGGAAGCTAAATGCAAAGACGGCAGCGGCAGCAAGGAAGATTATATTGAGCTGACCAGGTTACGAAGGAAGTTGAAATAAAAAGAAAAAAAGATTAAAAAATTTCCGTTGGCAACGAATTTACATCTTTTCAGCTTCGGCAATAGTCCAATTAACATAGGAATCCTTACTGAAGTCTTTGCTGAGAACTTCATCCAAGGAAATGGGTTCTGTTTTCTCTCTCGTAACTGTTCCCGCTGTATTTAGGATTTGCCGGAGATACAGTGGTTCTTCCTCAAACAGCTTTATTTCTATCTCCGCGTCTATTCGCCGCCGATCCCCATATTTTGGAGTGCGTTTATATTCCATTCCGTCGTAGAACACCGGTCGTTCGTTGAGGCGTACCCGGGTCATTCCGCCGGGCAGGATATACTCTCTTGTATTCTCATTATTGT
>JACPCD010000024.1 GCA_016179955.1 Candidatus Woesearchaeota archaeon | reverse complement strand
TTGCTCTCGAGATAGTACTGGCGCTTGAGATTTATGTTGGCGGAAAAGCAATAACTTGCTGCCGAATAATAATCGTTATGCTCCGATGCATTTTGGGCTTCGCGTTTCTTTTTCTGTGTATCTTCTGAGACCTCGGGGGGCAGTTTTAAGCCCTTTGCGTCCAATTCCATCTCAATCTGCTGAGTGCGATTGCAGAGAAGTTCCTGCAGGCCATGCATGATGGTAATATATCTGGTGTTTTCAGGAATCGTTGTAGGCTGATGGTCTAGATTTTTTCCGGTAAACTGCAAAATAACTTGATCTAAATCTTCCACTTCTATCACGTCTAAACTGCGGTTGCTGGCATAATTAATCAAATTAACCGTCTGGTTCATCGGCAGATGCTGTAATCCTGAGCCCTGCGCCACTAAGACTTTATGCATCCCGGAGTCGGCTGCGGCGTCCAGTTTTTCCTTGACTCCGCCTACTTGGCCTATAATGCCGCCGGAATTAATGGTGCCGGTGATGGTGGTCGTATTTTGGTAAGGTAAGTCCAGCATAGCTATGGTCGTTAAGGCCGCGATGGCTGCCCCTGCGCTGGGGCCGCCTATAATGTTGGACTGGGCGCGGATGGTAAAAATAAAATCATAATGACTGCACTCTAACTTGAAATGGCTGCAGGCGATTTCTTTGGCAAACTTGGTGCTGATTTGAGTATCCATTTTCGTAAGTGGCGTGGTTTCCAGAAAGACTCTGCCGGAACCTTCTTTCAGTTCCAGGTAAAGATCCGCGCTGCTGCCGCTCAACTGCTCGCCTTCTCCTTCCACTGCCAATATTTTCAGGTGGTAAGGGTGGTTGTTTTGGGCGCTGACGAATGCTATGCAGAGAATAAAAAGCACCAGCCAGACTATTTTATTTTTAAGCATAGTGCTTAACTATCAGGGTTGATTATAAATATTGCGGAAAGAATAATAAACCGGTTTAAGATAACAAAATTTAAATACATAATCTACTCTACTTGCTGTCATGGATGATTCTCTGGAAAGAAATTACAGCCCCAAGTATGTTTCTTGGGAGCAAGCGGAACGCCAGCTCCCCAAAATAGCCCGATTGCTGGAAGAGTTACAAGTCCTTCATGAAGCGCTGGACTTGTTAGATTCCATTGAATTGGAAGTGGAGGATGACAATTTTGAGAATTTTAGCCAGGTAACCCGCTTCAATAAGGAGTTCCACAAACTATCCTACCAATTCTTTAAGAAATTAGAGCAACTGGAAAAATTAGGCTGTGTCCTGAAAGATCTAAACTTGGGGATTGTTGATTTCTTTTCCCGCTTTGAAGGGCGCGATGTTTTTCTGTGCTGGAAACAAGGCGAGGAAACGCTTCAGCACTGGCATGAGGTTGACGAAGGATTTGAAGAGCGGAGAAAGATTATTGGGGTAGGGAAATGAAGAAGGAATTATTTTTGCTGGGGGTAAATAAGAACCGTACATTATAAGTCTGTCGGTAGACCTAACGTAATGCATACAAACAACAGAATAATTTATAAACAAACTATCCTTTCTTCAAGTTATGGAATTTACAGCCATTATCCGAAAAGGCGAGAAACAATTCGTGGCTTTATGTCCGGAAGTGGATGTCGTAAGCCAAGGATATACCATAGAAGAAGCCTTGCGTAATCTTAAAGAAGCAGTGGAATTACATATCGAGGAAATGGGCCTGCCGGAAGAGTTTAAAGGACAGGAAGCTATTATTGCGCGGTTTGCCGTTGATGAAAGTGCAAAAGCTGCCTAGAATTTCTGGAAAAGAAACCATTAAGATACTGGCTAAAGTAGGGTTTCTTCCCGCCAGGCAAAAAGGAAGCCATGTTATCCTTAAAAAGGAAACTCCGGAAGGAACTAAAACAACAGTGGTTCCTTTGCACAAAGAAATAGATCGTGGCACCCTTCTGGAGATAATCAGGCAAGCTGGTTTAAAGAAAGAAGAATTTTTAGAACTTATTTAAATTAAATATAATCTTTCACCAAAGATACTGGTAAAGAAAATCTATCTGCCAATGCTGCTACCGCCATCTCTATACCTTTTGAATCTTTTTCTTCCTTGAAAAATATTAATGCCGCTATTGGTGTTTGGGCCATACATACTTCCCGCGCCTTTTGAAGAAGGGATTCATCCTCTAGACCTTTTGCCAAATGATAGGCTAAATCCGGTTTTCTCTCCAGTACGACAGGATACAACTGGAGCGCTCCGGGACGATCTTGAAGGTCAAAAAGATTGTAAGAATTAAAATACTCTTTTTGAACCAGCTCGTCAATCATATGCTGGCGGATGGCGGTGATATAGGCATTTTCCAGATCTCCATGGCCTTGCATCCAGAGATGGTATGCACGATGGTGCTCATTTTTCGTCTCGTAAGTCCGGCTTAAGAATTGCAGTTTTTCGTCATCTTTGAGATGGGCAGCAATGGCAACTTGAGTTTCTAACCGAACATCCTTATAGACGGCATGGAGCAAAGCAACCTCTACTTCCCCCGGACTTAATTTCTCTATATGCTCTCCGGTTACTGATTTCTTTTCCAAACCCGCTTTGACTGCTCTTATTCTTTCCTTTCCCGTGTACTCTAATCGTCTAAAAATATGATAGGCAGTTCTCGGGCATTCAGCATAACGCCTCTGTGCCCAGAGCAACGAAAAAGTTATATCTTCCATTTGTTGGGCCTGGTAGGAAGGAAGAGCCCTAACTGCTGCGGTATCAAATATTGCTTCTTCCTGTGAAGTCAGGGAAATTTCAAACTCTTTACGAAGCCGGTATACTAGCTGTGCAGATTTAGAAGTCGGATAAAACATTGAGAAATATTCTTCTTTTCTTTGCCGACTCTTCTGTTGATCGGCAATAAAGAAAGGCACTATTTTATGGAGTGCTGCCGTAACTTTCTCTGGTTTTGAACCGGTGCCATTTTGTGCACTTAACAAAAGAACTTCAATAGTGTCGATGGAAGGGTCCTCTAGAAGCATAGTATACAGTTGATCAATTTTTTCAGGATTCTCTGCTCTTGAAAACTGGTCATATGCTTTATGATATGCCTTCTTTGCCATCCAGCGGTTTCCGAGATGGGTGTGGGCCATTTTTTGTTGTTCTGGCGTAATTGTCTTGCGTAAAGAGGTAATAATTTCTTCTGCATTATCTTCTCGCAGGGGAAGTTCCATCGCTAACTGGTAGACCAATTCTGTTTCTTTATGTTGCATGAGCGCAGTAAGAGTGCTTTCATAAAAAAAGTCATCTTGCCTCTGCCGTGCTGATTTCAGGACATCCTGTCGGAATTCTTCCCAGTCCCCGTCAAACAAGCCCCGAACAATGCTGCCATCCTGGTAGACCATCTTGACTGCTTCCTGCCAGTTTCCCTGCTCCAGCAACCCTTGAATAATTCCCCTAACCAGGGAAGCCCGTTCCACTAAAGTGCAGTTGGGCAGGACTCCATTAGACAGAACTCTATCTTCTAACGATAATGCGGTAACTAAGCGTCCCTCATTGACTTTCTGTGGATTGAATTCCATTAAAAACCATACCCCAGTTGTCTGACCTAACAGACATTTATTAAGATTTATGGTCTCCAGCCATTAAATCGTGGGCTAACCTTTTTAACTCCATTTTACTTTCTTCCTCTTATGAGGCCATTAGCCATCATCGGTCTTGACCCCGGCACCACTTCTGCATATACCATTCTTGATCTGGACGGAAAGGTCCTGCGGTCTCATGCCGCCAAAGAATTATCTTTATCCCAGATGATTTCTGAAATCATTGAAGTGTGCCAGCCCATCATCGTCAGCACCGACAAAGCAAAAATTCCCTCATTTGTGGAACAGTGTGCGCGAAAGCTGGGAGCTGTTATCGCCTCTCCCGATGAAGACCTGCAACGGGAAGAAAAACATCGCATGGTAGGCGTCGGATATAAAGGTGATCATGATGAAGACAGCTTGGCCGCAGCGTTATGTGCCTATAAAAGATATCAGCCCCGAATCCAAAAAGCTCAAGAATTTATTGCTGCTCACCAGCTACACCAGGTGGGATCAGAATTCCTGCGGTTGGCCATGACTGAGAATTTTAACTTCACGCTCATCAAAGAAATGCTCACCAAGCCTTCGCCGGAGCAAACCATTATCAAAGAAGTGGCGCTGAACGATAGAATCAATAAAAAAGATTTCCTGCAGTTATATCGCCGTCTTCAGCGCGTCCAGGAAGAAAAACAAGCCATGAGCCGAGGGCAGCAGGAATTGCGCCAAAGAATGAATGATATAGAGCGAGAAAACCATCGCCTGTATCTTCAATCCCAGCATTTCAACCGGAAACTCGATCAACTGCTTCGTTTTAAGGAAGAGAGATTAGCATTACAGCAGAAGGAACTGAAAGGGCAGCATTCGCTTATGCAACAGCTGAATGATAAGATTCTCAGCCTCTACCAATTCATCGAGAAGATGGAGCAATACCAATTAGTCAAAAAGCTGAAGAGCTTAAGTTACCGGGAGTTCATGGCTCGGAATACTATCCTTAAGGTTGCTGATAATGATGTGCTCTGGGTGGAAAATCCAACTATTTTTTCCCAGAGGGTGCTCGACCAACTTACCGGCCGGGGCGTCATTATCATCTCACCGGTGAAACTATCCAAAACAATTCAAGCTCAGTTTCAGGCAGTGCATTTCCCGGGAACTATGCTTCTGGAGAACGATTATTTTGCCCTGCTGGAGCGGGAAGGCATCGAAAAGCAATTAAACTCCCGGAGCATGGTGCAGGATATTGTCCGAGAGTATCGGCAACAGCGCGAATGACAGGAAAAAAGAGGAAAATAGGCTTGGCCTTAGGTGCTGGCGGAGCCAAAGGATTAGTGCATATCGGCATACTGAAAGCCCTGCAGAGACATAACCTCGCTCCCGATTACATTGCCGGAACCTCCATTGGCGCAGTTATTGGAGCAGCGTACGCCGCCGGTTTCTCTCCGGACGAGCTGGAAGAGGTCGCCAAAACTACTGACTGGAAGAATATTGTTGATTTTACCGTGCCAAAATCGGGATTGCTGGAGCCGGAGTTGGTGGAGCAAAAGATTCGAAAACTGGTGCGCCATAAGGATTTTCATGAATTAAACATACCCTTGAATGTCGTAGCATATAATCTCTCGACCCAAGAGCGAGTAGTCTTTTCGAAAGGCAATGTCGCCAGGGCCGTGCGGGCATCATTGTCAATTCCTGGTGTATTTCCACCGCTGAAGTTTGACCATGGCCTTTACATTGATGGCGCCGTTACTGATCCGACGCCTTTTGATATAGTTAAGGAAATGGGTGCGGATATTATTATTGCCGTTGACTTATACCGGAAGGAAAAGACCGTTGCTCATCCTGTAGTTCTAGGGAAAAGTTTTTTTGAAGAGATGCAGGAGAAATTTGTCATTGTCGAGCTTTTCAACATAAAAAATTATCTATTTCCGCAACGCTGGCCTCATTTTCTGCGGCGGCTTTCCATGTGGCTGTTTGATAAGATAATCTATCCGGCTAAAGTACTGCGCATTCTTGCCGGGAAGGAACGTTCTTCCATTACTCAGGTGATGTACGATACGGTAGGTGTGTTAACCAACAACCTGGCTCGGGAGCGGATTGAGCATGCCGCAGTTGATATTTTAGTAAGCCCGTCGTTTGATGGCTTGGGCTGGGGTGATTTTAATCAGGTTTCCAGATTTATCAAGATTGGAGAAAAAGCAATGGAAAAAGAAATTCCCCGGTTGAAACGGAAGCTGCTTTAAACCTTCTTAATCTTCCCCATTTCCCGGTATTTCAAATGAATTCGCTTCCCGCTCGTGCTCTGCTGCAATATTATTTCCTTCCCCAACACCACCACAGTATACTCCTCACCGCGGTATTCAACCGTATCCCCTTTTCCAAAAGATGCCTGCCGGAACAAGACCGTGCCCCGGTAAATCTCTTTGCCATCTTTCTGTCCAAAGAGGCTCGAACTAAGGACTAATTCCCCGCCAAACTGCTGCTGAAGTTTTCTGCCTAAGGCTTTGGTAAAACTATTATCCGCCAAATAATAATCATATCCATTGGTGACTTTCTTGAACTTAGCAACGGGGATAGCGGCCCGGGCGATTTCCTGATCAACGAATTCAACCACGTTCGAGGTAAGGTCGCGCAACTGCAGGATGGCTTCATAGTACTGGGGATGCTTCCCTTCCAGCGACCTAACCATGCTGTATTCGTCGTGCTCCTCCTGTTTTATAAGGGGTGTGTTTTTCTTTCTCCCGCTGCGTATTCCTGAGCACTGGAACCACGTCTTCCTCCAGTTCATTGAAGCCGCATTTAAGGCAATGAATCAGCATTAAGTCTGGGTCTATAATCTTTACGTTAATGGAACTGCATTTGGGGCATTTCGGTGGCATACTCTAAAGAATATCTTTTGGGTTTAAAAGATTTACGAGTAATTTAATCTTTACGTAATATCTCTAACAGTCATAAGGGCCGGTGGAGTCCGTCATATCTCCACAAACTCTGTCTTCAATTGCTTTAAAGAAGTCAAACTCTTTATTTTCGTTAATCCTTTTCGGGATAATACTGTTTTCAGAAAGGTAAAATATTCATCCTGATCTTTTACCCGCACTTTTAACACTAATTCCCAGTCTCCGGTGCAGATATCAACGCTCTCGATACCGGGATGTTTCGCTAAATCTGCCCCAATCCGTTCGGGATTGCCATATTCATCTGGAGCTAAGCTGATAAGGACATAGATGCAGAATCCCTCCTCGATTTTTTTATAATCAAACACTGCTTTATAGCTCTTAATCGCCCCTTCTTTTTCTAATTTTTTAATATTGTAATGGATGGTGGTAGACGGTTGTTTCAGCTTCTTCGCGAGTTGGGAAATTTGCGGTGTACAGTACCCTTCTTTCAGCAGGGGGATTAGTTTTGGAGCTATATCTTTCATAAAGCTGAATAATATTCAATTATTTATAATACTTCCGGTATTTATTGGGATAATATTCAGTTATATTAATAAAGAAACCCCCCTTCTTTACAGAATAATGGCGAAGAAGACCACACTCAAAGACCTTGTAACGCTCTTGTCGATGCCTTCGTTCGATGGGCATGTCATCACCTTAGCAGGCAGCGGGCTTTTAGTTTTACCTATGGCTCCGGTCTTTGCGTTGACGCTCCTTGCCGGGCCCGGGGCCATCCTGACTGCTGCAACATTAGAGGGATCTTTACGGGAGAGAATGATAACCAGCATCGTTGCCGGCATCATCGCCACCATAATTCTAGTTCTGGCAGCGGTCGTGGGGACGAAACTGGGCGTTTTCGTTAATTTTTCCATTCTAAAGTTAGCAGGGGCAACTGCAGTATTATCGATTGCGCTACTATTATTTGGTGCAGCCATTCCTCAAAAAACACCACTCACAGTGATGGCTCTAGGAATCATTGCCAGCATTATCTGGAGGTAACCATGGCTGAAAAAAAACTGCTCATTACGACGCTCCCCATCCTCGACCTAAATCACCCCGGCGCACATGATGTAACCTATAGAAAAAGAAGGGAAGAGATAACCGCTGCGGCAATCACATTTCATCAACAGGATTCTGCGAGTCGGCAAATCCCGCTTGTCGATTACACCGAAGAAGAAAATAAGGTGTGGCAGCAGGTTGTACAGAAACTAAAACCGCTTCATGAACAATGGGCGTGTAGTTGGTACCAGGAAGGATGGAAGAAGATAAGAATCAGTCAGGAGGTAATTCCACAAATTCGGGAATTAAGTGCCCAATTGCAGACCCTGAATGGTTTCCGCCTGGAGCCAATCCACGGCTTAGTGCAGCCCCGGGAGTTTTTGCTCAAATTGGCCCAGAACATCATGCTATGTACCCAATACATTCGACACTCCTCCAACCCAGAATTTACGCCGGAGCCAGATATTATTCATGAAGTGCTGGGGCATGTACCTCTGTTTACACATCCGGAATTGAACCAATTCCAGCGACACATCGGGATTGCCGCTGCTTTTGCAACAGACCAGGAATTGACCAGCCTCAATCGCTTGTATTGGTACACTATTGAATATGGGTTAATCTTGGAACACGGTGAAATCAAGGCGTTTGGCGCCGGGCTACTGGGGGGAATAAAAGATTTAACGAATGCATTTAGTGGAAAGGCACTTATTCGGCCTTTCAGTATGCAGGAAGTTGTCGCGGCAGATTACAATTACTCATTTGAGCAGCCCCGATTTTTTGTCATTCCCTCGCTGGAATTTTTACAGCAAGAAACAAGGCGATTGATACTGGGTTTCACGGCAAGAGAAAGAATCAAACAGGAATTAATCTCCTCACCCTAAATGGTGTCGATTTCTTGCTCAAAAGGTATTTAAATAATCAGCTTTTAACCTAGTCATGCAGCAATTAACCCCCGCCGCCATTGCCGAATTGGAAAAGCAGCAATATAGAATCATCGGCAGCCATTCCGCTGTCAAGACCTGCGGCTGGACTAAGAACATGATTAAAGGGCAAGGTGGCTGCTACAAGCTTAAATTCTATGGCATCATGAGCAATCAATGCATGCAGATGACGACCTCCATTAGTTGTGCCAACCGATGTACGTTCTGCTGGCGAGGCTATAAAGCGCCGGTAGGGAAAGAATGGAAATGGGATGTGGACGAACCAGAAACTATCTTCACCCAAAGCGTCGAAGCACATCATAAATTGTTGGTGGGATTTAAAGGCTCGCCTACCGCAAACAAAGCAGCATACCAGAAATCACGGGACGTTCGTCATGTGGCCTTATCGCTGACGGGTGAACCAATTACGTATCCTAAGATGAACGAACTGCTCAACCGTTTCAATCAAGAGCATATCTCTACATTTATGGTTACCAATGCAACGTATCCGGACGCAATTAAAAATCTGCAGCCAGTGACTCAGTTATACATCAGCCTGGATGCGCCGGAACAGGAATTGCTTAAAAAAGTAGACCTGCCGTTATTCCCCGATTATTGGGAGCGGTTGAATCAAAGTTTAGTCTATCTGTCACGGAAGAAACAGCGCACGTGTATTCGGCTTACTATGATTAAAGATGTAAACATGCAGATGCATCAACAGTATGCCCAGATGATCATGAAAGGAACTCCGGATTTCCTTGAAGTGAAATCCTACATGCACGTTGGCTCAAGCCGGGAGAACCTGCAGCGGGAGAACATGCCTTTGCATGAAGAAGTAGTAGAGTTCTGTCAAGAATTGGTGAAATTTCTGCCGGACTATGAGATCGTGTCGGAACATATACCCTCGCGGGTAGTTTTATTTGCCCATCGGAAGTATAAAGTGAATGGAATATGGCATACCTGGATTGATTTTGAGAAATGGCATCAGCTCGTTAATAGTGGAGAAGAGTTTACATCTCAAGACTATTGGAAACGGACGCCGCAGACTGGGTTGAGCGGCAAAGGGACGAAAGATCACTTTAAAGAGGTAGAAAAGAGATCGGTGCAGGTTGATGAAAAGACGCCGGAGCTTTCGTTTTACTAGTAAAAATAACCCATTTAAATTAAACCATAAAATAAATAAAAATTACTTCTTCTCGCTCTCTTCTTTCATCAATTTTTTGACAATCAGGAATACCACTAAGGCGATGATAATGAAGTTGATCAGTTCTCCCAGGAACTGGCCCCAGCCAATAACAAATGGTCCCCAGGAAAAAGCAGCCGTCTTCCATGCGCCGCCGGGAACAAAAGGGGTTACTAACGGCATAATGATTTGGTCTACTAACGACTTAATCATGGCGGTAGAAGCAGCCCCCATGACAAAGGCAATAGCCAGTGCTAACACTTTGTATTCTTTGAGAAATTCCTTAAATTCAGAAACAACTTTCATTTGATTCACTCTTTTTAATATTTTTATGTGATATCTTCTTTACTCAGCGGGAAATGATTCCGCCCCCCATATAATGCACGCGGTAGATTTCCTTGCCTGCCAGAAGGATGCGTTCCATACCAGAGAAAAACTCAATGTTTCCCTCAGCAGCATTTTCATAATCCCATTTCTTTCCTGAAATTTCCTCGGAAACAACCGCCGGGCCGCGAAAAGGCGCGGTTTCATTGACGCCCACCAGTGCTTTCTTAAGGAAAGAAAAAGTTTGTGCAGCCAATTCCACTTGTCCGTGGTATTCTTTGCCCATCCCGCCGCTATACCCCATAGCCCAGACGGGTTTCCCACGGAAACGGACAACCTCCTGCCCTTGAAAGCGATAGAATCCAGCATAACTGTCGCGGTAATCCCATTCTCCTTCATGGTACTCCAGTTCCCGAAAATGAGGCCGCTGTGGTGGGGCATCTCTTCCATTCGTCGGGTACGTTAGAACTTTTGCTTTCACCAAAAAAGAAGCCAGTTCTTCTAAGTTAATTTGCATGGTTGCTGTCAAATTTTTGTTATTTATAAAGATTACGTCCCGCGTTCAGCGGGACGCGACCAGCTTCTGATGCGTTTTATATATTTCTGCAGCCAATAAGTCAGCGCTCGCGGGAATAAATTCTATCTTTAAATTCGGATGCTGCGGCACCGTGTCTAAACACACTACTTGATCAATATACGTCCGGTCATTTGCTTTCTCGTGCTGCGCGGGCATGGTGACGGCATGGCTAGTCCAGACTTCCACTCTCTTTGCCCCTTGCTTTTTGTAAAGCTCTGCCACCTTCTGTGCTGTTCCGCCGCTAGCGAACATATCATCAATGATGATAAACGTGCCTTCTTTATCGATAGAGTTTTCTTGTATTGGGCTGAAAGGCTTGAACCACACTGCCGAGTTCCCATAGGAAAGGCGTTCTTTCCCATGGTATGCTAGCCGGGCGTACGCTTTTTCCGGAGAAAGACGACCATGGGCCCTTTCCGTAAAGTTCTCGACTCTATGCTCCGTGCCATCGTCAACAGATACAAGATATAACTGTTGGTTTTGTCTTCCGAGCTGGGCAAACCGTTCCTGAAATGGACGCAGGCGTTTGAGGATGGCATGGGCTTTCTTGCCGGACAAGCCTAACTTCAGCGGATTGATGGCTCGTCCGGACTGGAAGGGATTCACGGCATGAAAATCTATTCCTAACTCTTCTGCAATCTGGGCGGAGAGCAAGGAATGGGGATCTATTGCAATGAGTGCATTTAAACCACCTTTCTGGTAATCCATTAACGTAGTCCGTAAAGAATCAAACTGGAAAAAGCCGCTTTTCTTGTATTTTTCAACGCTGTGTGAGCGAACGTATGTAAGATATGGAGCAACAAGCGTTCGCTGAATGGTTTCCACATTCCCAATGACGTCCAGAAATCCGCGTACAGTCATGTGGTGATCATTGATTGAGACATTTTCACCATCGCTGCCTTTTCTATAAGGGGTGAGCAGATGTTCAATCAGCACCACATGTTTTCCCCGGACCACATCTTTAAGCTCATTGCTGCCAATATCCACCTGAACTTCTGCATCGGGAAAATAATCTCCTACTAAAGGGTGTCGGTGTGCTTTTGGCGTGTCCAGGGGCACTTTATTTCTCAGCTGGCTGTGCAAAAGCTCTACCTGGTTTTCCAGGCCAAAATCCCGTTGGAGAACATCATGAATCTTCGTAGCTAGTGTGGCCGTCTCTTCGCCAGAACAGGGTATCAGCAGCAGCTTGGTTTGGCTACTCATAACGGGTTTAAGAAGAGTACCCTATTTATGTTTTTCGAGAGTCTATTATATAGCAAAGAGCACTAATAATTAAACAATAAACAGGCTCTTTGCTTATAGAAAATTGTCTAAGTTTAATACTTTATACTTTAGTTCGACAATTTTCTATCCCGAAAACCGCACGATTAAATACCTCACTTTTAGGTTGGAGATTAGTGCGGTTTTCGTTATTACGAGCGGACAACTATTGCTTATATAATTTTGTCCGTGAGTATAGATACCTGTTTTCCAGCAAAAACCTTATAAAACGACTCTATCTCTTGTAATGTATGGCCTTAACCAGCAGAGAAAAAGCTATACTGAAAGCATTGGTGGGGCAGGAACTAGCCCATCTGAAGAAAGACAAGAAAAATCTTTCCATCCTTAATTCGCCGGTACTCAGTGGCATCTATCGGATGAAGGAGATGGATCTGCCTTTTCTCAGGAACCAGGCTGCTTACCAGCGATTTTTGGTTGCACTGAAGAAAAAACTATGAACAAATCAGATCTTCAGCAGCAGTACCAGCACTTTCAGCTCTTGCAGCAGCAGATCGAGCAGTTGACGGAACATCTCGAATTCTTACATCAGCAGCGGCAGGAAGTGGATAATTCCATTGACGCGGTGCAGCAATTGGCTCACGTCAACGCGCCTCATGAATTTCTGGCGCCTCTTGCTAACGGCATCTTTGTAAAAGGAAATATACTTGAGACTCAGACGCTGCTCGTAAATGTAGGGGCAGAGGTGGCCGTTGAAAAGACTATCCCACAAGTGGCGGCTATGCTTGCTGCCCAGAAAAAGATGATAGGGCAGAGAGCAGCGTCAGCAGATCAACAGCTGCAGGAGCTTACGGCGCAGGCCATGAAGATATACCGAGAGGTGGAGCAAAAGTAAGATGTTCGGCAAACTTAAGGAGAAGCTGAAGAGCGCTTTGTCGATCTTTTCCAGGAAGGCGGAAGAGGAAGCGCAGGAGAAAGTAATTCTGCCAGAGAAGCCCCTTGAAGAGAAAAAAGAATCCCCGCCGCAAAAAGTAATCGAAAAGAAAAAGGAGAAAGTCAAAGAGATTCACAACGTAAAACCTGAAGTCCCACCAAAACAAGCACTCTTAGAAAAGAAAGAAAAACAGAAGCCTGCCGAAAAACCAATAACGACTGAAAAAGTAATTCCCACCATCAAAAGTGAGTCCCCTCCGCCATCAGAAAAAAAGTCTTTCTTTGGAAAACTGAAAGAAGCCATCACTACCCGAACGATATCCGCTGAAAAATTCAATGACTTATTTTGGGAGTTAGAAGTCGCTTTGCTGGAAAACAACGTTTCCGTGGCAGTCATCGAAAAGATCAAGGACGACTTAAAACAGGAGTTAGTAGAAAAGCCCTTGCCCCGGGATGTGGAAACAAAAATCAGGGAAACCTTGCATCGGACACTCCAGGAAATAGTGTCATTTGAAAAAATAGATTTCATGCAGACTATCTCTTCCAAAAAACCTTTCATCATCGCCTTCTTTGGCATCAATGGCAGTGGAAAAACGACGTCCATCGCTAAGTTAGCTTATTATCTGCAGCAGAAAAAGATGTCCATCGTCTTGGCGGCCTGCGATACCTTTCGGGCTGCCGCTATCCAGCAGCTGGAGGAGCATGCTGATAAATTAGGAGTAAAGATGATCAAGCATGAGTACGGTTCAGATGCAGCTGCGGTTGCTTTTGACGCCGTAAAATATGCTGAGAAGAATAAAATTGATGTGGTCTTGATTGATACTGCTGGTCGTTTGCATTCTAACACCAATCTTATGGCGGAACTGGAGAAGATTATCAGAGTAACTAAACCGCACTTAAAGATTTTTGTGGGGGAAAGCATCACCGGAAATGACTGCATTGAGCAGGCGCGGCAGTTCAATGAGTTGGTGGATTTGGATGGGTGTATCTTGACCAAGGCAGACGTGGATGAGAAAGGCGGTGCGCCATTATCCATTGCGTATACTATTAAAAAACCGATTTTATTCTTGGGCGTAGGGCAGAAGTATGGTGATCTGCAGGAATTCCAGCCGGAATTGGTGCTGAAGCAGCTGGGGTTGTGAAAAAATAGTTTAATGTTGCCGGTACGGCTTTCTCACGAGAATTGTTCAGCCTCATAATCTTTATATATTTCCAAACTCTAAAATGAGGCATGACCTCGTTTTGCATTCAAATATCTGGCAGTACCCATCACTTTGCCGATGCCGAGCGGATCGCTGGACTCTTGCAGCAGGCCAAGTTTGAATGGAAAGAAACCATTGAGGACGCTGACATCGTCATTTTTAATCCCTGTTCAATTCCCGAGCCAGCCGCGAGTCTTTTTCTTGGTAAAATGAGGGAAATTAAACAAAAACATCCTTACAAGATAATCATTATCGCCGGCTGCCTGCCCCAGACGCCGATAGAGGAATTAAAAGGATTTACGGTGCTTTCCAGCGGGCAGATTCATCATATGGTGGAGGCAGTCGAGGAGGCTCTCCATAACAACATCATTACGCTCTTGGGGATTGAGGAAGCGCCGCTGTTGACGCTTCCCAAAGTGCGGAGGAACCCGTTCCTTGAAATCATTCCGCTCACCCGCGGTTGCGCCACTGCCTGTACCTTTTGCCAGATTAAAGAGACTCCGGCCATGCTGTCATCGTATCCGGTGTCGGAGATAGTTGCTCTAGCCGGGAAAGCACTTACAGAAGGGGTTAAAGAGTTCTGGCTCACCAGCCAGGACACTTTAGGCTATGGATTGGATAAGGGTACTTCGTTGCCCGTCCTGCTGAAAGAATTGACCAGTCTGCCTGGAACATTCAAGATACGTCTTAGCCGGGGCAATCCCGTGCATCTGCAAAAGATCAAAGCGGAATTGTTTCCTTTGCTGAGCCATGACAAAATGTTTCGATTCCTGCATCTTCCCCTCCAGTCTGGCAGCAATCGTATTCTTCAAAGCATACCCAACAGAAGCACTGTGGAAGAATTTTCAAGGTATGTTGATGAAGTGAGACTAAGCGTTCCTCTGATTACCATAGCAACAAATATCATAGTTGGCTTTCCCGGAGAAACTGAGGAAGACCACTGGCAGACCTTGACGTTGCTGCGAACATTGTCTCCGGATGAAGCGGCGTTCTCTCGTTTTCATGGCCTGCTTCCAAAATCAGGAAAGGGCAAGAGTAAGTTGCCCCCAGCCGAGACTGTAGTTCGCCGCCTAAAAGTGTTGAACGACATCTTTACCAACATTTCCACGCTGCAGAATGAGCGCTGGCGGGGCTGGCAGGGTGAGATCATTGTGGAAGAGAAAATAAGTGAGACGCAATGGCTGGGCCGAAATGGCAGCTACAAACCCGTTACTGTAGAAAGTAATTATAATCTTGGTGATATACTCACGGTAAAGATCACAAAAGCAGGGACGGCTGGCTTGTGGGGAGAAATAGTTAAATAAAATGTATCCTTCCCTTACCGCTTGGCTGGAGCGTTTTCCTTCGCCGTTGCAGGACGAATTGCGGCAGATGCTCGATGTTTGCACGAATTATTTCACTGGAAAAAAAGAGTTGTTTAAACCGTGTGGGTTTTATGTGGTAGGTAGTTCGTTAACCAAAGCCAAGTATGATGATATTGACCTGGTGCTGGTAGGGCTTGATTTTCGGCAGGTGTTCAAATATACGCCAGGGTTTCTCTCTATGGATGATTTGCCGGATTCGGTAAAAGCAATGAAAGAGCCCGATTGTGATTTATCTCATTATTGTACCTCTGAAATAAGCGGGCAGCCAGAACTCTATGAATTAGCTCGTCGAATTATGGGCCAAGTGCCATATTCTACAGGTCGTACATCTTGGGATACGCCCTTTTCTGCTGTTCCATATGTCCACGATTGTCTGGGGGAATGGCTAGTTTCTCGAATAGAACTCTACAAAGGAGAAGACCGCTGGAAGAAGCAAAAGCCAACCCTGGATTTGATGTTTCATGCCGAGAACATGCTCGTAAGTTCTTGGAAACGGACTCAAGAGGCGGAGAACTTGCCGTACCTACCAGTCATTGAATTATATGATCCTGCCCATGACAGTATTGAAAACCGGCCTGCGTTTGAGAGTAAACTTCCTGACTTTGTGGATGCGCAGGGAGAGAAGAGTATGAAGATGCAATATTATGGGGAAAAGCATCGCCGCCCAGATTTTTGGGAACACTTGGAAAATGAACGGAGATAATACTATTCCAGTTAACTAACTTTCAACATTAGCTTCTTTTCTCATCTCCTCTTCCACGGCAGAGAGAATCTCCTGCTCACTTTTTGGCTTCATCTTCTCTGGCCCATACGAACTCAACAGCTTCTTGATCTGTGCGTAGATAAACGCAGTATCACTCACCAATTCATTCTCAAAGCCAGCCTGCAGCGGGAACGTATAGACAAACTTGTTGATAATTCCTTTGAAGAAGAACACCCAGGGTTTCATACCCCATCTGCTTTCATAATCGGTCATCAGCCAGGAATCAAAGACAATCTCAATATCGCC
Source organism: Candidatus Woesearchaeota archaeon (assembly GCA_016179955.1). Lineage (GTDB taxonomy): Archaea > Nanobdellota > Nanobdellia > Woesearchaeales > GW2011-AR9 > JACPCD01. The sequence continues at coordinate 1,520 of JACPCD010000024.1, read as the reverse complement.
TTTTTGAAACTTCTTTTTCTGGCCGTGCAATTCTGCCACCTTTTCAGTTACATCGCTCAAGGTTATCTTGATTTTAATCATCAGCAGGGTATAATTTGATTTTTCTTTGAATGGCCGCAATTCTACATAGGTTCTTTTACCCCCTTCCATCACCGTTTCTTCGGTCTTCTTTTCCCGTTTGGTATATCCTTTCTGCTCTAACGCCCGGTTGATAACCGCAAATAACTCCTCAGCCTTGAAGATTCCAGAATACTTTAACTCCCGGTTGTTGATGATCAGGTCCTTTTCGTATTGGGTATCTACCATTTGTGTTTGTATTTATAGGCTCATGGTGTATATTTTGGGGGGAGGGCTATTCGTGTTTTGCCATTAGGCATGGTAGGTGTACTTAAATACATTCAAGTAATTCTTTATTTTAGTATGCAAATCATCCACATCACTCTTGATCCAGTCTTCCAGTTTTGCAAAGTGATCGCTGAAAAAATACTTTTGAGAGAGCACGCTGAGGAACCATAGGAACGGCTTCTTGCTCCAGTAATGCTTCCGATCACTCACGACGTAACCGTCAAACGTTATCCGCACTAATCCCTGGTTCAGCCGGAGGGTTTTTCCTTCATGCTCCACATCCACGTCCTTTACATCAGTGCAATTCAATTTGATGTGCATCACCAGCTTATAGTAATCGGTAGAGCTTTTCCAGGGCTCCAGCACGATGCGGATCTGTTTGCCGTCAGGAGTTACCTGCTCCTGGTTGATCTTTTCATGCCAGTCCCAGCCCTTTTCAAAGAACCAGGTAGAGATGACGCTATACAGTTCGCTGGCATTAAACAAGCCTTCATAGCTAAACTTCAGGTGATCCACGATAAGTCTGCGTTCGGCCATGGTCAATTCTTTTGGTCTGGCGATTGCTCGTGCAATTTTTGCTGGAACCTCTTCTGCCCGAAGAATACCCAGTACAGGGCCAGGTTTCCAATGATGATAAGGATGAGCAGCAGTGCCGTTTGCATAGGGGGAATGAAGAACACTTTGCTTATAAATTATTCTGTTAAAAGCAGGTATTGTCTAAGAATTTAATCCTTTCCAGAATACCCACTCCACCACCAAAAACTTTATATAAGCAGGTGCGAAAGATGCATTATAAATAGGGGTCGGTAAAAGAGGATGGTCAAGAATATTTTTAAGAACTTTTGGAAGAAGTTTTCCTTCAATGTCTTCAGCACCAGAAACCATGTCAAGCTGGGCCTCTATGGGCCCCCCAATGGCGGCAAATCAACCTTAGCCAACCGCATCTGCCAGGACTGGCTGGGGGAAGAGATGTCCTCGGTTTCCCACATTGCCCACGAAACGAGGGAAATCAACGTTAAAGAACAGGTAAGCATCAAGAACAAGAAAGGGAAAGAATTGACGTTTTCACTGGTGGACACCCCAGGCATTGCCACTAAGATTGATTACGAAGAGTTCATCCGTAAAGGATTGAAGAAGCCCGAAGCAAAAAAGCGGGCGAAAGAAGCCACCAAAGG